>JAFYQH010000078.1 GCA_017547205.1 Bacteroidaceae bacterium | reverse complement strand
AGCAATAATATAGATGTTGACCCAGCAATGTTCATCCCGACAGAGCAAAGCGACGAGGGATCTCTAGCAACAATATACGAGATATCTCACGTTCGTTCGATATGACATCAACGCGTTTTTGGTATGTGGGTCAACTGCTATATTATTACCTCTTTTTTTGTAAAAAAGTGTTCTTGCCAATGCTGTCTGCAATTGGGTACGACCCTGTATAACCATCGGCAATGGCTCGTGGAACGATGATTGAAAATAGCACGCTGTTCCATGCATTTACGGTAGTGCAATCTGTTTAAAAACAATTCTCGAACAATCGCGAAATAAATTTTAAACAGCTTCTAAATCTCTTCGCTGTTTGGTGACATTATTTGAATAAAAAATGCTATTTTTGTAAAATAAACAAAATACGCGTTGATTTGAGCCAAACGCAATGTGTTTTAGGACCATTGTGTTTGTTATTAATGCGGTTATTTTGCATTGCAGAATATTAAAATCATATATATATGGAAAATAAGATTCAGGAATTGACCGAGAAGATTTATGCCGAGGGTGTTGAGAAAGGACAGGCCGAGGCGGAACGTATCGTTGAAGAGGCCAAGGCCAAGGCTGTTGCCATTGTAAAGGAGGCTCAGGCTGAGGCAGAAACCATCATGGCCGCAGCAAGGAAGGCTGCTGCAGAACTTGATGCCAATACCCGTTCCGAGATTAAGCTATACGGAGCACAAGCTGTAGGTGCCATCAAGTCCGAGGCTGCAACAATCGTAACAGATACTATTGTGAAGGCTGCAGTAAAGGATGCCCTTGCAGGTGACACCATGAAGGCTCTTCTTGTAAAGATTGCAGAGCGTTGGAGTGCCGATGAACCTATCGTCATATCGGCTCAGGAAGCTGCAGAACTCAAGTCTTATTTTGCCAAGAACGCGAAGAACCTTCTTGACAAGGGAGTTGAGATAAAGCAGGTGAATGGAATCAAGACATCGTTCTCCATTGCTCCGGCCGACGGCTCATACAAGGTTAATTTCGGCGAAGGGGAGTTCGAGGCCTACTTCAAGGCATTCTTCCGTCCCCAGATGGTAGAACTCCTATTCTCATAATCGATGGGCAACTATTATTGTCAGGTTGCAGGGCTGCCCGACATATCGTTCGACGGCAGCAAACTGCAGTATTCAACAAACCGCTTCAAGGACGAACTCTATCCGGCATTGACAAGTGAGGATGCTTCATTTGTCGATTTGTTGTTCCTCTCGAGGGACAATGCCAATCTCCTTGAACTCCTGCGTAAGGGCGAGGATGCGGTAATTGCCGATGCCGGCTGCTTCACTGCGGACGAACTCAAGGAAATCATATCGTCGGCAAAGAACGGTGATGCACAGCCTGGTAACGTTCCCGCATACCTTTACGGTTTCCTTGAATACTATTTCGGGAATGAAGGCCAGGAGAGGATTCTCTGGGACGATGTGTTGGCTTCGCGCTATTATGAATATGCATCGCGTTCGGCGAACAGTTTTGTATCGTCGTGGTTCGAGTTTAACCGCAATGTAAACAATATTCTTGTAGCAATGGCTGCACGCAAGTACAAGATGAGTGTGGCCGATGCTGTTGTAGGCGACGGTGAGGTTGCCGAGGCGTTGCGCACATCAGGCGCGCGCGATTTCGGACTTACTGGAACTCTTGACTATCTTGAGATCGTACAGCGCATAAGCGAGGAGAGCAATCTTCTCGAGCGTGAGCGTAAGCTCGACGAACTTCGCTGGAAGTGGCTCGACGACAACTCCGTATTCAATTACTTTACTGTTGAAAGGCTGTTTGTCTTTTTGGTAAAGGTGGGTATCGTCGAGCGTTGGTCCGCATTGGATGCCGACAAGGGTATGCAGCGCTACAATACTATGATAAACAACCTCAAAGGGGGTGCCGACCTCAATTCAGCAAAGAAAGAATAAATAAAATATATAGATATGGCGACAAAAGGAAAAGTAACCGGTGTCATAGCGAACATGGTGCTTCTGGCCGTTGACGGCCCGGTAGCGCAGAACGAGATTTGCTATATAAAGACCGGTGGTGACAGTTTGATGGCCGAGGTCATCAAGATCAATGGTGCCAAGGTGTATGTTCAGGTGTTCGAGAGTACACGCCGTCTGAGGATTGGCGAGGAGGCCGAGTTTACCGGCCACATGCTCGAAGTTTCGCTTGCACCGGGTATGCTGTCAAAGAATTATGACGGCTTGCAGAACGACCTTGACAAGATGGAGGGCGTTTTTCTCAAGCGCGGTGACTACACCAATCCCCTCGACGAGGAGAAGGTATGGCATTTTGAGCCTCTCGTAAAGGCCGGTGATACAGTAAAGGCTGCCGGCTGGTTGGGTAGTGTAGAGGAGAACCACCAACAGTTGAAGATAATGGCTCCCTTCGGTATCGAGGGCGAGTGGACAGTAAAGTCCATCGTTGCTGCCGGTGACTACAGGATTACCGACAAGATTGCCGTGATAGCAAATGCCGACGGCGAGGAGAAGGAACTGGATATGATACAGAAATGGCCGGTACGTGTAGCCATGACCGACTACAGGGAGAAACCGCGTCCATTCAAACTGCTCGAGACAGGCGTGCGTACAATCGATACGCTTAACCCGATTGTAGAGGGCGGTACGGGCTTCATTCCCGGCCCCTTCGGAACAGGCAAGACCGTGTTGCAGCATGCAATATCAAAGCAGGCCGAGGCCGACATAGTAATCATTGCAGCCTGTGGTGAGCGTGCCAATGAGGTAGTGGAAATCTTTACCGAATTCCCCGAACTTGTCGACCCGCATACCGGCCGCAAGCTCATGGAGCGTACAATCATCATTGCCAATACATCGAACATGCCGGTTGCGGCGCGTGAGGCATCGGTATATACAGCCATGACCATTGCCGAGTATTATCGTGCGATGGGATTGAGAGTTCTGCTCATGGCCGACTCTACATCACGTTGGGCGCAGGCTCTCCGTGAGATGTCGAACCGTATGGAGGAACTTCCAGGCCCCGATGCGTTCCCTATGGATATTTCATCGATAATTGCCAACTTCTACAGCCGTGCAGGATATGTATACCTCAACAACGGCGAGGCAGGTTCAATCACATTCATCGGAACCGTGTCACCTGCCGGCGGTAACCTCAAGGAGCCTGTTACCGAGAATACCAAGAAGGTTGCACGCTGTTTCTATGCTCTTGAGCAGGACCGTGCCGACAAGAAACGTTACCCTGCAGTGAACCCCATCGACTCATATTCGAAGTACATCGAGTATCCCGAGTTTGCCGATTATATAAGCGGCATCACCGGCGAGGGGTGGCTCGAAATGGTCAACGAGGCCAAGACACGCCTTCTGCGTGGTAAGGAAATTGCCGAGCAGATAAACATCCTTGGTGACGACGGTGTGCCGGTTGAGTATCACGTTACATTCTGGAAGGCCGAACTTATCGACTTCGTTGTTCTCCAGCAGGACGCGTTCGATGATATCGATGCTGTTACTCCGCTCGAGCGTCAGCAGGATATTCTGAATATGATAACAGGCATGTGCCGTGCCGAATACAAGTTCGAGGACTTCGAGGACGTGTCAAGCTTCTTCAAGAAGGTGATTAACCTCTGCAAGCAGATGAACTACTCAGAATACAAGAGCGACAAGTACAGTTCATACTATGCCGAACTTACAGAGTTGCTCGCGACAAGGCAGGTTGCTAACGATTAATATTACAATTATGGCTACAGAAGCATTCCAGAAAATATATACAAAGATAAACTCCATTACCAAGGCTACCTGTTCGCTCAAGGCGACAGGTGTCGGCTACGATGAGCTTGCCACGGTAAACGGCAAGCTTGCCCAGGTTGTGAAGATAATGGGCGATGAAGTTACACTGCAGGTGTTCGAGGGTACGGGCGGTATCCCTACCGATGCCGAGGTCGTGTTCATGGGTAAGGCTCCGTCACTCAAGGTGAGTGACCAGCTTGCAGGACGTTTCTTCAACGCATACGGTGACCCCATCGACGGTGGTCCTGCAGTAGAAGGTGTAGAGGTCGAAATCGGTGGCCCATCGGTTAATCCCGTACGCCGCAAGCAGCCGTCCGAGCTTATTGCTACCGGTATTGCAGGTATCGACCTTAACAATACGCTGGTGACCGGCCAGAAGATACCGTTCTTCGCCGACCCCGACCAGCCATACAACCAGGTTATGGCCAACGTGGCCATGCGTGCCCAGACTGACAAGATTATCCTCGGCGGTATGGGTATGACAAACGACGACTACCTCTACTTCAAAAACCTCTTCTCGAACGCTGGTGCCCTTGACCGCATCATCTCGTTCATGAACACGACAGAGGACCCTGCAGTAGAGCGTCTGCTCATCCCTGATATGGCATTGACCGCTGCCGAGTACTTCGCTGTGGAAAAGAACCAGAAGGTACTTGTGCTCCTTACAGACATGACCATGTACGCCGACGCGCTTTCAATCGTGTCGAACCGTATGGACCAGATTCCGTCGAAGGACTCAATGCCCGGTTCGCTCTATTCCGACCTTGCAAAAATCTATGAGAAGGCTGTTCAGTTCCCTGCCGGCGGCTCAATCACCATCATTGCCGTTACCACTTTGTCAGGCGGCGACATTACACACGCTGTGCCCGACAATACCGGTTACATCACCGAGGGCCAGCTCTTCCTGCGCCGCGACAGCGATATAGGTAAGGTCATTGTAGACCCGTTCCGTTCACTCTCGCGCTTGAAACAGCTTGTTGCCGGAAAGAAGACCCGCAAGGACCATCCTCAGGTTATGAACGCAGCCGTGCGTCTATATGCCGATGCCGCCAATGCGAAGACAAAGCTCGAGAACGGCTTCGACCTCACCGATTATGACAAGCGTACCCTTGCATTCGCGAAGGAGTACTCGGACAAGCTCCTTGCCATCGACGTCAACCTCAATACCGAGGAGATGCTCAATGTTACTTGGGGCCTGTTTGCAAAGCACTTCAAGGCCGAGGAGGTGAATATCCGCAAGGAATTCATCGAAACTTACTGGGGTAAAGTATAATGTATTTGAATAGAAGAAAAGCATAATGATTGCATTTCAATATAACAAGACATCGCTCCAGCATCTCGAAAAGCAACTCAAGATGCGTGTGCGCACCCTTCCCATCATCAAGAGCAAGGAGAGTGCGTTGCGCATGGAGGTAAAACGTTGCAAGGAGGATATGGAAAAGCATGACGAGGCCTATGCTGCACAGCTCGAGCAGTACCGCGCCCTGTTTGCTCTATGGACCGAGTTCGATACGGAACTTGTGAAGACCGGCGAACTCATCATCGAGGACAGGAAAGTGGCAGGCGTACTTGTGCCCGAGCTTAAGAGTGCCAGCTTTACCGTTGCCCCGTTCAGCCTATTCAGTTCTCCCAAGTGGTTCGCCGACGGTATAGAACTGCTGAAGGATATGGCCATGACTGCTATACGCCGCGATTTGCTGGACCGCAAGCTCCGTCTGCTCGAGAATGCACGAAAGAAGACGACACAGAAGGTCAATCTTTTCGAGAAAGTGCAGATACCGGGTTATCAGGATGCTATAAGAAAGATTAAACGTTTCATGGAGGACGAGGAGAACCTGTCGAAATCGTCGCAGAAGATTCTCAAGTCCTTGCTTGAACAGAGAGAGGAGGTGACGGCATGATTACCAGAATGAAAAAACTCATGCTTCTTGTCTATCACAAGGAGTATTCGGCATTTCTGCAGCGTCTGCGCGACATTGGGGTAGTGCATGTCGTCGAGCGTGGTAAAGGAGCCTTGGGCGATTCAGGTGTTGAACGTCAGCTGGCACTTGCAGGCTGCTATACACGTGCCATCAAGCGCCTTGAGTCAATGGCGTCCGGTACATTGTTGCCGGCAGGTGATACTACAGCATCGTCAGAACTGCTCGAACGTTATGAGAACATAATCGCAAATATAGAACAGGAGAGAACAGTTCTCCAAGTCATTGAAAAAGATATTGCAGCCATGGAACCGTGGGGGGACTTCGATTTCTCTCTCATCGGTAAACTGGAAAAGGCCGGCTATGCCATAGACTTCTTCGTTACGGGTACAAAGGCATATGACAAAGAGTGGGAAACCAAGTACAATGCCATTGTCGTTGCCGAGAATGCAGCACGCCTGTATTTTGTGACAGTGACCCATGCCGGTACAAAGTTTGAACTTGACGCCGAGAATGCAAAGCTTCCGACAGCTTCTTTGTCGGTATTGAACAATGAAAAGGAGAATGTCGAAAGACGCCTTGAGGAGTACCATAAGGAGCTCGCACGCATGGCCGAAGAGTGCCTCAACACCCTTCGTGCGGCCCATGAGACATTGATGCACGAGATTGAATTCTCGAAGGTTGCTCTTGGCGGTGAAAAGGTGTCAGGCGACAAGCTTATACTGCTCGAAGGATGGGTTCCCGAGGACAACTTGTCCGAGCTCAAGTCGATGCTCGACTCCACAGGTGCATTCTACGAACTGCGTGACGCTCAGCGTGGCGACAATGCTCCGGTAAAGCTCAGGAACAATGCCTTCACACGCATGTACGAGGTGCTTACAAAGATGTATGGCATGCCCAGCGGTACCGATTTTGACCCCACACCTATTGTGGCACCCTTCTTCTCACTCTTCTTTGCATTCTGTATGGGTGATGCCGGTTACGGTCTAGTGCTCATATTGCTGGGATTCCTGCTGAAGAGAAAGATGAAGGACGAACTTCGCGGAATGATGAACCTTGTGATAACACTCGGTATATTCACCACCGTGATAGGTGCCCTGCTTGGTACATTCTTTGGAATAAGCCTTTTGGGAACCGGACTGCCCGAGGAGTTCAAGAAGTTCATCTTTGCAGGTAACATCGAACTGTTCGGCTCCACATATGACAAGCAGATGATACTGGCACTTGCGATAGGTGTGGTTCATATCTCGATAGCCATGACGGTGAAGGCCATTAATAACACTGTCTTTTTCGGCTTCAAGGAGTCGTTAAGCGCATGGGGATGGTGGCTTGTCGTTGTAGGTGGAGTGGTGATGGGTACGCTTAGCCTGTTGAGCGTTATACCGGCCGAAGTGTCCAAACTGGCATTCATTATAATAGGTATAGTAGGAGCCATTGGAATATATATCCTCAATACATGGCGATGGAATATATTCGCGAACATCGGTGTAGGTATCTGGGATACCTATAATATGGCATCCGGTCTTCTGGGAGATGTCCTTTCTTATATACGTCTTTTTGCCCTTGGCCTTGCCGGCGGTATGTTGGGACAGACCTTCAACAGCCTTGCCATGATGGTGGTCGACGGGCAGGAGGGCATAGGTGCCGTGTTCGGCTGGATAGGGTTCGGACTTATAATTATATTCGGCCATGTGCTTAACATTGCCATGTCCTGTCTTAGTGCATTCGTGCACCCGCTCCGTTTGACATTTGTGGAGTACTTCAAGAATGCCGGTTATGACGGAAAAGGCGTGGAATACAAACCATTCAAGAATAAATAAAAATTATAAATAATTAAAACTTAAACATTATGGAACTATTTCTAGGTTATTTGGGTATGGGTCTTATGTTGGGACTCGCAGGTATCGGCAGTTGCTATGGTACATCTATTGCCGGCAATGCCGCCGAAGGTGCATTGAAGAAGGATTCTACAAAGTCTGCCGGTTACATGATTCTGTCAGCGCTTCCCGCTACACAGGGTCTCTATGGCTTTCTTGCGTTCTTGCTCCACTTCGGTAAGGTTACGGCAGAGACCGGTTATCTTTGGTTCGGTGTAGGTATAGGCGTTGGTCTCGTATGTCTTTTCTCGGCAATACGTCAGGGCCAGATATGTGCAAACGGTATCGTCGGTATATCACAGGGACACGATGTGCAGACAAACACAATGATTTATGCCGCGTTCCCCGAGTTCTATGCTATTCTTGCACTCGTAGCGACATTCCTCGTGTAAGAATGTAAGAAACACTGTTTTTAAAACAAAAAATCAAGGACGGACTTTTTATAGTCTGTCCTTGATTTTTTGTTTCGGTCACAGAGCGGCTTTTTAATATTGGTATTATGTTTATATATATTAATAGGTTTTTCAATTTAGTTAAATTACTAAAAATGCTGTTTGTTTGTTAGAAAAAAAAGCTTTAACAATACTTTATGCCGCTAAAAATTATCTATTTTAGCGAAAGTTAAAACAGTGTACGGAGTACAGAGAATAGAGTAAAGTAAAGAGAACTGATAACAAGATAAAAATGAGCGCAAGCAGAGTTACATATGGCAACTACACACCGCCATGCCCCTTGACGGGTTATGGTGGGGCTATTGCAACTAATTATTGCTTAACGCATTACCCTCCCCCTAAATTTAGATACAAGTTTTATAGATAACATATAACGTGCTATCGTGCGGCATTCACCTTGCCGTGCGGTAGCATGTTTTTTTAGTTGAAAGAGCAAAGAGTATAAAATTAATCGAAACCAATTATATCTAATGAAAACAACAGAAAAGAAAAAACGGCTTTACACACCACCGGCAATGTCGGTGATTGAGATTGAGACAGAGAGTATGATGCTTGCCATGAGTGCCACCGGCACCGCCCCCGACAGTGATGATTCCGAATTCGGAGCACCAGCCCAGCGCCGTGGAACATGGGGCAACTT
>JAFYQH010000077.1 GCA_017547205.1 Bacteroidaceae bacterium | reverse complement strand
GTTTTCTGTGCGACACCTTATGTGCTGCACAATACTCCTCTATTGAAAGGATTTCTTCACGTGTCATCATAAAATTCCGTTTTTATGCAAAGGTAGCAAGCATTGTTACACGCTACAATATGCATTTCTTCGGAGGCTTACGAAGAATGCTCAAAATAGATTGGTGTTTCAGAATAGATACCATTTGTCCGATGCTATCCGAAATTATTGGATACCCTCGGACAAATGTTCTGTAAATATCTCTGATGTGGGAGTATATTTCTCAATCCTAATACACAAAGAAGCCCATTTGTCTATATTTGCGGTAAACCGCGAATATAGACTGCACTCGCAGTGAAATGTCAAAGTAAACTTTGCTTATCTCGCTCGTTTGTTTCTATATTTGAAAGACATTAACTCGTTTTGCTTTTAGCCACCCGCATAGCATAAACTTTGTCTATGTTTCACGCGACCAACGGCTGCAATAGTTGCCGATAACAAAGCTTTGTTTTGTCATTGTAAAGTTACTTCAACCGCTACACTTCAACATCTTTCAGCGGGGCTCCATAATTGCAGTGGTACTCATAAAGCCGCGTGTGATGTAGGGAAGATTGTGTGTTAGGTAATACTTATAGTCATCACTGTCGGTTGAGAGTGTTTTACCTCAATACTTGTCTATAAACTCCTTTATAAGTTTGAACGTGGGTTCGTAGTTGACAAAGATGGCATTTTCCCAGGTGTCGTGCACCGTGTGGTAATATTTGAATGCATCGCCATGCTCGTTCATGAAGAAGATGCAAGGCACCTTTCTTGCTGCAAAAGGATAGTGGTCGCTGTTTTCGGCCAGCTCGTTCCTGTCCAACGCCTTGAAATATCCGTTTTCGGCATTTATATTCTCGAACAGTGCGAAACCGGACATGCCTTCATCGCTAACTTCGCAATACTGCTCAGGGTTGTTGTCGGCTATCATGTCCAGGTTGAAGAGGTATTTTATCTGTCCAAGGGGTGCAAGTGGGTTATTAACATACCACTCCGAACCTCGGAGGTTGGCATCCTCGCCCGAGAAGGCTATGAAGTACATATCAAACTCTGGCTTATTGCGGGCATAATGGGCTGCAAGGGTAATAATGGCTGCCGTACCCGACGCATTGTCGTGTGCTCCGGGATAGTATGTTTTCTTGCCTAACTTGCCAAGGTGGTCGTAATGTGCCGTGAAGACGTAGCAACTGTCGTGTCTGAGGCCTTCCACTTTTGCAATCACATTGAAACATTCATAGTCCTTGAGGAACTCGTTTTCTATATCGACCTTTATACTCTTGGCGTCCTTGGGAAAATCGGGGGTTACCCAGATAATCGGTTTCTCCTTCACGGTTTCACCGTACGCTTTGTAGAACTTCAACGGTGCCTCCCATGTGTAAATGAAACCGGAACAGCTACAATCCTTTTTGCTCTGCAGTTTCTTGAAGTCGTCAATATGCTTGTAGGTAAACATGAAATCACATACCACAAAAGCGCCTTCGTACTGCGGTGTCGCAAGGTCGGCAAAGACCTTTTCTACGCTGTAGTTGAGTGTATCGATATAGTAAAGATTAAACTCGCCTTTTATCCCCGGGTTGAACTCGCGCAAGGTAAAGTCAACACCCGGAACAAGTTTCTTGCCGTCTATACGTACATCCATCTTGCCAGGGAAGGTATTTATATCCAGTTTGAACGGCTGGCAGACAACCTCGTCGGCGCCAACTTTGGCAAACTCCTTCGCTATCCATTTGCCGGCTTTGTTAGCTCCGTCCTCGGCGTAACCGCGACCCTGATATCTTGCAGAACTGAGTTCCTTGACAATCTTCTTGTAATGTGCCAAATCCTGAGCACTAAGTTGCATAGCCACAACAGCCACAACCAACAATAATAGTTTTTTCATACAATATTACTAGGATAAATTTATATTATATAGCTAAAGTAGAAGTAGGATAAACCAACAATCTTTAATGCTTGCTCTTTTTGTATTTCAGCATCAATAACTTGTATGTATTCATTACCAAAATCATTTCCCGATGCAGAAGTTGGCGAAGATATTTCCTAAAATTTCATCATTGGTCACTTCGCCTACTATTTCGGAGAGGTTTCCGATGGCAGCGCGCAGGTGTTCGCTCACGAGGTCACCCGGCAGACCGCCGGCGAGTCCGTGCTTGACTTCCCTTATATTTTCGAGGGCGCGGACAAGGGCTTCGTAGTGGCGGACATTGGTAACGACAACATCACCGGCCGCAATGGAGGGCATTGCTGCACTGCGCACGAGGAATTCCTCAAGCTTGTCCATATTCGTCCCTTGACGGGCCGATATTGCCCACATATCGCGCTGTTCCCACTCTATTCCATTACCATACTTGCCGAGCATAAGTTTCGCCCATTCCATGGCCTTGGATAGCGTTATAGGGTCTATCACGTCGCATTTGTTAACCAAAATAGCCAGCTTCTTGCCTTCACACACCGGCAGGAGCTTGCGCGCAAGTTCTTCTATCTGCTTCGCTTCGGCTGCAGGATCTATTATCCACAGGGCTATGGATGACTTTTTGAGCTGTTCGAGGGTGCGCTCGATACCCATTCGCTCGACCACGTCGTGCGTCTCGCGCAGCCCGGCTGTATCAATGAAACGAAAGGCCACACCGCTCAGGGTCATAGTGCCCTCAATGGTATCACGCGTGGTACCGCATATATCACTTACAATGGCCCTATCTTCGTGC
Organism: Bacteroidaceae bacterium; assembly: GCA_017547205.1. Lineage (GTDB taxonomy): Bacteria > Bacteroidota > Bacteroidia > Bacteroidales > Bacteroidaceae > HGM04593. The sequence goes on along the minus strand of JAFYQH010000077.1, from coordinate 6,721 downwards.
AATAACGCATTGAGTAATGTACTTTTACCTGCATTTGTTTCACCTACTATAGCAACCGGAACGCCATTCTTAACCGCGTTGCCTACGCTGAACGAACCGGCCAGGCGCGACATCACCGTTTCTACCTCGTCGCATAGCTGCAGAAGCTCGCCACGGTCGGCAAAGGTCACATCCTCTTCACCGAAGTCAAGTTCAAGTTCCATGAGTGTAGTAAGCTTCAACAGTTTGTTGCGGAGATTACCCAATTCGTGACTGAAACCGCCCTTCAACTGGTTCATGGCAAGGCGATGCGATGCACGCGAGGTAGACGCCACAAGGTCGGCAACAGCCTCGGCACGACTCAGATCCATCTTTCCGTTAAGAAAAGCGCGCATGGTAAACTCTCCCGGGTCGGCCTGACGTGCACCCATATCAAGCAGGCTCAACATTACCTGTTGGGTTATATACGCCGATGCGTGACAGCTTATCTCCACGCTATCCTCGCCCGTATAGCTATGCGGGGCGCGCATAACAGTCACCAGCACCTCGTCGAGAATTTCACTTCCGTCGGTGCATAAATCACCGAATATCACCGTATGGGATTTTCTTTGTTCGAGCGGAACATTACCTTTGGGTACGAATATGCCCGAAACAAGTTCAACAGCCCTTTCACCCGAAACTCTTATGACGTTTATAGCACCGCCCTGGGCTGTTGCCAGCGCGCAAATAGTATCACCTTTCATTAAATACGACCATTTACAAATGTATATACAATTGTTACATCACACTATATCAACAAATTAACAGCGCATTATGCCAAAATGACAGACAATATTTTCCATAAAAGAATGGAGCCATCCGGGAAGCGCATAACGTTTCTACAACAGAGAGACCCGGGAGCTGAACCCGATATTACCGCAAATCTTGAGGGGCAGCACCAGAAAACCGGCACTGCCCCTTCAATATGAGGAATAGCATCAGATGCGGTCGAGAACGGTCTCGATAAGCTCGTTCATCTTGGCATTGTAATCCACATTGGCTTCCTTTTCACGACGGTTAGCTATTACAAGACACACAGTCACAGCCTTATGCCCCATCAGAGCCGCCAGGCCGGCCAGTGCCGAGCTCTCCATCTCGAAATTGGTTATGCGCTGCCCCTCGAACTCGAACGACTCAACAAGCTCGTTCTGCCTGGGGAATGCCAACGGCACGCGCAACTGCCGTCCCTGAGGCCCGAAAAAGCCTCCACAGGAGATTGTAACGCCACGCACCATATCATCCTTGGCAATGCGCTCCACAAGTTCCGTATCGGCCGGAACGGTATAAGGGGCACAGAGCAACGGAGACCAGTCCATATGCTTCTTGAAAGCCTCTTCAAATGCCAAATCACAGGCTTCGTTGCGCCCTGCATAGAAGTTGAGCAGACCATCGAAGCCGACCGACTTCTGCGAGCAGATGAACGAACCGATGGGAGTATACTCCTGAAGGCCGCCACAGGTACCAATGCGGACCATTTCGAGCTGACGGAACTGTTCCTTCTCATAGCGTGTGGCAAAATCTATGTTTGCAAGGGCATCGAGTTCATTGACAACGATATCGATATTGTCACAGCCGATACCTGTACCCACAACGCTTATACGCTTACCTTTGTATGTACCGGTGATGGTACGGAATTCACGAGCCGAAACCTCACACTCCTGCGTGTCAAAGAATGCGGCAACCTTGGGCACACGGTTCGGGTCACCGACAAGAATAACCTTATCGGCCAACTGTTCAGGCTTCACACCCAGATGATAGATTGCTCCGTTAGGCTCTATGAGCAGTTCCGAAGCAGCAAAATAGCGTTTCATAAAACTTACAATTTAATTCAACATCAACAAATCAACTCACTTTATTTCAAGGCTTTATTAAAGCAGCATTTCAATCCTTTGCAATATTGTCGCGCATTGCAGTGTCGGCCTGGATATTCTTCATGCGGTAGTAATCCATGATACCGAGATTTCCGTTACGGAACGCCTCGGCCATAGCCTTGGGCACCTCAGCCTCGGCTTCGATAACATGTGCACGAGCCTCCTGGGCACGCGCCTTATTCTCCTGCTCAAGCGCAACAGCCATGGCACGACGCTCCTCGGCTTTTGCCTGAGCGATATTCTTGTCAGCATTCGCCTGGTCCATCTGCAAGGCCGCACCGATATTCTTGCCTATATCGATATCGGCAATATCAATGGAGAGAATCTCAAATGCAGTACCGGCATCGAGACCCTTCTTGAGAACGAGCTTGGAAATTGAATCGGGGTTCTCAAGCACTGCCTTATGGCTCTCGGACGAACCGATTGACGACACGATACCCTCGCCTACACGAGCAAGCACTGTATCCTCGCCTGCACCGCCGACAAGTCGCTGTATGTTGGCACGTACCGTTACACGGGCAATGGCAATAAGCTGTATACCATCCTTCGCCACTGCTGTAACGTGCGGAGTATCAATCACCTTTGGATTCACCGACATCTGCACAGCCTCAAAAACGTCACGGCCGGCAAGGTCAATGGCAGTTGCCATCTGGAAAGTAAGATCGATATTGGCCTTTGAAGCCGAAACCAACGCATGAACTACCTTGGAGACGCGTCCTCCGGCAAGATAGTGAGCCTCGAGACTGTCACGTGTAATATTCTCAAGGCCGGCCTTATGAGCCTCAATCATGGCCTGTACAATCTCTGTAGGCGGCACATTACGGATGCGCATAAGGAACAGCTGCATCAGCGAAATCTGCACGCCTGAAACCTTTGCCGACAGCCAGAGCACGAACGGCACATAGTGGAAAAAGATGGAAAGGAGAATTATCACTCCAATGGCCACCCCACCGAACAAATAGAATTCTTCCATATCAATAGTTATTAAAAGTTTGTTACCTCGTCAAAGAAACCGGCTCATGCCTTCTTTACAAAAAGCGAACCGCCGGCAATGCGGGAAACCTCAATACAGTCGCCCTCGTCAATAAAACCTGCCTCGGACTTCACCTCAACAATTACACCGTTTATCTCAACTTCACCAATGAGTGCAAGACGGGTTCTGGCAACGCCACGGTCGCCAACCTTAAAATCCTTCACATCAACAACCTGCACAGTTGAGTTAATGTTCTTCTTTAATGCCACTTTATCGAGAGAACTGCCATACAGCGCCCAAAAGAAGAGAGCAATGCAGATGAGCGCAGACACGAGTAGCGTCACCCAGCCGGCAACATTACCGACCTCGAAAAAGGCATATGCCACCGCACCAATCATTGAAGCTATACCCATGATACCGGTAAAACCAAAACCGGGGATAAACACCACCTCAACAACAAGCAACACAGTTGCCAAAAGAACAAGAAATGATATTACAGCTATTTCCATAATATTATATTAATCAGTTTACACATCAATTATATAAGGCCTCCTGCTCCAGCCTCCTGACCTCGCGCTCCATAGAAACAAGTTCCGCAGATTCCTTCTCTACCTGGGCCTCCAAAACTAGTATTTCGCTGCGCATGGCCTCTTTTTCGACCACTCCCGCCCCTGCATATTCGTCACGTTTATTCTCGAGCAATTCACAGTTCTTTCTATGCTGCTCGGCACACCCCTGCCACTTGATGAACATCTCGCGTGCCGCATCGCTCTTGAAATCGGAAGCACCTACATATTCACGCGAATCATCAATAATAAATTTAGGGGCAACACCGGCCACCTCGTCATTACGCGCATAAGCCAAAAGAGCAATCTGCTGACGAGCCTTGCGCAAGACAGCCTCATCGGCCCAAGTGTCAGCAACAGATGATATTAATGCATAAGACACCAATTTGTCATACTCCAGAGTATCAGCGTCGTACTTAACCCTTTCGGCATCGGGCACGAAGATATATACACACACCTTACCCTCGGGCTGATTGCGGTCACTGGCGAACCAACCGATATTGGCAACCTCATTGATGGCCATCATATAGTCGTTGGCCGTGGAGTTGAAAGGCATACCCATGTTGTCGGGGCGCAGAAAACGTCCGCTCTCGGTATCGAGACGCGAAACAAAAATGTCGTAACCACCTATGGACCCATTGCCGTCACTTGCAAAATAAAGCGTCACTCCATCGGAAAGCATAAACGGGAAATCATCATTTCCCTTTGTATCGAACCCTTTAAGAGCTCTTGCCCTACCCCATTCATCCCCAACCTTAGAGTTTGTATAGAGTTTCAATTTGCCTGCATTATCATCCTTGTCAGAGAAAAAGACATCCATGCCACGCTCCGTGCTATACACATAACCCTGCATTGACTTGTCACCAAAAAAACGGGCACACGTGGAAACAACACCAACATCAACACCCATACGGTAAGCCGAAAGAAACCTATCCTTGTCAACGACAACACTGTCGACCACACACACCTTATAGCAGTTTCTCACCATACGGTCGAGCTTGTTTGCAAGTTCAATCTTTTTTTGATACTTCGCACGCAACGCAGCATCAGGAGTAAGCTCGACAAAATCCTCATAACACTCCACTGCTGAATAATATACCTTTCTGCCGTAAAAGTAGTCCCCCAAATAACGGTGTGCATTCACAATCTTTCGGGAGACCGCAAATTCAAGCAACTCACGGACATCGGTCGTATCACCGGTCTCAAGACAGCAAGCCGCATACCAATAACTATACTCAGAATTCTTTGGGTTTGCCTTGAGCAGCTTCTCGAATATTGGTTTTGCCTCCTCAAACTTGCCGTCGTTGAACATCTTGCGCATAACAGCCTTGCTCTGGGCCGAGGCCCCTACAGCCAGCATACACGCGAACAACGAATACAGAATATATCTCATAAATCTTTTCTTAACTAACAGTCCAAAATACAGCAATAAACAAGCTGACATGCCAAACAACTCCGCAGTACCGGAGCAAACACTGCGCACATTCGTGTTTACCGCAAATATACAAACAAACGAGCGAGATATATGAAGCTTGCTTCAATATTTCACAGCGAGTGCAGTCTATGTTCGCGGTTTAGCGCAAATATAATAATAAAAAACAATCAAAGGATACAACGCACGTTTTTTTGTACATTTTAATGGGATAAACATCAAAATGACATATTTTTTGTGTCAAAAACAAAAAAAGCACCCTGCCGCAAAACGACAAAAGGAGTAAAATGGTTAACTTCGCGGCGCAAAACAGAAAACAGGAAAAATGGCAAAGCCAACAGAACAGCAAAAACTATACAAAGGCATTAGCAGGAACTTCGGCCGGGCGACCAAAGGATACGGAATGCTTGAGAACGGCGACAGGATTCTCGTCGCCCTGTCAGGCGGCAAGGACTCGCTTACGCTGCTGCAACTGATGGCCGAACGCAGCCGTATATACAAGCCCAAGATATCGGTAGTAGCAGCGCATGTCACAATGATAAACATTCCTTACAAAGCAGACATCGCATTCCTCAAGGAATTCTGCGACGGACTGGGAGTGGAATTTCACCTGTTGGAAAGCGGATTCGACGCCAGCACCGACACCCGCAAGTCGCCATGCTTCCTATGCTCATGGAACAGGAGAAAGGCTCTGTTTACCCTGGCGCAGGAAATAGGCTGCAACAAAATTGCTCTGGGACACAACATGGACGACTTCATAGAGACAATGCTCATGAACATCACCTTCCAGGGTGCATTCAGCGCCATGGCACCGGTAATGAAAATGGAAAAATTCCCGATAACAGTGATACGCCCCCTGTGCCTTGTGAACGAAAGCAATATTGAGGCATACGCGCAGGCAAGCTGTTTTCCGCCACAACAGAAGAACTGCCCTCACGAGAAAAGTTCAAACAGGCAGACAATGAAAGAACTGCTGCAGCACCTTGAGAAACTTAACCCCGAAGCGCGCTACAACCTATGGGGGTCCATGAGCAACATACAGCAGGAGCTTTTGCCGCCAAAAATAGAAAAATCAAAGTAAAAATATACAACAATGTCAAAAATCATCCTGACACTCGCATTACTTATCGTATCAAACTGCTTCATGACACTCGCATGGTACGGAAACCTGAAACTGCAGGACATGAAGGTCATTTCACAGAACACATCAATAGTATTCATCGTGCTCATAAGCTGGTGCGTGGCCTTGCTGGAATATTCGTTCCTGATACCGGCAAACCGCATCGGCTCCGAAATAAACGGGGGACCGTTCTCACTGGTTCAGCTTAAAGTAATCCAGGAGGTAATATCGTGCCTAGTGTTCGGCGTCATAGTTTCTGTGCTATTCAAGGGCGAAAGCCTGCAATGGAACCACCTTGTAGCAGTAATATTCCTTATACTTGCCGTATATTTCGTATTCATGAAATAACATGGCAAAAAACTGAAAGCAGAAAGAAACAACAGAACGAATCCGTGACAGGCCGTATGCCTGCCGACAAAAATTCCGCGCCGGGTGTATCACTACAGCCGGCGCGGTACATTCAAAACACTATTCATTCACTAAAACAATTCATTTATGACTCTTCACTTTCTGTTTTTTCTTATAGTTTAGTTGTTGGAATTCAATATTTAACTTTTACAAAACCATATAGCGGTTTATTTGAAATATCTGTTGTAGAGACCCTCGAAGCCCTTTCCGTGACGGGCCTCATCCTTTGCCATCTCGTGTACAGTATCGTGGATAGCATCGAGGTTGAGCTCCTTTGCACGCTTGGCAATGCGGTACTTGTCGCTGTTTGCCTCAGCCTCGGCGTTCATGCGC
>JAFYQH010000076.1 GCA_017547205.1 Bacteroidaceae bacterium | reverse complement strand
TGCAATAATCCCATCACTGTTCTTTTGGACGACATTTTTAATGAGGATAAAGCTGATTCTATTGTAACATGTCCGTACTGCGAAGAAGAGATGACGTATGAAGATATTCTTATGAGAATGTACAATTTAAAATAGCGTCATTCATCATTATGGATAGTTTTTTCGTGGCCTAGTATTAAATATTATTTGTTTTAATATGAAGAATTTAAGTTCTCTAAAGGCAGTGGCATTGTTTGTTTCAATGCTTGCTTTCAGCATTACATTTAGTGGATGTAGTGATGAAGATACTGATACCAATCAAGCTGCAGTGGTATTTCCAAGTGATGTAAATCTGACAAAAATCAACGAAGAGGAGTACTCTATAGAACTTAAACAAGGCCCTTCTATTATACCAATTGAGATTAAGAGCAATTCTGCTTGGAAAATCTATTTCTCTTTTGATGATGAGCGTTTTTGTTTTACATATCCACATGGAGGAGTCGGTAATGCTACTGTGAATCTTTATGCGAATAAAAATTTGTCTGATGAGCGTTGTACAGGTAAAATGTATATATCATTCAAGGAAAGTTCAATTAAAAGTAAAATAGTACATCTTAGTCAAAAGGGAAATATAGATAATGACGAGAATTTTGAATATGAGGAATGGGACTATTATCACTTCGAATGCCCCTGGTGCGGCAATGACATACCTATTCTTTGGGATGATCTTTTGGATTCGGAAAAACAGGATTCTATTATAACATGTAATTTGTGCGAACTTTTCGAGAAGACGATACATGAGGTCTTATGGGCAAAGCACGGATGGGATGACCTATGAATCGACAGCGAACCTGGTTTTTTCGTAGTCAACCAAATGCAGACAGTAGGCGAATTCATCCACGCCCTACAGGCTAAATAGCCACCGCACATATCTCCATTACATACCCCTGCAACCTGCGTTGTAGGGGCTTCTTTTGCATTATACCTCCCTCTTCAGTCAATAACAGCCGATGTGCAATGTGCCACTGCTTGCTTTTAGATGATTAACAGCACTGCAATGCACTAACTGCGTTGAAAAAAGACATTGCAAAGAGTTTTGGTGTTCCGCAGCACGAATATCTTGAAAGTTGGATGAGAAGTATTGCCGTATTACGTAATTGTTGTGCCCATCATGCACGAGTTTGGAACAGGCGTTTCTCAATGATTCCCCAATTACCTAAATCGATGTCAAATGATTGGATTACAAATTTAAATTTAGACACCCATAAAATTTATGCACAGTTGTGTTGTATCATTTACTGGCAAAATAAACAACGACTTTGTAAATAAATCCAAACAACTATTGCAAAAATATCCAAATATTGATGTTACGGCTATGGGATTCCCAAAAGATTGGGAAATGGAACCGCTTTGGAAAGCATAAAAAGAAAAATATCCCCCGGAACCGCCTACGTATAATCAAGGTAGTCCTGGGGGATTATTGTGTTTAATAGTTAGATAATTAAGCGATAGAAAGTTTTAGCACATCCTTATCTTGATAGTTCAGCAATCCACTCGGTAAAGTCGAGTTTGATTAACTGCCAAGCCTTTTCCTGTAAACATATCGGGTCGGGGTCAGAATCGGCAAATGTAAAATCTGTCAATCCTTTTATGCATTCCTCACGTGTAGCACCATAGGGATATCGTTCTTCGTATAATGAAAGCATCTGTTCTATTGTATAGTGATTATGCAATAGATGCAAATCCCAAAAATCTTTTTTACGTCCACCACGAGGAAGGACATCCATCTTCATTGCGACAATATCATCAACTGATGCAATGCGTATATTGCCTTGCAGTTCCATTGGACGTATGAAGGGATCTGTGTAGAAAAGGTCGAGTTTTACGCAATCCTCTTTTGAATTGCCAACGAGATAAGATACACCAAAACTGACAACAGTTCCACAATCGCCTGAGCAATATGGAAACTCTTTTCTCAGAATATCTTGCAATTTATGAAAATCCAATGAACCGTACTCTGCATCGGTGAAAAGGTCTATATCATCGGACATACGATGAGCATATCTCAATGAGAGTGAGGTGCCGCCAACAAGACGAAAAGGAGCAAATTCTTCTATTGACATAAGATGCTCCAGTGTTGAACGCAGAATCGGCTTAACCGTCTTAAACTGTAATTCTTTATGCTTCATAATCAAGGTATGCCTTTAAGTTTTGTTTAATGTTTTCGGCAAAAGGAGAAGTTGCTATGAGGTCTATTGTTGCTAAAATTGTGTCTTTACCATAAAAACGGATTGTTTCTAAAATCTCCTCTTCTGTACCACGTTCAAATATCCTATTTATAACATAACGTTTGTGTGCTATAAAATCTATATGCTCAAATGATGTGTCCCAAAATAGTGTAGAACAGAATTTGCTGCAATCCGGACGATTGTTTGTTGACAACCGTCGTTTCTCTTCTGAAATATCATAATGCACTTGCAAAGTCATCAAGAAACCCTCTTCCAATCCTAAGGCTCTTTCAATGCGAAGTGAAAGCGGAATATTCATAGATCTGCGTCCACGGATTATAGCACTGAGCGTTTGCGGATGTTCGCCTATTGATTCAGCAAAATGTCCGCTTCTGAGTTTACGTTTCTTTAATTCTCGTTGCAAAAACAAACCTGGATGTAATCCTTTGAGTATTTCTATTGTAGTATTCATATCGCAAAAATAAACAATATTGTTTAGAAAACAAATGATTGAACAAAATTATTCTCAAACTAAAAAAGAACTTGTCGGAATTTCCGACTGGTTAAAAATAAACTCCCCCGGAACTGCCTACATATAATCAAGGCTGTTCCGGGGGGATTGTTGTATTGTCTATTCCTGTGCGTTACTTCAGTTTGGCCATGAAGCGTTCGGTATCGACGATGAAGCGTACATGTGTTCCTTTGCCGATGATGCCGGCTCCGTCGCTTGCTTCCACACTGAACATGAGCTTGCGGCCTTCGACTGCGGTGAGGAGTGCTGTTGCTTTTATCTCCGAGCCTAATGCCGACGGTTTTATGTGTGTTGTGTTTATCTCAGCCCCTACGGTTGTGGAGCCTTCGGGCAGGAAGGGTGCGACAGCATTCATTGCTGCGTTCTCCATGAGTGCGACCATTGAGGGTGTGGCAAAGACTTCGAGACCGCCCGAACCCACGGCCGAAGCACAATTCTCACGGGTTACCACTACACTGCTTGTATATTCCAATCCTTCTTTTAGCATAATTGTATTTTTTGTTTCCACGAAAGTAACAAAAATATTGTTCTGCCGCACCATTCCAAACAAAAAAACCGAAGGTATGCAATCGCAAGCCTCCGGTTTTCCGGTTAATGAATTTTGCATTTTATCCTTTCAACTGCCTATAAGTAGTTTTAGGAAAACGTGCGGCAGTCGTTTCGTCGAGGCGGCGAACAGGGGTGCTGTGCGGTGCGCTCTTGACGATGTCGGGGTTCCCTATGGCCTCTTTGGCAACCTTCTTCATCACTGCGATAAACTCGTCGAGTGTCTCCTTGCTCTCTGTTTCGGTAGGTTCAATCATGATACTCTGGTGGAACAGGAGCGGGAAGTAGATTGTTGGTGCATGGTAGCCGTAATCGAGAAGGCGTTTTGCAATGTCGAGTGTGGTGACGCCTGTCGACTTGTCGGCAAGTCCGTCGAACACGAACTCGTGCTTGCATATTCCCTCAATAGGCAGATAATAATCGTCCTTGAGTGACTCCTTGACATAGTTGGCATTGAGCACTGCGAGAGGGCCTACCATCTTCACATTCTCACGGCCAAGTGTGAGTATATAGGTATAGGCGCGCAAGAGAACGCCGAAGTTACCGAGGAAGTTCGATACGTATCCTGCCGATGCTTCGTCGGTGTCGATGTAGAACTTTCCTGCAGCATCCTTCTTGACCTGCGGATTGGGAAGCAGTTTCTCAAGACCGGCACGCACGCCCACAGGGCCGTCACCGGGACCGCCGCCGCCATGAGGCGTAGAGAAGGTCTTGTGAAGGTTGATATGCATGATGTCGAAGCCCATGTCGCCGGGACGGCACTTGCCGAGCACGGCATTGAGGTTCGCTCCGTCGTAGTAGAGCAATCCTCCGCACTCATGAACGAGACGTGCGATTTCGGGAATCTCCGTTTCGAAGATGCCGAGCGTGTTCGGGTTGGTCATCATGATTCCGGCAATGGTGTCGTCGAGCAATGGCTTGAGGTCCTCGACATCGACTGTTCCGTTAGGAGTCGATTTCACCTCAACTATCTCAAGGCCGCAGACTGCCGCACTGGCAGGGTTGGTACCATGAGCACTGTCGGGTACAATAACCTTCGTACGCTTGCTGTCACCGCGCTGCAAGTGATAGGAGCGCATAATCATGAGGCCCGTAAGCTCGCCATGCGCGCCGGCATAGGGGTTGAGAGTGAACGCAGCAAGGCCGCTTATCTCGGCAAGCGACGCGGCAAGGTTGTAATACACCTCGAGTGCGCCCTGTGCCGCCTCGACCGGTGTTGCAGGGTGAAGGCGTGCGAACGACGGCAATGCACTTATCTCCTCATTCAGGCGAGGGTTGTACTTCATGGTACAGCTGCCCAATGGGTAGAAACCGGTGTCGACACCGAAGTTCTTGTTCGAAAGATTGGTGTAGTGACGCACCACATCGAACTCGGTAACCTCGGGCAGTTCGGGCTTCGACTCGCGCTTGAGAGCCGCTGGCAACTGGCAAGGACAATACTTTTCCTTCAACTCGTTCTTTGGGAGAGAATATCCCACTCTGCCCTCCTTGGAGAGCTCGAATATCAATTTATCGTAATTGCGTATCATGGCATATCCTCCTTATTGAATATTGTTTACTATTGAAACGAGTGTATCTATCTCCTCCTTAGTACGCTGTTCGGTAACGCAGAGCAGCAGAGTGTCATCGGCAATGCGAACACCGCCAAGGATTCCGGCGGCAAGCAGTGCTTCCTGAACCTTCGCAGCAGGAACAGTTGTTCTTACCGCGAATTCGTTGAAGAAAGGCTTGTCATGTACCATGCTGCACTTGCCTGTGGCAACAAGTTGCTCGGCAAGGTAATGGGCACCGCTGTACGAGAGGCAGCAGGCCTCTTTCAGACCCTTGTGCCCCATGACAGACATGTAGATTGTAACATAAAGGGCCATTAGCGACTGGTTCGAACAGATGTTGCTGTTCGCTTTCTCACGACGTATGTGCTGCTCGCGGGCCTGCAGTGTAAGCACGAATGCGCGCTTGCCGTCGACATCGGTCGTAGCACCGACGATACGTCCAGGAAGCTTGCGCACATGTGCGTTGACGCATGCAAGGAAACCTACATACGGGCCGCCATATGTCATTGGAATGCCCAATGACTGCGCGTCACCGCATGCAATGTCTGCACCCCACTCCGCCGGTGTCTTCAGCACCGCAAGAGTTGACGGCTTCACGTTCATCACAAGCTGCGCCTTACGGGCGTGACACATGTCGGCAACACCTGTATAGTCCTCGACAATGCCGTAGAAGTTGGGCTGTGCAAGTATTACGCCTGCAACATCGTCGGCAGCGAGTTTCGACTCAAGGTCGGTAAGGTCGGTAACACCGTCCTTCTCGGCAATAAGATCGACTGTAACGCCCTGGTACTTGGCATATGTCTCCACGACACGCCTTACCTTTGGATCCATAGTTGCCGATACAAGCACCCTGTTACGTTTCTTTGCTATGGAAACGCACATCATCATGGCCTCGGCTGTAGCCGTGGTACCGTCGTACATGGAGGCATTGGTAACATCCATGCCGGTGAGTTCGCAAATCATAGACTGGTACTCGAAAATATACTGCAGCGTACCCTGCGAAATCTCGGGCTGGTACGGCGTGTATGCAGTAAGGAATTCGCCACGTGACAATATGGGGGCTATAACCGATGGCGAATAGTGGTCCTCGACACCGGCACCCGCAAAGCAGACAAGGTCGCCGTTGCGTTTGCCTAGCGCCTCAAAGAATTTACGTATCTCGGCCTCGGACATTGCCTCGGGGAGCGCAAATTCGCGGTCGAACAGAAGTTGCTGCGGTATCTCGCCGAAAAGCCCGTCAAGGGACTTCACCCCCGCAACGGCAAGCATCTGCTCTATATCCTGTTGGGTATGAGGGAAATATTTCATAGTCAAAAAGGATAGTATTCTTAATGGGAAAATATTGAAATGGATAAAAAGATGAAGTTTAAGGCTTGCGCGGCCCGTAAACCCGGCGGGTTTACAGGCAAGCGTAACGCAGATATTCACTTTTTAACCATAGTCAATCATTATTCGCCGATAGCAGCTTTATACGCCGCCGCATCCATAAGGTTCTCAACCTCTGCAGGATCAGACAGCTGTACCTTGATAATCCAGTTTGCATACGGGTCGCTGTTCACAAGTTCGGGATTGTCGTTCAAAGCCTCGTTTACCTCGACTACTGTGCCGCTTACCGGGGAGATGAGGTCGCTGGCAGCCTTTACGCTCTCCACTGCACCGAAATTCTCGCCTGCTGTCACCTCGTCGTCAACCTCGGGCATATCGACATATACCACATTGCCAAGTTCGTGCTGCGCATAATCGGTGATACCTACATAACCGAACTCGCCCTCTACCTTTACATACTCATGTGACTCTGCATAATAGAGTCCTTCAAGAATTGTGCTCATAATTGAATTTTTAATGGTTAGTTATTGTTATAAGTTGTTTTTTTACTTCTTGTAGTTCTTGTCGTAGAAACGTTTCTTTGTCACCACACCGGGGAATACCTTCTTTCGGATGCGGACTGCAACCTCGGTGTCGAGCTTGGAATATTCGATGTCAACCATGGCCATGCAGACGCTCTTGCCTGTTGATATTGAGTTATAGCCTGTAGTAACGGTACCTATCACCTTGCCGTCGGCCTCAACCTCGTAACCATGACGCGGAATAGCCTTATCCTTGAGCTCGATGCCGACAATCTTGCGCTTGAGCCCCTCGGCCTTCTGCGCAGCAAGAGCATCGCGGCCAATGAACTCCTTGTCGAGCTTGGCAAACATTCCAAGACCTGCTTCGAGAGGAGTTATCTCGTCGGTAAGTTCGTCACCGTACAACGGAAGGCCAACCTCGAAACGGAGCGTGTCGCGGCAGCCCAGGCCACAGGGCTTCACCTCGCCGCTGCCGACCAGTTTGTCCCACATCTCATTGGTAAAGGCGTGCGAGCCATAAAGCTCGAAACCGTCCTCGCCGGTGTATCCAGTGCGGCTTATTATAATGGTCTCACCGTTGTACTCAACCTCCTTGCATGTATAGAAAAGAAGGTCGCTGCAATGTATTCCCAATACGCGTTCCACAATCTCTTCGGTCTTGGGACCCTGCACGGCAACCTCACCGTACTTCTCGCTCTGGTTCTCAACTACAACGTCGAAGTTCTTTGCCTGTTCCGTTATCCAGGCAACATCCTTGTCAATGTTCGATGCGTTTATTACAAGGAAATAGCGGTTCTCGCCCATCCTGTAAACAAGAAGGTCGTCCACGACACCGCCGGTTTCGTGGCACATCATTCCGTAGAATATCTTGCCGTCAGGAGCATCGGTGATGTCGTTTGTGAATATATAGTTCACGAAAGCCTCGCTCTCCTCACCGGTAACAAGCACCTCACCCATGTGGGACACGTCGAATATACCGCATGCCTGACGCACCGCATTGTGCTCGTCGACAATATTGGTATACTGAATGGGCATGTCAAAACCGCCGAACGGGCTTATGAGTGCACCGAGGGCAACATGTTTGTCATACAGACAGGTTCTTTTGTTTTCCATAAAATCAGTCAGTTAATAAGTTTATAAGTTGTTCTTTCTTCAAGTTCATAATCACGGCGCTGCAATCGCAGCCGTCGATGGCCGAATCAAGAGCTGCCGCATCGCATGCAACCCCTTTGAGACGGGAAAGCAACATTGAATCAAGATCACCCACGACAAAGAAGTCACCGGCAATATTGATGTCGGAAATTGTGCCGCCGTCAAGTTTCATGTTTACGTTGAATTCACCTACACCCTCTATGCGCCTGCTCTTCACGACAAGTCCATCGCCTGCAAGCGCTTTGTTCCTGTTGCCATAGATGAACGAAGGGTTATAATAACAGCTCTCTATAACCTCTATGGCCTCAATGTCCTTTGCCGTAAGCATTATCTCACCGGCGCAGAGTGTCGTGCGCAGAGAGTACTTGAGTTCTTCGATAGAAACGGAGATATAGTTGTTAAGTGTTGTCACGTGTTGGCGCACGGACTGTACGCCCTTGCTCTTGAGCTTGGCGTCAGAGGGCGTTGTTGCACGCACCATATGTTCGAGATTCGTGTCGTAAAGCAATGTCCCATGCACTATGCTGCGCTGCGGGAGATGATAGAATGCATTGCCTGAAACTTTCTTGCCACCGACAAGTATGTCGTTGCGGCCTGTAGTGCGGGCCTCGACGCCCAATTTCTGCAGGGCATGCTCAATCATGAGCATATAGCGGTTGAATGTAAAATTGACGTTTGTCGAAGGGGTTATGTACGACAGCATGATATTGCTCTTGTCGGCATATACACACCCGCCGCCGCTCTTGCGGCGATAGAATTGAATGTTGTTCGCACGGCAGTAGTCCATGTCGACCTCGTTTTCCACGAGTTGGTTCCTGCCGAAAATGACCGTAGGCTCGACCTGCCACATGAAAAAATAGTCCTGCGCGGGAAGTTCCCGTGCTATGTACTCCTCCATCGCAAGATAGAACGGAAGGCGGTACTCCTTTTCATGTTGGAATGCAACGTATGTCATCTCATGCTGCAGGACTATCCGAAACCTATCGTTACAAATTTATGAAAAGAAATTTTAAAAACAACAGCTATAACATTTTTTTAGAGAGGAACGCGCAAAAGGGAAATTCCAGCCCAATTTTCGGGAAGTTGCAATATAAATCGAGTAGGTCGGGAAACGAAGGTTTTCTGACCTATTTTCGTTTCCTTTCCTCTCACACCACCGTACGTGCCGTTCGGCATACGGCGGTTTAACTTGTTTTCAAAGAGTGTCTAATCAAATAATAATCCAAGCAACTA
>JAFYQH010000075.1 GCA_017547205.1 Bacteroidaceae bacterium | reverse complement strand
GAATTAAACTTGTTTAATCAACAATGCTTGCAGCAATAGGTCGCGAGATGCGCAGGCAACGGTTGCGCCTCGCGGGTTGCGGAAAGCAAGCATTGTTAACTTTCGGTCAAACAGTCCTCGCTTGATTCCGTAAATCAAAAGAGTTCAAGTTGTGATTTTTAACGGTGCCGGTTTTTCTTTTAAGATTACCTTTCTCCGCGTCATGATTCTAATTCCTGAATATCCGGCACCGTAAGCAACACCGCGGAAAGACCTGCCGGCAGCAGGCCATTGTGCGAGGACCGTCCAAACGTAGTACGGCAATTATATTCCTTGTAAATTGCCGTACGCAGTGCGCTGCCTATGGCTTAAATGTGCTGCGCTCGCGGTGTAACTTGCAAACGAGCTTGCGTTACGCTCGCTGGCAACATTTTTCCGCAGCACCCTGCTGACGGCAGAAAGTCTTGAAGCGACAAGCGAGTGACGGACGAGTTATATTGCCTGCAAGGCAATTCATGAGCAGGAGGAACGAGCGACTGTTGCGCCCGTGTGCCGAAGTTTTTGTTACTTTTTGCGTCAAAAAGTAAGGATAGAATGACGTTAAAATAAATAAAAGATAACAGTATGACTGTCAGGTGGACCTCTGTAACACGCAAAACAGAGATGTCTCCGCTTCGGTCGACATGACATGGATGGGGATTGTGCTCTTTGCTGTTTATAACACAGTTCATCCCGACAGAACAAAGCGACGAGGGATTTCTAGCAACAATATACGAGATATCTCACGTTCGTTCGATATGACATCAACGCGTTTTTAGTATGAGGGTCAACTGCTATATTATTACCTATTTAAATAAACACAGTATGCTAGGTAGATAAAAAATGGAGGGTAACTCTAAAGTCATTGTATAAAGAAGACAATCCTCATCAAAATATGCTCTGATGAGGATTGCTTGTTCAGGAATAGGGCTTTGGTCACCCTCACTCGATTCTTTATTACTCAGCAGGTGCTGCGGGAGTTTCCTCTGCTGCCGGAGCTGCAGGTGCTACGGGAGCTGCGGGAATTACATCGAGCAATTCAACATCGAAGCGGAGTGCTGAGTGGGGGCCTATCTGTGGGCCTGCACCTCTCTCGCCGTATGCGAGTTCTGACGGAATCCAAAGTGTGATCTTGCCGCCCTTGCCGATGAGCTTCATGCCCTCGGTCCAGCCCTTGATTACTCCGCTGAGCGGGAATTCGATGGGGTTGTCCTTGCCGGCCTCGTCGGGACGGTACTGCTTCATCATCTCCTGACGCTCCTTGGGCATGTCACTCCAACGGTTTGAGTCGAATACCTCACCATAGCAGTTGCGGCCGGTGTAGAGAACCTTTACCTTGTCGTCGTCACTTGTTGCTTTTGCGTTGATGTCACCCTCATCCTCTATGATATAAAGGATGCCTGACTCGGTCTTCTGTACACCGCTCTTCTTCTCAATTGTAGCGAGCCAGTCTGCAGCTTCCTTCTTGGCTGCCTCTGGGAGTGTAACCAGGTGATAGTTGCGCATGAATGCCTCGGCTGCGTTGTCGTCAATCTTCTGAGCCTTGTCGTTTACGTCGTTGATGGCGTTGAGAATCCATGTTGTCTGTATTGGCATGTTGGCCGTTGTAAGGCTGTAACCGATGTTGGCACCGATGAGCGTTGAAACGAGCAACTTCTCGTTGTCGTCGGCGAAGATTTGTGTGTTGCCTGTGGAGTCTCTCAGTGCTGCCATTACCTTGCCGTTGAACTCGGGACCAAGGTACTTCATGCCAAGAACGTTCATGCTGTCCTTGCAGATCTTCACGCCTGCGACCTCGATGGTCTTGTCGGGTGTGAGCGCCGCTTTCTCTATTGTTCCTACGAGTGCGTTGTAATCGGCCTTCAACTGTGGCATTACGCCGTTTACTATCTGGTTACCGATGTTCATACCTATAACGTATGACAATGTGTCGAGTGTAGAGCTGTCGCCCTTTGTAAGCAACTCCTTCTTCTCCAGGTAGTCACCTGAACCGCATGATGCCATGAACAATGCTGTGGCACATGCTGCAAATGAAATGATTTTCTTCATGGTTTGTTTATTAATTGGTTTTATGGAATTCAATCAGTCCCTCCATGGGGCTTTCTACAATTTTTCCTATTGATAGTCCAAGGCTCTCGGCAGTCTCTTTTATCTCCTGTACGAAGTTTACACCTACGCCTCCTATTATGTGTATTGGCAGCCATGACTTGCGGTAGACCATGGTGTTGCGCTGGAAGAACTGTGTGAAACAATGCTTCAGCAGTGCCTGTATCTCAGCGTTCTTCTTGTTCTCGCTGAGGAACGGTGTGAAGCTTGCAAGCCAGCGGTTGGGGAGCGGGGTGCGGTATACCCGTTCGAGTATGGTTGCCTTGTCGAGCTGGTAGCGGCTGAAGAACTTTTCGCGCAGTTCTTTCGACAACTGCTTTTTTATGCAGTCGCTTACCAGTTGGCGTCCGAGGTGTGCACCGCTTCCTTCGTCACCGAGGATGAAACCGAGCGACGGGGTGTTGTCTATGATGTTGCTGCCGTCGAAGAGACATGAGTTTGACCCGGTACCCAGAATGCATGCTATGCCTTCCTCGTGGCCGCATAGGGCGCGGGCCGCAGCAAGCAGGTCGCTGTTTATGTGTATGTCCTTTGTGGTGAATGTGGCTTCGAGGGCTGTCTGCATTCTTCTGTTCGCATTGTCGTATGCACATCCCGCCCCATAGAAGTGGATGCTTTCGGGCATGTCGGCGTCAATCTTCCCGGCAAGCTCGCTAGTGAGCACTGCAAGGATGTCCTCGGCGCTCTGTATTGTGGGGTTCAGGCCTTGTGTCTTTATGCGTGTGACAATCTCTCCCTTGTCGCATAGAACCCAATCGGTCTTCGTTGATCCGCTGTCGGCAATAAGTATCATAAATTCTTTCGCTCAAATATTTTGTAAATATAGTTCAAAAAACTATTTCCTGCCAAATTTGGGGTCTATTTTTATCAATGCCGATACAAGGAATGTTATGCTTGTGCATGCCATGACCCAAATGAAGAAGTTCTCGTACCCGAGCCACTCCTGTATCTTTCCCGATACCATGCCGGGGAGCATCATTCCCAGTGACATGAATGCGGTGGATATTGCAAAATGGGCTGTGGGGTACTTTCCGCTGGCCATGTATATCATGTAAAGCGTGTATGCGGTGAAACCGAAGCCGTAGCCCAGTTGCTCGATGAAGATGCAGCTGCCTATGGCTGCAAGGTTTTCTGTCATGGCCATGCTCATGTATACGTATACGGCGTCGGGCAGGGATATGGCTATAACCATCGGCCATAGCCAGTATTTGAGCCCATTGCGCGAAATGCATATTCCGCCGGCTATTCCGCCTGCAATGAGCCCGATGACGCCTATGACACCGTTGAGAAATCCTATTTCGCCCTTATCAAGCCCAAGTCCGCCGGCTTCGATGTTGTCCATGAGGAACAGCTTGCCTATCTTTCCCAATTGAGCCTCGGGGAAACGGAACAGCAGCAGGAACAGGATTGATGACAGAATGCCGGGCTTGGCGAAGTATGTTCTTATTATCTCCCCGAAACTTTTGAATACGTCTTTGATTCCGGTTGTGTTGAGTGATGTGTCGTTGTCGGGACTGGGCATGGCTCGCTTGTGGTAGATGAACAGTGCTGCCATTATTATCGCTGTGGTGGCGAATGTGGCACTCCATGCTGTGGTGTCGCTACCGAAATGTTTGCCTATCCAGTTGGCGAGCATTACCAGTATGCCCGAACTGAACACGGTGGCTATGCGGTAGAATGTGTTGCGTATGCCCGAGAAGAATGACTGTTTTTCCTGGGGAAGTGCAAGTATGTAGAACCCGTCGAGGGCTATGTCGTGTGTTGCCGACACGAATGCTCCTGCCATGAATGCGATGAGGGTGAGCGCGAGAAAACTGCCTGACGGTATGGCCAGGGCTACGGCTGCGAAGCATATTGCCAGTGCAATCTGCGAGTAGAGGGTCCAGTTACGGCGTGTCCCCAAAATCTCTACAAAGGGGCTCCATAAGGGCTTGATTGTCCATGGGATGAGCAGAAAACTTGTGTACATGGCTATGCTGGCATTGTCGATGCCCATATCTTTGTACATGATGTCCGATATCGATGTTATGGCATGATAGGGCAGTCCCGATGCAAAATAGAGCGTGGGAATCCATAGCCAGGCGTTGGTTTTCTTTAGCATATAATTAGGATGTTGATTTCTTATAAAAATGTCAAAGTTGCGTAAAATCGGGAATTTGAACGTCTTTGGAATGAACGTCCTGTTCGGCTTGCGAAGATACTTAAAATTGTACATAAACAAAAGCAAACCCTTGTGAGGTTTGCTCCTGTGGTTTATATTTTGACTCTTGGTTGTTCTTGCTTTTTGCTGCCGGCCTTGTCGAGCTTGTTTGTTTACACAATTCCCTGCGCCATCATGGCTTTGGCAACCTTGAGGAAGCCGGCTACGTTCGCGCCCTTTACGTAGTCGATGTAGCCGTCCTCGCATGTGCCGTACTTCACGCATGCGCTGTGGATGTTGTGCATTATCTCGTGCAGCATCTCGTCGACTTTTGCGCTGCTCCAGTTTATCTTGCCTGAGTTCTGGCTCATCTCAAGGCCCGATACTGATACGCCGCCGGCATTCGATGCTTTTCCTGGAGCGTACAATATCTTTGCTGCCTGGAATGTGTGTATCGCTTCGGGTGTAGACGGCATGTTCGCGCCTTCCGATACGGCGATTACTCCGTTGGCAACCAGTGCCTTTGCCTCTTCGCCGTTTATTTCGTTCTGTGTGGCTGACGGCAGTGCTATATCGCCCTTTTCGCCCCACGGACGTGCGTTCTCGACATACTTGCAGCCATATTTCTCGGCATATTCCTTGATGCGTCCGCGGCGTACGTTCTTCAGTTCCATTATGAAGTCGAGCTTTTCGCGGTCAATGCCGTCAGGGTCGAATATATAGCCGTTGGAGTCGCTCATGGTCACTACCTTGCCACCTAACTGGATGACTTTTTCTACGGTGTATTGTGCCACGTTGCCCGATCCTGATACGAGACATGTCTTGCCTTCGATGCTCTCGCCGCGTGTTGCAAGCATCTCCTGCAGGAAGTATATGTTTCCGTAGCCTGTTGCCTCGGGACGTATGAGCGAGCCACCGAATTCAAGCCCTTTGCCGGTGAACACTCCGTTGAACTCGCGGGTGAGTTTCTTGTACATACCGAACATGTAGCCTACTTCGCGGCCTCCGACACCGATGTCGCCGGCGGGAACGTCCATCTCGGGGCCTATGTTGCGCCATAGCTCGGTTATGAATGCCTGGCAAAAACGCATCACTTCGTTGTCGCTCTTGCCCTTGGGGTCGAAATCGGAACCGCCCTTGGCACCTCCCATGGGAAGGGTGGTGAGCGAGTTCTTGAATGTCTGCTCAAAGGCGAGGTACTTGAGAATGCCTACATTTACCGACGGGTGGAAACGTATGCCGCCCTTGTAGGGGCCTATGGCGTTGTTGTGCTGTACGCGGTAACCGGTGTTTGTGTGCACTTTGCCGTTGTCGTCGACCCATGTTACGCGGAACGTTAGTATGCGGTCGGGGATACAGAGTCTTTCTATGAGATTGTTGGCTTCGAATTCGGGGTGCTTGTTGTACTCCTCTTCGATAGAATGCAATACCTCTTCTACTGCCTGGAAATATTCCGGTTCATTGGGAAATTTCTTCTTGAGACTCTCTAATGTGGCTTCTACTTTCATTGTATGAATGTATTTATGTGATAACGCTTCTTTACTTGCCGGTGTTTTACCGGTAGTTCTCAATGCAAAAGTAATACATAGTTTTGTAAAAATGAAGAATTGTAAGTGTTTTTTTGAAAAAACAAGAAAAATGTTTCATAACTTGGCGTTATTATTGTTATTTTTTGTAAAAAGCGTGTATTTGTAGACAAAATGTATTGTTGTCGCCGGGGCTGTCACCGTCTAGTCGGTCGTTTTTATTGCCATATATCTCTTTTGAAATCCCGGGAGTTGTGTTATCTTCGCAGTTGATACATTTGTTTAGATGTTGTAGGCGATGACAGGGGAAATTAACGAACTATATAAAGAATACTTTGGTTGCAGTCCTGCTGCGGTGGTGAAACTGACTGGTGACGGCTCGAACCGGGCTTATTATCGCCTGTCGGGCGATGAGGGTACGGTGATTGCCGCTGTGGGTACTTCGGTTGAGGAGAACCTTGCTTTTATAGCTCTTGCCGATGCCTTTGAAAAGAGTGGAGTGCCGGCTCCGCGCGTGTTGGCGGTGTCTGCCGACAATATGTGCTATCTTCAGGAGGATCTGGGTGATACGTCGCTTTTTATGGCGATGAAAGAGGCGCGTGAGAATGATTGTTTCGGTGGTGAGGATACGGAACTCCTGTGCAAGGTGATGTCGTGGCTTCCTCATATACAGTTCGGGGTGCCGCAGTACTTCGATTTTTCGTTGTGCTATCCGGTGAGCGAGTTCAATGAGCGCACGGTGATGTGGGACTTGAACTATTTCAAGTACTGCTTCCTCAAGGGCGTGGGTGTTGAATTCAATGAGAGTCGTCTCGAGGATGAGTTCGTGAAACTTTCCGCGCTGTTGCTTCGGGAGAATGACAATACTTTCCTTTATCGCGATTTTCAGTCGCGCAATGTGATGCTTAAGGACGGGATTCCTTATTTTATAGATTTTCAAGGTGGCCGCAAGGGGCCTATTTATTATGATGTGGCTTCGTTTGTGGGACAGTCGCGTGCGAAGTATACACCTGAAGTTGTGGAAAGGATGGTTGATGCTTATCTTCGGTCTCTTTCGCAATACAAGTGTGTTGATAGGGGGCATTTTATGCAGATGCTTTCTCTGTTCAGGGTGTTCCGTTTGCTGCAGAACCTCGGCACATATGGCTTTCGTGGTCTTTTCGAACGCAAGAAGGCATTTGTTGAGAGTATACCTGCGGCGTTGGAACTGTTACGGCAGTTGCTGGCCGAGGCCGGTGGCTTTGAATATATAAGCTCGCTTGTTGAGGAGATTGCTGCGTTGCCGATGTTTGTTCGTTCCGAGTCTAAGGAGCTTACTGTTGATGTAATGAGTTTCTCCTATAAACGGGGTATTCCCGACGATATATCGGGCAATGGGGGCGGCTTTGTATTTGATTGTCGTGCCATTCACAATCCCGGGCGGTATGAGCCGTATAAGAAACTTACCGGTATGGATGAGCCGGTAATAAGGTTTTTAGAGAGTGAAAGCAATATCGCGGAATTTCTGGAACATGCCTATGCAATGGTCGACAATATGGTCGATACGTACATGAAGCGTGGCTTTACGCATATACAGGTGTGCTGCGGCTGTACGGGTGGCCGGCACCGTTCGGTATATAGCGCGGAGCATATCGCGCATCATGTGGCCAAAAAGTTTGGCGTCAGGGTGGTGGTGGAGCATAGGATGCAGAATGTGCGTTATGTAATTGAATCACGCACGTAATGCGTGCGGTTTGTTGTGTGCAAAAAGTTCGGTATGATGTGCAGGTTTATTTTTTCTTTGTTTTTTGTCCTGTTTTTTGCGGCTGTCGGCAATGCGCAAACTTTTGATGCGATGGCAAAGGAGTATGCAAGTGAGGACAGTGCTGTCGTTCACTGGGTTTCGGGCAAGGAGCTCTCGGCCTTGCGGTTTATGATGCCAGAACAGCAGAGGGGGTTCTTCAAGCTTGTGGATGTGATGGTCACGCTTGAACTGACGAAGTGTGTTCCTGAGATTAGGCAGAGGTTCTACTCGGAGATTGCAGCTCTCTCACCAGATGGTTATCTGGCAGAACTTCATGATGACGGCGGTGCAGTGACCCGGGTCTTTCTCAGGTTTGACGAAAAGAAGAAGGCTTGCGTAGAAATTGTAATTGCTGCCATGAATGACAGAACGGAGGTGGCGTTGACGCTTCTAAAGGGAAAATTCGGGGAATCGGATGTGAAGAAGGTGTTGGAGTGAATCGGTATCTTCTTTGGCTGGGGATATGTTTCAGTCTGCTTCGCGTATTCTTGGTTTAACTGGGGGTGCGCGTTTTTTTCGGCCGGTTAAGGGTTTGTTGGTGATCGGCTTTTATGCGGGAGAGGAGCATTCTGCTGCCGTATCTTTTGTTTTTACGGATTTTTTGGTATCTTTGCGAGATTAAATAAAAGTTGGTATAGGATTGATATAATTAGATACAATGAAAAAGAAGTTTCCTGTATATAATCAGTTGAATTTACCTCAGATAAACAAGGAGGTTCTTGGCGAGTGGGACGAGAATGACCTGTTCTCAAAGAGTATGACCGAGCGCGAGGGCGCTCCATCGTTCGTCTTCTTCGAAGGTCCCCCTTCGGCGAACGGCATGCCGGGCATTCACCACGTTATGGCTCGTAGTATCAAGGATACGTTCTGCCGTTTCAAGACCATGAAGGGCTTTCAGGTAAAGCGTAAGGCCGGTTGGGATACTCATGGTTTGCCTGTCGAGCTGGGTGTGGAGAAGAAACTGA
The DNA here is from genome assembly GCA_017547205.1 of Bacteroidaceae bacterium. Lineage (GTDB taxonomy): Bacteria > Bacteroidota > Bacteroidia > Bacteroidales > Bacteroidaceae > HGM04593. The sequence goes on along the minus strand of JAFYQH010000075.1, from coordinate 28,076 downwards.
ACATTACAAAGGAGGATATAGGCAAGAAAATATCAGTGGATGACTATAACCGCAACTGCCGTGAGGAGGTGATGAAGTATACACGCGAGTGGACCGACCTTACACGCAAGATGGGGTATTGGGTCGATCTTGACAATCCGTACATTACATACGAGAACAGCTACATCGAGTCTTTGTGGTGGCTGTTGAAGCAACTCTATAATAAGGGACTGCTCTATAAAGGTTATACCATACAGCCATATTCTCCGGCTGCAGGCACAGGACTCAGCTCGCACGAGCTCAACCAGCCGGGATGCTACCGCGATGTGAAGGATACGACGGCTGTGGCGCAGTTCCGCATGCTTGATCCCAAGCCCGAAATGACGGGTTGGGGTACTCCGTACTTCATCGCATGGACAACGACTCCATGGACACTACCTTCAAATACAGCTCTTTGCGTAGGCCCCAAGATTGACTATGTTGCCGTACAGACATATAACGGCTATACTGGCGAGCCAATCACTGTCGTGCTTGCGAAGGCTTTGCTTGCGGCGCACTTTAATCCTGCAGGTGCTGAGCTTCCGATGGAGGAGTACAAGGCTGGTGACAAGGTTGTTCCTTACCGTGTTATTGCCGAGTATAAGGGTGTTGACCTCGTGGGTATGCATTATGCTCAGCTATTCCCATGGGTGAAACCTGTTGCCAAGGAGGGCGAGAATGTTGTGGATGCGTCGGCCGATGCATTCCGCGTGATACCCGGTGACTATGTTACTACAGAGGATGGTACAGGTATAGTTCATATTGCGCCTACATTTGGTGCCGACGATGCTTTCGTTGCGAAGGCTGCCGGTATTCCTTCGCTGTTCATGGTTAACAGGAAGGGTGAGACGCGCCCGATGGTTGATTTTACAGGCAAGTTCTGGACTATTGATGAACTTGACGATGATTTCGTGAAGAACTTTGTTGATGTTGACGTTTATTCGAAGTTTGCAGGTGCGTATGTGAAGAACGCATATGACCCGCAGTATACTGTCGACGGCAGGTACGATGACAAGGCTGCCGCAAAGGCCGAGACTCTTGACATTGCTCTATGCATGGTCATGAAGCAGGGTGGTGTGGCATTCAAGATAGAGAAGCATGTACACAACTATCCGCATTGCTGGCGTACCGACAAGCCGGTGCTCTACTATCCGCTCGACAGCTGGTTTGTTCGCGCATCGCAAATGAAAGAGCGCATGAGCGAACTCAACAAGACCATTACATGGAAGCCCGAGTCTACTGGTACAGGACGCTTCGGCAAGTGGCTCGAGAACCTTAACGACTGGAACCTGAGCCGTAGCCGCTATTGGGGTACTCCACTGCCTATCTGGACAAGTGAGGACGGTGAGGCAATATGTATTGGCTCAGTAGAGGAACTTTATAACGAGATTGAGAAGGCTGTTGCTGCCGGTGTAATGGCAAGCAACCCATATAAGGATAAAGGCTTTGTCCCTGGTGACTATAGCAAGGAGAACTATGACAGGATAGACCTGCATCGTCCATATGTTGATGATATCAAGCTTGTATCGTCAACCGGAAAGGTGATGACACGCGAACTTGACCTCATTGACGTGTGGTTCGATTCGGGTGCCATGCCTTATGCGCAGATTCACTATCCTTTCGAGAACAAGGAGATTCTTGACAACCGTACGGTTTACCCTGCCGATTTCATTGCCGAGGGTGTTGACCAGACACGCGGATGGTTCTATACCTTGCATGCGATTGCTACAATGGTGTTCGATACAGTTGCGTTCAAGACTGTAATATCCAACGGACTTGTCCTTGACAAGAACGGTGACAAGATGTCGAAGCGTCTTGGCAATGCAGTGGATCCTTTCAATACAATAGAGAACTACGGTAGCGATGCTTTGCGCTGGTACATGATTACGAACTCGGCTCCATGGGACAACCTGCGATTCAATGAGGATGGTGTGAAGGAGGTGACACGTTCGTTCTTCGGCAAGTTGTACCAGACATACAGCTTCTTCACCATGTATGCGAATGTCGATGGCTTTACTTTTGAGGAGGCAGAGATTCCTGTAAGTGAGCGTCCCGAACTGGACCGTTGGATAATATCGGAACTCAATACTCTTGTAAAGAATGTGAATGCATGTCTTGACGATTATGAGCCTACCAAGGCAGGCCGCCTAATACAGGAATTCGTAATAGATAATGTAAGCAACTGGTTCGTGCGTCTCAGCCGTAAGCGTTTCTGGGGCTCTGATATGAGCCACGACAAGCTATCGGCTTACCAGACTTTGTATACATGTCTTGAGACGGTTTCACGTCTTATGGCTCCGATAGCACCGTTTTATGCCGACCGTCTGTATCAGGATTTGACATCCGTTACCGGACGCGGAGATGCCAAGTCGGTTCACCTTGCCAAATTCCCTGAATGTGACGAGGCTTTGGTTGACAGTGAACTGGAGTACCGCATGGAACTGGCGCAGCAGATCTCTTCAATGGTTCTTGCATTGCGCAAGAAGGAGGCTCTCATCGTGCGTCAGCCTTTGCAGAAGATTGCGATACCTGCAGTTGACGAGGTGATGAAGTCGCGCATCGAGGCTGTGAAGCAGCTTATCCTGAGCGAAGTGAATGTAAAGGAACTTGTGTTCGTTGAGGGTGACGGTATTTTGGTCAAGAAGATCAAGTGTAACTTCCGTACACTCGGAAAGAAGTTCGGAAAACTTATGAAGAGCGTCAATGCGGCTGTGACGGAGATGTCGCAGGAGCAGATTGCTTCTCTTGAGAAGAACGGAAACATAACATTGCAGGTTGAAGGTACTGATGCTCTTATTGAGCTTGCCGATGTGGAGATTTTCAGCGAGGATGTGCCAGGATGGACTGTCGCGAATGAGGGTGCGCTTACAGTGGCTCTTGATGTCGAGGTGACCGAGGAACTCCGTCGTGAGGGTATAGCAAGGGAGATTGTCAAGAAGATTCAGGCTGTACGCAAGGAGAGCGGATTTGACATTACTGACCGCATAGCTGTTTCACTTTCAAGCAATGAAGTCAGTGATGCTGCAGTGGAGCAGTTCCGTGAATATATCTGCAACCAGGTTCTTGCTGATACTATTGTTGTTGATGCAACTGTTACCGATGGTGATGATATTGAATTTGACGGTGCGACAATAAAGGTTGCCGTAACCCGATTGTAAAAATAAACTTATATAACTAACCATAATAAAATTTTGTGATATGTCAGAGAAAGTTCGTTATTCAGATGAGGAGCTGGAGGAGTTCCGTCAGGTGATTCTTCAGAAGTTGGAGCTTGCGAAGAGGGATTATGACCAGATAATGAGAGCGTTGCGTCATGAGGATTCCAATGATGTTGCAGATACATCGCCTACATATAAAGGACTTGAGGACGGTAGCGATGCTGCATACCTCGAGGAGCAGATGCAGATTGCAAGCCGTCAGGCAAAGTTCATTCAGGGGCTTCAGGCAGCCCTTGTGCGCATTGAGAATAAGACTTATGGTATTTGCCGCGAAACAGGCAAGCTCATTGCCAAGGAACGTCTTATGGCTGTTCCACACGCTACCCTCAGTATCGAGGCGAAGAAAAACAGATGATCTCCGATGGCCGGTAGTGTAAAGAGTCGTTCGCTGATAGTGGTGTTCTCGGTTATACTTGCAATCCTTATTGACCAGTCGATAAAGATTGTGGTAAAGACAAGCATGCCTCTTGGTGACGGCTTTCCGGTGCTGGGGGATTGGTTCAGGATACACTTTGTGGAGAATAACGGCATGGCATTCGGAATGGAATTGTTCAACAAACTTTTTCTGACGTGTTTCCGTGTCATTGCCGTGTTTTTCCTCATATATATATTATGCAGGCTTATAAGGAAAGGAACGTATCCTTTCGGTTTTATCTTTGCTGTTGCGATGATACTTGCCGGTGCATTAGGCAATATAATAGATTGTCTTTTCTATGGTGAAATATTTTCGTCCAGCTACGGCCGGGTTGCGCAGTTCGTGCCATGGGGTGAAGGATACGGCACGTTGTTCGAGGGACGAGTGGTGGACATGTTCTATTTTCCGTTGTTTACATGGCCCGAATGGATGCCTTTAATTGGCGGTGACATTTTCTTCGGTCCTGTATTCAATTTTGCCGATGCGTGTATAAGCTGCAGTGTGGTTGCGATAATTCTTTTCTATCGCAGATATGTGGTTAATTGATGGTTGTCACAATGTATAGGGCAATAAGGTTTTTGGTATTTTTTGTTCTGCTTGTTTTTGTGGCTTGTGAGGTGAAACGGCCGGAAAACGTGCTTTCACCCGAAAGAATGGAGGCTTTCCTTTATGACTATCACCTTGTGCAGTCAATGTCGGGGGAGTTTTCGGCGTCGACAAACAAAGAGAAGTTGTTCTATGATTATGTTTTCAGAAAGCATGGAATCACAAAGGAACAGTTTGATACCTCAATGGTGTGGTACAACAGGTTCCCAAAGCATATACAGCGTATATATGCAAGGCTCGAAGAAAGACTTGACAAGGAGGTGCTCTCTCTTGATAATGCGCGTGGCACGCTTGATGAGGGAGTGTCGATAGAGGTGGCTTATCTTGCTTCGGACACGGCTGAACTTTGGACCAGCTCAAAAGTAAGGCTTCTTTCGCCGACACCATTTTGCAATAGGGTGATGTTCTCGTTTGAAACTCCCGATGATACCACTTTCCTTCCAGGAGACAGCATTCAGTTTTCGTTCCATGCGCGTTTCATATCGGCGGGTGCGGATTCTGTCGGCCAAAGGTTGCGTGCTGACGTTGTGCTCGATTATGCCGATGGCTCGTATGCCGGTGCAGGACTGGATGTTACAGGCAATGGTAAATATATGCTTTCGGTTGTAAGGAACATGGCAAGCAAGCTGAAGTCGATGAGTGGCTTCGTGTATTATGCCGATGATGACTCTACGCTGGCGTCAAAGGTTGTTGTTTCGGGTTTGTCATTGAGAAGATTCCGCGTGAATGAGCCTGGGAAAACTTTAAAAAGGGATTGATTATGCTGTATGCTACGGCGGAATTGTTCCTCCCGTCTGGAGAAATCCTGCATCAGCAGGTTGTTGAGACCTGTGAAGGAGTTGTTGTCTCGTTCATATCTTTTACGTGTGAGAATCATGCCATGACTTTCGTCCCGCAGATTCATCTTTTTGACAGTTTGCCGGCAGGATGCGGTTTAAGCACCGCCTGTATGGGTGACGATTTGTATGCCTGCGTGCAGGACATGAGTGGCTCCTGGATTCTTCTTGACTGATTCTGGTGAAAGTTCTTGGTGTAATTCAGCTCTTTTCTTGCAGGCTCTCTATTGTTCTGTTGTTTGTTGCCTGTTCCTGCGGCGGAACTCGCTGCAGATGATTGCTGTTGCTGTAGATACATTGAGAGATTCCGATGTGTTTCGCCCTGCCGGGTAGTTGGGTATAAGCAGGCGTTTGTTGATGAGCGATGCGCATTTTTCTCCTATTCCGTTGCCTTCGTTGCCCATGACGACAAGTCCGTTGGCTGTCAGTTCCTTGCTGTATATGTCGTCCCCGTCAAGGAATGTCCCGTATACAGGTGTGTCCGTGCCAAGTGAGGCGATGAATTCAGGTAGGTCGATGTAGTGTACCTTTACTCTTGAAATAGCTCCCATTGTGGCTTGTATGGTCTTGGGGTTGTACACATCGGCCGAACCGGTTGAACAGAAGATTTCTTCAATACCGAACCAGTCGGCGATGCGTATTATTGTACCAAGGTTTCCAGGGTCCTGCACGTTGTCTAGAGCAAGGCAGAGCCTTTTTTGAGGGGCTTTGATGTCTATGTCGTGCTTTGGTTGTCTGAATATGCCCAATACCCCTTGGGGAGCACGCAGGAAGCTTGCACGCTTCATTTCTTCTTCTGTAACTTCTGTTGTTAGTATGTTGGTCGGCAATGTGTTGGTTGCCAGCCATTCATGTGTCGCAATAATTCTGTCGACAGACATTCCCGCCGTTATAATATCCATGACGGTCTTGCCTCCTTCTGCGACAAAAAGCCCGCTTTCCTTGCGGAATTTCCGTAGTTCGAGTGATGTTATCAGTTTTAGTAGTGCCTTGCTTAACATAATAGTGGAACATGGTTCGTTAAAGTGATGCAAATCTACCTCAAATCTTTTACTTTTTTGCTATATTTGAGATAATTCTAGAACATAAACTTTGGGGCAGAGTGCGGCGCTCCTTTGTAAACCTAAAGGTTCAGCTGTTGCAAGCAACGCTTTTTTCGCGCTGTGGCTGTGAAATACCTAAGCTAGCTTGGCATTATTTTGCCCGTTTGTTCGTATATTTGCAAGAATATTTAAAAGTGGAATGATTGATGTCGTTGAGAAATATAACATATCTTCTGATTTGCGTTATTTTGCAGATGTCATGCTCGGTGAACAAGTTTGTTCCCGAGGGTGAATATTTGCTCAATGATGTCAAGATTATATCCACTACTAATCACGAAAATGCTGTAAAGGCCAAGGGTTATGTGCGACAGATGCCGAATGCGAAATTGTTCAATCTGGTAAAGTTGCCTTTATATACATATTCATTGTCGGGGCATGATACGGCGCAGTGGAGGAACAAAGTGTTGCGCAGGCTTGGAGAGGCTCCTGTAATATTCGATAGCGCAATGTCGGAAAAAAGTAGGCAGAACATAAGGGATATGCTTGTAAACGATGGCTACTTTCATGCGACGGTAGATTTCGAATGTCTGAAGAACGATAAAAGAAAACGTGCTGATGCTGTATACTATCTTCACGAACGTGAAAGGTATTATATTGCAAGTATTGACTACGACATGAAGGACGAGGTTGTGGGGGCCATCGTTCTTGCCGATACGGCATCTTCCTTGTTGCGTCCGGGCATGCCTTTCAGTGTAGACAATATGGAATTCGAGCGCCGTAGGATTGCCGAGATGCTCAGAAATAGGGGATATTACCGTTTTCAAAAGGAGTATATAACATATGTGGCTGACACAGCCCACCATTCGAATAAGGTGAGGCTTACCATGAAGCTGGGCAAATTCATAAAGGAACGTGATGCAGAACCGGAACCTCACAGAATATACAGGGTGGGGAGGATATATTATGTTTCCGATGCGGGGCTGCGTCTTGACGATGCGCTGTTGGCAAAATGTGATACTATTGAGGTCGGCGACTATTCGATATTGAGCAACGATGATTTGGTCGTGCGCCCGTCGGTGCTCATGGCAAGTACCCATGTCAAGCCGGGCAGCCTCTATTCGCAGTACGACGTTGACAGGACATACAATTCGTTTGCGAACTTGTCGGCATTGAAATATACGACTGTCAGGATGATGGAGGTTCCTGGAAGTGATGTGCTGGACTGTTATATAATGTTCGAGCGTAACAAGAGGATGTCTGTCGACTTTGAACTTGATGGAACGAACACTGCGGGTGATTTCGGTGTTGCAGCATCTGTAACTATTGCCGACAAGAATCTGTTTAAGGGCTCGGAGCAGCTCTCCCTGCGCGTGTTTACTGCATATGAGGCGGTTTCGGGGCTAAGCGGCTATTCGGGCGGTGATTATCTTGAGTATGGAGCAGAAACGAGTCTGAGATTGATGGGAGGACTTCCGGCTGTGGTAATACCTGTCAGGAACAGAACGTACTCCTCTTCGACAATGTTATCGTTGAAGTTCAATTCTCAGAAGCGTCCTGAATTTGACCGTCATATTCTTTCGGGTACATGGAGCTATTCATGGAGCAGCAAGCTTGAGTCTATGAATACACTGGAACTGCTTGATGTTAACTACATATATGTGCCATGGATATCGGATACTTTCAAGAAGGATTATCTTGATAGTATATCTAACAGGAACTCGATTCTCAAATATAACTATGAGAATCTGCTCATAACAAAACTGGGGTATACATATACTTACAACTCATCTCTCAAGAAGTCCAACAGGTTCAATCCGTATGCATATTCGTTGAGGATGCATCTCGAGTGCTCGGGAAATCTCCTTTACGGAATGAATTCTCTGTTCGGAGGTCCCATGAATGATGAGGGACAGTATGTGGTTTCGGACCTTGCATATGCGCAATATGTAAAAGGTGATTTTGACTTTACCGTAAGGTACAGGTTTAATGAACGTAATACTATACTCGTGCACACAGGTGTTGGTGTAGCGTATCCTTATGGCAACTCTCGTATATTGCCTTTCGAGAAACGCTATTTTGCTGGAGGTGCAAACGGTATGCGTGGTTGGAGCGTGAGGACTCTGGGGCCCGGACGATACAGGAATAGCGGCAGGAACATTGACTTGATAAACCAGACTGGTGATGTCAAGCTTGATATTAATCTGGAACTGCGCTCACGGCTCTTCTGGAAACTGCACTCGGCTGTTTTTGTCGATGCGGGAAATATATGGACATTGCGCAAGTATGACGAACAGCCCGGCGGTGAATTCGATGTGTCGACTTTCTGCAGGGAAATCGCATTTTCTTATGGCGTTGGCCTGCGGCTTGAGCTTGATATGTTCGTTTTCCGTCTTGACGGTGCCATGAAAGCTGTGAACCCGGCATTTGAGGGCGATGACAAGTACCCGTTGCTACGTCCCGATTTCGGGCGTGACTTTGCTCTGCATTTTGCAATCGGTTATCCGTTCTGATGCAGTTTTTTGTTTGGATAAAAATAATATATATAATGGAGATTCGTTTCATGAGTATCGGCAGTGGAAGCTGCGGCAACAGTTACTACCTGGGGGTGGGTGACTATGGTATTCTCATAGATGCTGGAATACCGTCAAAGACCATAAGGAATGCGCTCAAGAAAGAGGGTATTCCCTTCGAGAGTATATGTGCCATGTTCGTAACGCACGATCACGCTGACCATATAAAGTCGCTTGGGGTAATTTCGTCAAAGGCGAACATACCGGTTTATGCTACAAAAGAAGTGCATAAAGGCATAACGCACAACTATAGTGTTTCAAAACCGATAGACCCTATGTATGTAAGGTATGTCGAGAAAGAGGAGAAGATTATATTCCGTGATTTTGAAATAACCCCATTTGAAGTCCCTCATGACGGCAGTGATAATGTCGGGTATTTCATAGAGGTCGGTGACAAGAAGTTCTGCATAGCTACCGATTTGGGTGAAATTACGGAGACGGTCTCGTCATATGTCGACCGTGCCAATTATCTTGTCATTGAGTCGAACTATGAGGAGCAGATGCTTGCTATGGGGCGCTATCCTGAATTCCTGAAGATGCGTGTGTCGGGCCCCAACGGTCATCTTAGCAATCAGGTGACAGCCAAATATCTGGCCTCGCACTTCAATGAACACTTGAAGTATATATGGCTTTGCCATTTGAGTGAGGAGAATAATCATCCCGAACTGGCCTACAAGGCTGTAACAATGGAATTTAGTGAATATGGTATAATAGCCGGCAAGGATGTGCAGCTTAATGTACTCAAGCGCACGACACCTTCACAGCTTTATCGTTTGTGAAACATTATAATGAATGCTAATATATAAAATATAGAATTATGAATTTCGTACAGGAACTTAAATGGAGGGGCATGATACAGGATATGACCCCTGGTACAGAAGAACAGTTGCAGAAGGAGTTGACAAGTGCTTATCTCGGTATTGACCCTACTGCAGATTCGTTGCACATTGGTCACCTTGTAGGTGTGATGATGCTTCGTCATTTCCAGCTTTGCGGACACAAGCCCATCGCACTTATAGGTGGTGCTACAGGTATGATTGGTGACCCCTCGGGCAAGTCAAAGGAGCGTGTGCTCATCGATGAGGAGAAACTGCGCCACAATCAGGAGGCTCTCAAGAAGCAGCTTGCACGCTTCCTTGATTTTGAGAGTGATGCACCTAACGCAGCAATACTTGTAAACAACTACGACTGGATGAAGGAGTTCTCTTTCCTCGACTTTATCCGTAATGTGGGCAAGATGATAACCGTGAACTACATGATGTCAAAGGATTCTGTGAAACGCCGTCTCTCGGGAGAAGCCGGTACTGACGGTATGTCGTTCACCGAGTTTACATATCAGTTGCTTCAGGGATATGACTATGTGCACCTGAATGAGACTCATGGCTGTAAACTGCAGCTCGGCGGTGCTGACCAATGGGGCAACATCACTACTGGTACCGAAATGATACGTAAAATGTCGGGTAACGAGGTGTTTGCTCTTACATGTCCGCTTATAACAAAGGCCGACGGCAAGAAGTTCGGAAAGACTGAGCAGGGTAACATCTGGCTTGACAAACGTTATACATCTCCTTACCGTTTCTATCAGTTCTGGCTAAACGTAAGCGACGAGGATGCCGAGAAGTACATAAAGATATTTACCTCGATTTGCCGTGAGGAAATTGAGGCTCTTGTGGCTGAACATGCTCAGGCTCCGCATATGCGTCTGTTACAGAAGCGTCTTGCAATGGAGGTGACCGTCCTTGTTCATGGTGATGAGGAGTACAACAAGGCTGTAGAGGCATCTAATATCCTCTTCGGAAACGCGTCTACAGAAACTTTGCGTTCGCTTGATGAGGATACTCTGCTTGCTGTGTTCGACGGTGTTCCCCAGTTCGAGGTGTCACGCGATGCATTGGCCCAGGGTGTTAAGGCTGTAGATCTTGCAACTGATATGGCTGCAATATTTCCGTCAAAGGGTGAGATGCGCAAACTCGTGCAGGGTGGTGGAGTCTCTGTAAATAAGGAGAAGCTTGCCGCTTTTGACCAAATAATCAATGCAGATCAGTTGCTCAACGACAAGTATATCCTTGTTCAGAAGGGCAAGAAGAACTACTATCTGATAATAGCAAAGTAAACAGTTTCGTTTGGCTTCTGTATGGCAACACGGGTCTTATGCTTGTGTTGCCATTTTTTTTTCTAGTCAGTGCTGCTGTTTTTATGTTGAATCTGCTTTTTGCAGATTCTGTTGTATGGGATTGTTTTCGTCTGCATATACATCAGAGGCCGAGAGTTTAAACTCTCGGCCTCTGATGTATAACTTGCTGGTTTATCAATTAAAGAGTTCGTCGCGTTGAACGTATGCTATAACCTCTCCGCGATTTACTCTGTCACCCTGCTTTGCGCATATTTCAATTACACGCCCTCCGAGGCCTGTGGCAACGGGTTGCAGTTGTCCCCATGGTGTGATTATGGTGCAGAACACCTCGTCGGCATTGACATGGCTCCCTATTGCCGGTGGCATTGATTCGCCTTCTACAGCAACCTCCCAAACAATCTGCCCTTTTTCGGGTGCGATAATCGGGTCTGCTTTTGCATGCTTTATAGCCTTTATTTCTTCAAGGCTCACGCCTTTGCTTGCCATTTCGGCATCTTTGGCTTTTTCTATGTCTGCAAGGAAACGCTCTTTGGCAACACCACTCTTGTAGTCGCGGTATTGGCGCTCATGCATTGCAAATTCCCATAACTCTTCATCGTCCTGGCCGGTATCCCATCCAAGGTCCTGCATCTCCTTGCGGAACCCTTCCAGAGCGTCGGGGTAGAAACTTTGCGGGTCAGCAGTGGTAAATTCGTATCCCTTTTCCTTGGCAAGTTCCTTTATTTCGGGTGCTACATCGCCCGGCAGACGTCCGCTCTTGCCAAGAATCATGCCCCACATGCTCTCGTCCATGCGGCTGAAGCGTGGCTCATCCTGTGCACGTGAAAGCAGATTCATGAGTGCTATGTTCTTAACATATTGGCTGAACGGAGTAACCAGTGGGGGATAGCCTACGCGCGGCCATACATATGCTACTTCATTGAAAAGTTCTACCATAAGCTCATCAAGGGTGTATGTCGGTTTTCCTTTGCTCTGGAGTATTCCGTTTATGCCTTTGTGTACACCTGCAAGATCGGACATCATTGAACCCATCATTCCGCCTGGGAGTCCGCTGGTAAGCAGTAATGAGCTCATGAGCTTGTTGTTCTTGTCCATGAAAATACCAAGCCAATCATCAATGAACTCTTGAGTAAGGCTTCGCGCTTTCATATATGCGTTCATGTTGATTTCCGGGACATTGAACCCTGCATCCTTAAGCATTGCTTGAACACTTATGATATCCGGATGTACCTTTCCCCATGACAATGGCTCGATGGCTGTGTCTATTATGTCGCAACCGTTCTTGCACACCTCGAGAATGGATGCCATTGATAGTCCCGGACCACTATGGCCATGGTATTGGATTATTATTTCGGGATGCTTCTCCTTTATGCTCTTCGTGAGGCGTCCGAGAAAGTCGGGGCGTCCTATTCCTGCCATGTCCTTGAGGCATATCTCGGTAGCTCCAGCAGCGATGAGTTCGTCTGCGATGTTGCTGTAGTACTCTACTGTGTGTATGGGTGAGGATGTGATACAGAGGGTTGCCTGTGGTATCATCCCGGCTTCAAGCGCATATTTTATAGAAGGTATTATGTTGCGCGTGTCGTTAAGTCCGCAGAAGATACGTGTGATGTCTACACCCTGGGCTTTCTTTACCTTGTACATAAGTCTTCTCACATCTGCCGGCACTGGGAACATTCTCAATGCGTTTAACGCCCTGTCAAGCATGTGTGTCTGTATTCCGGCCTCATTGAATGCCTTTGTAAAACGCCTTACTGCTTGGTTTGGATTTTCTCCTGCCATCAGGTTTACCTGTTCGAACGCACCTCCGTTTGTCTCAACGCGTGCAAAGCAGCCCATTTCAATTATTGTTGGGGCTATCCTCTCGAGTTGTTCTGCGAGTGGCTGGAATTTGCCTGAAGACTGGTACATGTCGCGATAGACCAGACTGAATTTAATTTCTCTTCCCATAATTCAAATGTTTGTTACATTATGGCACCTCTGGTGTCGTTGGTTTGGTTTTCTCTAAATGCAAAGTTAATGACTTTATCCATAAATCCTATTTTTTTCCATTTTTTTTGGAGTAGAGTCTTTTTTATCGTTTTTTTATGAAAAAAACCTGTTGCGCGCTGTCTTGTTCCCTGTTATTAGGAAATCTTTTTCAGTGTATTTATTTCTTGTTCAAAATATACACATCATCGTGTACATTGGGGCGAAATATTGGTTTTTTGTGGTATTTGTCATTTTTTTACCATTGTTGTTTGCCACTATATTTTAAATTACACCACATATATCCGATTTTTACCAAGACAACTCCCTCTATAGCTACAAAAAAACGATTGTATTGGATGATTTGCGAAATTTGCAAAAAAAATAAAGCGGATTGAATTCCGGGAATAGTAAATAATGTTATTAAATTGAATTTCGAATGAAGCACTTCATTGAATACATCGAAGAGTCTGTAAAGGCCAACTGGTCAAGGCCTGCCATTTCAAATTATGGAGCAGAAACCTACACCAATGCCGGAGTTGCTGAGGGGATATATAAATGGCATCTGTTTTTTGAGAAGTGTGGTATAAATAAAGGTGACCACGTAGTCATATGTGCACGCAATTCTGCTGAATGGTGTATTGCATTTATTTCAATAACTTCATATGGAGCGGTTGCTGTCCCCCTCTTGGCTGATTTTCTGCCGGAGAATATTGTGAATCTTACCAAGTTGTCAGACAGCCGTTTGATGCTTGTTGATGGCAATATCCTCAATTCTTTAAAAAAGGATAATCTCCTTGATGAATTGGCCTCAATGAATGGTTTATTGGGTGTTATTGATATTGTAAAGCGTAATGTTATAATTGGTTGTGATGCTTTAAATGAAGTTGCGAATGATTATATTGATAATAAGTACTCATTATTGTTCGCCACTGGTATCAATGCAAAGGACTTCAAGTTGAACCATGGTGCTCTTGATGATTTGGCTGTTATAAGCTATACCTCGGGTACAAGCAGTTCTCCCAAGGGGGTAATGCTGTCATCGCGTTCATTATCAGGAAATGTTGAGTTGGCTCGAGTGTTGGTTCCGGTAGCAGTTTCAGATCCCGGGGCTACGTTGTCCATATTGCCTTTAGCACACATTTTCGGCCTGGCATTTGACTTTCTTTTCCTCTTCTCGGCGGGTTGTCATGTAAATATATTTACAGAGAAACCGGCTCCGGCACGTCTGTTAAAGGCTTTGTCCGATGTAAAGCCTTTCATATTCCTTACAGTTCCTTTGTTGGTAGAGAAGATTTTCCGTTCAAAGGTAATTCCTGCATTGCGTAAGCCGGCAGTCAAGTTTCTGACACAGATACCGGGTGTTAGAAGACTGATATATAACAAAGTGCGCTCTACTATTCTTGAAACGTTCGGTGGTAACCTGGGCAAGGCTGGTTTCTTCATAGGTGGTGCTGCAATCAGCAAGGACGTAGACAAGGTAATGAAAAAGATAAGGATTCCATACGCAGTAGGATATGGCATGACCGAGTGTGGTCCGCTGATAAGCTATGTTGCTTCCGCTCACCCCTCAATCGATGATATAGGAGGTGTTGCAAAGCCAAATTTGGAGTTGCGCATTGATTCAGACAAGCCATCCAAAGTGCCAGGTGAGATACAGGTGCGCGGTGATGTCGTTACAATAGGTTATTATAAGAATGAGGAAGCTACAAACGCGGCCTTTACAGCTGACGGGTGGATGAAAACCGGTGATATGGGTATACAGGACCGCAATGGTACTGTATATATAAAGGGTCGCTGCAAGAATATGATTCTGACAGGCAGTGGTCAGAATATATATCCCGAAGAGATTGAGGAGCTTATAAACCAGCAGCCTTATGTACTTGAGTCATTGGTCGTAGGTCGCAAGCATGCCTTGGTTGCTTTGATTGTAGCTGATTATGATTCAGCAAAAAAAGATGGAATTGATGATGTTAAACTTCAAGCTGTAATTGAGGAGAAGGTCTTCGCGCTTAATGCCAAACTGCCTTCATATAGCCAGTTAGGACGTTGTGAACTACGTCGTGAGCCATTCGAGAAGACGCCTAAGCTAAGTATCAAGAGATTTATGTATAACTAATTGTATATATACTATTTATTTATAATAAAGTTATGAAACACTATTTGTCTTACATTGATGAATCTATCAAAGCCAATTGGAATCGTCCTGCTTTGAGCAACTATGGAGCGAATACATTGACTTATGGTGTTGTGGCATCCGAGATTGAGAGGATGCATGTCCTGTTCGAAAAATGCGGAATAGCAAAGGGTGAAAAGGTGGCTCTCTGTGCAAAGAACTGTGCGGAGTGGTGTGTGGCCTATCTTGCAGTCGTTACTTATGATGCCGTGTGTGTGCCTCTTCTGCCCGATTTCCTTCCGCAGAATATTGCTGATTTGACAAGGCTTTCCGATAGTCGCCTGCTTTTGCTTGACAAGAATATTCTTGCAGCTCTCAAGCGAGACAATATAGTTTCTCAATTCTCAGGTTTTGCCGATTTCTGCGGTCTTGTTGATATCGTAGGGCTTGAGGTGCATGAGAATTGCAATGGTAAGCTCGATGGTATAAGCGAAGAGGTTGAAAAGGCTTTTGCCACACGTTTCCCTAATGGTGTGACGGCAAAGCGCGTCGATTATGCAAAGACAAATTTCGATAATCTTGGAGTTATAAGCTATACGTCAGGCACAAGCAGTTCGCCCAAGGGTGTAATGCTTACGTCACGCTCGATTTCATCAAATGTGGAGTATGCCCGTACCCACATACCTACCGTTGCTGGTGACAGAATTCTCTCAATCCTTCCTTTGGCACACATATTCGGGCAGATTTTTGATTTTGTATATCCTTTCACATGTGGTTGCCATATAAGTATTTTTACAGAGAAGCCTATACCTGCGCGCCTGCTCAAGGCATTGGCCGAGGTTAAACCGTACATGTTCCTTACTGTGCCGTTGCTGATTGAGAAAATTTTCCGTGCAAGGGTGATGCCTCAGCTTAAGAAACCAATGATGCGTGTACTGCTGTATATACCTGGAATAAAGAATGTAATTTATAAAAAGGTTTGCGCGAAACTTGTGGCTACTTTTGGTGGAAATGTAACAAAAGGTGGTATTATTCTGGGTGGTGCAGCTTTGAACAAGGAGGTTGAGACTCTTATGAAGAAGATGAAACTTCCTTATACTGTGGGTTATGGAATGACTGAGTGTGGTCCGCTCCTTAGCTATAGAAGATGGCAGGATTTCGTAATGCGTTCATGCGGCGCTGTGGCACATCCAGGTGTGGAGATACGTATAGATTCAGAAAATCCGGCTAAAGTGCCAGGTGAGATACAGGCAAAGGGTGATTCCGTGATGGTTGGTTACTACAAAAACGAAGAAGCTACAAAAGCAACATTCACCGATGACGGATGGCTCAAAACCGGCGATATGGGACTTATGGATAAGGACGAGAATATATATATAAAAGGCCGTTGCAAGAATATGATTCTTACGGCAAACGGACAGAATGTATATCCCGAGGAAATTGAGGATCTGGTAAACCAGCTTCCTATGGTTGCCGAGTCGCTCGTGGTGGGACGCAAGCATGGTCTTGCCGCACTTGTGGTTCCTAACCCAGATGAGGTACAGGCTGCTGGTTTGAATGGTGAAGAGCTTCAGAAGGTGATGGAAGAGAACCTGTTTGCACTCAATGAGAAACTTCCTGTCTATAGCAAGCTTACTATTTGTGAATTGCGCAATGAACCGTTTGAGAAGACACCGAAATTGAGCATAAAACGTTTCATGTATAAATAAATACTTTTAGAAGTTGATTGATTTTCCGGTCTTGGACATTCTCTTTGGGAATGTCCAAGTTTTTTATCTATAAATTCTTGCATGATGTAATGGAAATGTTTTGTGTTCAATAGTTTTGTTGCGTATCTATTAGAATGATAGTATATAGTTCTTATCATAAAAGTTTATATTTTATTTGTAAAGATGTGTTAAAATATTGTTTTAAATGTACAAAATTTGACAATAAAATGTATGTTTGTGGTTAATCACTGCTAATTGTTAACTTTTTAGAAAAAAAAAGTTGAACTTTGCAAAGTCGGATTCTTTCCGGTATTTGGATTATAATGAATAAACAATACAACCATGAGACATTTTGTTAGTGTTTTCAACGAATCGTTGAAGTCCAATTGGGAGCTCCCTGCCGTTACCAACTTCGGCGGCGTGACATATACTTATGCCCAGCTTGCCGAAGGTATTGCCAAGTACCATATACTTTTCAGGGCGGCTGGGGTTGCAAAGGGTGACAAGGTTGCTCTGTATGCGCGCAATTCTGCAGAGTGGGTAATTGCCTATTTTGCAACTTTGACTTATGAGGCCGTTACGGTTCCTTTTCTTCCGGACTTCCTACCGTCGGCAGTAGCCGAACTTGGGGCATTCTCGGAGTGCAAGCTCTTTATTGCAGATGATATTGCGATTGCCGGCTTGCAGGGCGATAAGGAAAATATCGCGTGCCTTGAAAAGACTGACGGTTTTGCCGGAATAATAAACGTTGCCGATATTTCAGTGGCGTATTCAACAGGTGTTGCATTGAAGAAGGCTCATGACAATATCGACAGTACTTTCAAATCCTTGTATCCGGAAGGTCTGAAGGTTGATGATGCAAGTTTCTATAAGGAGGAGAGGAATCCCGAGGCCGTTGTTGAAATAAGCTTTACTTCCGGTACTACAAGTGCGTCATCAAAAGGTGTTGTGTTGCCGGCACGTTCATTGTCGGTAAACCTGGATTTCGCAAAGCGGGAGATTCCCGTTGCGGCAGGTGGTCATATTTTTGCTATTCTGCCTATGGCCCATATGTTCGGCCAGACATTTGATGTCCTTTTCCCATTGTCAAGCGGCTGTCATGTGTTCGTCATGCCTGGCAAGCCAACACCGGCACGTCTTTTGGGCGGTCTGGCCGTTGTCAAGCCTTTCATGTTCCTTACTGTACCTATGGTAGTTGAGAAAATATTCAAGTCAAAGGTATTCCCTGCAACACGAAAGTTCCCGGCAAAGTTCCTGCTCAAGGTACCAGGTCTTGACAGGATCGTACTCAACAAGATCAGGCGCGCATTGCTGAATGCTTTCGGAAATAATTTCTCCGTTGGTCTCATTATCGGTGGTGCTGCCCTTAACCGTGAGGTAGAGGATTTGCTCAAGCGTATGAAATTCCCTTATGTTGTCGGTTATGGCATGACTGAATGCGGCCCTCTCATCTCATATCGTGACAAGAGTGAGTATGTGAAGTACTCATGCGGTACAAAGGCACACCCGATTGAACTGCGTATCGATTCAGCCAATCCTCGCCGTGTTCTTGGCGAGATACAGGTTAAGGGTGATGCCGTAATGCTTGGCTACTATAACAATGAAGAGGCAACAAAGGCAGCCTTTACAAAGGACGGTTGGCTCAAGACCGGTGATATGGGTATTCTTGACAATAAGGAGAACCTCTTTATCAAGGGTCGTTGCAAGAACATGATATTGACCGGTAGCGGACAGAATATCTATCCCGAGGAGATTGAGGACAAGATAAACAATCTGCCTTACGTGGTGGAATCACTTGTTGTCGGTCGCAAGAATGCGATTGTAGCACTTGTGGTTGCCGATTACGAGGCCGGCAAAAAGGATGGCATGAATGAGGATGAACTCAACAAACTTGTCGATAACAATGTGCTTGCGCTGAACTCGGAACTTGCGGCATACAGCAAGATAGGTTATGTGGAGATGCGTAGTGAGCCTTTTGAAAAAACCCCGAAGCAGAGTATCAGACGTTTCATGTATTCATGATGCAGTAAATAACGTGAGTTCGATATAAGAATTTATACTAAAATTTAGCGTATTTTGTCATCTCGAACGTACGTGAGAGATCTCTTATTTTACGATATTTTTGAGATCCCTCGTCGCTACGCTCTGTCGGGATGACAGGTTCGCGATTTGATTTAGCTTATATCGAACTCACGTTAAATATAACATAATCCGGACGCAGGATAATGTCCTGCGTCCGGATTATGTTATATCGGTTTCTTATTCTCGTATAAGACCTGGTCTCTTTTGTGAACTAAGTCCACGGTACACCTCCTTTGTAAGTGTTTTCTTCGATATTTCGTATTTGGGCTGTATCTTCCGTTTTTCATCGTTAAGGCTATGTCCCAGTAGCCATTCATAGCATTCCTTCATGTAGAATATGCGTGCAAGTAAAGAATGGTTTACTCCCTTTAGCCTGTCATAATGCAGTCTGTCCGTACCGTTCTTGAATTTCTTCATTGCCGCTACTACTGCATCGCTACATTTCACGCTGACAGCTTTGTCCGCTGTGCCATGGACAATCCATAACGGAACTTCTGTGAGTCCTTTGTAATCGGTTTGCGTACCTCCTCCGCAGAATGCCATGGCTGCAGCAATCTCGTTGGGGTGTGTTGCTGCAAGGTCAATACTGCCATATCCACCAAGGCTCATTCCAAGTACATATACTCGTGTCGAATCCACATTGTTGTTCTGCTTTACCCATTCGAGGATATTCATTATTCTGTTAGGATTCCATGTACCTCCAGGGTTCTGAGGAGCGATAACATATGCGTCTATCATTCTGCCCTTCTCAATGGCATCTATCGTACCGTACTTTCGCACCTTGTTCATGTTTGTTCCGCACAGGCTTGCACCATGAAGGAATATTATTGCAGGTTTTGGCGCGCTTGTGGTTTCAGGTGTGTATAACCAGAAATTATATCCGTCCTTAACTTTCTTCTTGTGTGCGACAATGGATTGTGCTGCCGATGTTGTGAACATGGCCAATGCCAATACTGTAATAAGGGGAGTTATGATTCTTGCCGTTCTCATCTTATTGTCATTTTGTATATTGAGTTTCCGCGTGAGCCTACAACAACCTGATTGCCGATGACTACGGGTGACGATTCAAAGTTGTTGCCTACCTTTTTCTTGCAAAGGACTTTGCCGTCAATGCCGTTTATGAGGTAGGCGTTGCCATAGGTGTCGCCTGTGAAGATGAACATCTCATCTTTTTCGTTCAAGAATCCGACGGGTGAGGACCATGAATAATTCTTGAGGCTGACCCTGTACACGATTTTTCCGTTCTTGCGGTCGATTGCAATGAAATCTCCGTTCTGTTTGTTCGTGTTTGCTACACAGTTGCTGAATATGAGTCCCGAGCAGTTCCCTTTTCCGGGAAGTGGTGAGGCATAGTAACCGCCGTCGAAATGTTTGTTTCCCACATCGGCTCTCTTGCCAGGTAAAGATGCCTCCCATATCAGTTCTCCTGTGAGGGCATTAAGCTTTCTGAAGTATGCCGGTCCGTCGGGCTTGCGGTCAACTTCGTTTCCAGTATACACGTATGGCTTGCCTTCCTCTTCGCACACAACAACTGTTGCGTCGGTATCATCTCCGTTTGCGAAACACCACACCGGGCGTAGGGTATTCAGGTTTGTACATACCACATTGCCGTGGTTGTCTGCTGTATATCCATAATTGCGATATACCGATATCGATGCTTCCATGCCTGGTGCAACACCGTTGCGTGTGTATCGCAATGCCGAATGCAGTGATATCTCGCCTTTCCTGCATACGTATTTATATAATGTTCCGTTTTCTCCCGGCCAGAACAGGAACTTGTCAACTTTGAGGGGGGAAGAATCGAATGCTCCCCAACGGCGCTGTGCCTTGTGGTCCTCGGGGATAGTTTTGCTTATCCTGCCTTTGTTGAGGTCAATGACCAGGTGCCCGAAGGGCCTGTTTACCGGTACGCCCTGTCCGACGTAAAGGTTACCGTTCAAGCTGGGGTCGAGTGAGACAGAGCCCTTAATCGGGTTGCGGACATCTATTGCCTGGCGAGAGGGCTTTCCAGTCTCCAAGTCAATGAAGTAGAGCATGTGGCAGAGCGAACCCACAATTATTTCATGATTCTTGAAGTTTGCGTTTACAACTCCTGATGCTTTGAGACTCTTTACAATGCTGTCAGGCCAGTTGACGTATACCGGCTGTCCGGTCCAGCCGCTTCCTCCTCCCCAATCTGTAGCCGTAGTATCTGGCGGGGTCATTGATGTGTTGAATTCCCAGTCTACAATGATTGTGTCCGGCCTGCCTTCAACACGGCCGTCATAGCTGGCATCCCTCCTTGTATTTCCCCTGAATGTGAATATGCCGGGTGAATCGTTGTATGGGTCAGAAAAATCAACGATTTCCGGCCCGGTTACAGTGTCAATAATCTCCACTTTGTATTTAAGCAGTGATGCTGATGCATATGCCGTGTCGGGTAGAGCTGTTATTGTCTCCTTTTTCTCTTCAATTGTAGCAAAGGTACTGTCTGTTATTATATCAGATTCTTGTTTGTTCTCAGCTTTATTTTTTCCAGAACAACTAGCTCCTGTAATGACTGCTGCAAGTAGAATTGATATGAATGAAATAGTTTTTTTCATATTGTCTTGCCTCGTGATTTCTGCAAAGTTATGTTCTTTTTCCATTATGCCAAAACAGATGTAAAATATATTAATTGCAGATGTATGATATAACTCTTGGGAACAACTTTTGTTAATCATTTATGTTTTATCTTTAGGATGGACTTTTATATTAAGATAAGTTAAATATAGATTGAAACGAGGTGAAAAACCGAGGATTTTTTTGCACAATTGGCATTGTTTTGTGCAAAAGCTATTGCGGATTAAAAAAAAAAGTTGATATTTGCATCCGGAAAATCAATCACACTATCTATAAATGAGACATTTTGTAAGTTATTTCAATGATTCGGTCAAGAGTCATTGGGATTTGCCTGCTCTTACCAATTTTGGTAAAGAGACATACAAATATTCCCAATTGGCCGAAGGGATTGCCAGGTATCATATCCTGTTTAAGGAGCTGGGCATAGGGAAAGGCGACAAGGTTGCTCTCTATGCGCGTAACTCGGCTGAGTGGGTAATAGCATATTATGCAACGCTGACTTATGGCGCAGTAACGGTTCCGTTTTTACCGGACTTCCTTCCTGGTACTGTAGCAGAGTTGAGTTCTTTTTCTGAGTGCAAGTTGCTTATTGTCGATGACATTGCAGCAAATGCATTTTCTTCCGATGATGACAGTCTTGCCCTGCTGAAGCAGATAAAGGGCTTTGTCGGGATAGTCAATGTAAGGAACTTCGGTGTAGAATATTCCAATGGCACTTCACTCTCTTCGCTCGAAGGCAAGTTGGATTCTCTTTTTGCATCGGAATACCCGGATGGTTTGACTCCTGACATGGTGAATTATTACAATGAGAGCTTCGGGATGGAGGATGTTGTAGAGATAAGCTTCACTTCGGGCACTACGAGTGCAACGTCAAAGGGTGTCATTCTACCTGCGCGTTCGTTGTCGGTGAACCTTGAATTCGGTTTCCGTGTAGTGCCTTCTGCTGTCGGCGGACATATATTTGCAATATTGCCTATGGCCCACATGTTCGGTCAGGCTTTTGATGTGCTTTTCCCGTTGTCGAGCGGATGTCATGTGTTCGTTATGCCGGGTAAGCCGACTCCTGCACGCCTCTTGGGAGGTCTTGCTGTAGTAAAGCCTTTCATGTTCCTGACTGTTCCGTTGGTTATAGAGAAGATTTTCAAGTCAAAGGTTTTTCCTGCAACACGCAAGTTCCCTGCAAAGCTGTTGCTTAAGATTCCGGGACTTGACAGAATTGTATTGAATAAGATAAAGAAATCTCTCCTGAATGCTTTCGGCAACAATTTCACTGTTGGTGTCATCATTGG
Organism: Bacteroidaceae bacterium; assembly: GCA_017547205.1. Classification (GTDB taxonomy): domain Bacteria; phylum Bacteroidota; class Bacteroidia; order Bacteroidales; family Bacteroidaceae; genus HGM04593. The sequence continues at coordinate 5,471 of JAFYQH010000075.1, read as the reverse complement.
CGGTGCAGCTCTGAACCGCGAGGTGGAGAATCTTCTGAAACGAATGAAGTTCCCTTACACTGTGGGCTACGGCATGACAGAGTGCGGTCCGCTCATATCATATCGCGACAAGAGCGAATATGTGAAGTACTCATGCGGAACCAATGCTCATCCCATAGAGATACGTATCGATTCGGCCAATCCTCGCCGTGTCCTTGGCGAGATACAGGTTAAGGGTGATGCTGTAATGCTTGGTTACTATAACAACGAGGAGGCTACAAAGGCTGCCTTTACAAAGGACGGTTGGCTCAAGACCGGTGATATGGGTATATTCGACAACAAGAAGAATCTCTTTATAAAGGGCCGTTGCAAGAACATGATATTGACAGGCAGCGGGCAGAATATCTATCCCGAGGAGATTGAGGACAAGATAAACAACCTTCCCTACGTTGTCGAATCCCTTGTTGTCGGCCGAAAGAATGCGATTGTAGCCCTTGTTGTTGCCGATTACGATGCCGGCAAGAAGGATGGAATGAGTGAGGAAGAACTCAACAAACTCATAGATGCCAATGTGCTTGCATTGAACTCGGAACTTGCAGCATACAGCAAGATTGGTTACACAGAGATTCGCCGCGAGACCTTTGAGAAAACCCCGAAGCAGAGCATCAGGCGTTTCATGTATTCATAAACTGATACATATATATACAAGCGAATCCGGCAAAACCGGATTTGCTTGTATATAGGAAGTTGCGTTCAATCTCTTTTGGTGTCAGAACGTTGTCTTTGGTCATTACTCCTCAAAGCACGATTATGCATTTAACCTTTCTCATGAGGCAAATAACATTTTTTTGAAGTAAAATAATAAGGTAATAATATAGCAGTTGACCCACATACTAAAAACGCGTTGATGTCATATCGAACGAACGTGAGATATCTCGTATATTGTTGCTAGAGATCCCTCGTCGCTTTGCTCTGTCGGGAATGACATTGCTGGGTCAACATCTATATTATTGCTAATAATAATTATATAATGAAGGTTACGGTCATACAGCAGGACATAGCTTGGAAAGATGTCCAATTGAATATAGAGAGGTTGGAAACGCTTGTCGCATCGGCCGGGCGTGCCGATATATATCTTTTCCCCGAAATGTGTTCCACCGGTTTCTGCATGCAGCCTCAAGGTGTTGCCGAGGAGGTGGACGGTCCGACGGTGCAGGCTATGAAAAGGCTTGCTGTAGAATACGATGCAGCCATGGCTGTTCCAGTCATGACACACGAGGGTGGCAAATACTTTAACCGTATGTATCTCATCACGCCCGATGGTGTAGTGGGGCAGTATGACAAACACAACCTTTTTGAATACAGCGGCGAGGACAAAGTTTTTGTTCCCGGTGAGGGCAAGGTTATATGGGAGTGGCGCGGATTGCGCATACGTCCCGCAATATGCTACGACCTGCGTTTCCCGGTCTATCTCTACAATAGGGCCGAGTATGACCTTCTTCTCATTGCGGCCAATTTTCCCGACAGCCGCTTGCTTGCATGGGATACACTTGTGCGTGCGCGTGCCATCGAGAACATCTGCTATGTTGCCGCATGCAACCGTGTTGGTGCCGACGAGTATGGTACATACGAAGGGCATAGCGTCATACTCAATCCCTACGGTATGACAATTGCAGAGTGTCTCCCGGGTACGCAGTGCAGTATTACTGCCGAACTTGATGATGAGATGATCATGAAGGCGAGAGTTATGGCACAGCTCAACAAATGATTGTTGCTTTCAGCTACGTTAATTCAGAGTAGCCCGGTATTTCGCTGAGGAATGTGAAGTCTTGCCTGTCGTAGTCCATACGGCAACAGTAGTGTTGCATGCCGTTGCTTATTATCAGATAGTCCACACGAAGTACAAGGTTATAACGCGAAATCTGTGCAAAAACATCTTTTGTAATCTTCACTGTAGGAGCCTTGTATTCAATGATTATTCTTGGGCGCAGGGCCTTGTCGTACACAACTGTGTCGCAACGGCGGTTCATTCCGTTAAGTGTAATGGCAACCTCGTTTGCCATTAATGTTGCCGGGTATCCCTTATGATTTGTCAGGAAATGTACGAAATGCTGGCGTACCCATTCCTCGGGAGTGAGTGCCACATATGATTTGCGCAAGGGATCGAAAATTTGTCGTTTCCCCTCCTTCTCTGTTATTTTTACGTCGTATGGTGGTAGGTTTAATGCCGGCATTTCTTATCTTTGCATTTTGTGCAAAGATAAGAAATCAATTCTAAATTTCTACCCGGCAGAACGATATATGGCAAAATATACTTATGAATCGATAATGTCCGAACTCAAGGGCGGTACTTACCGTCCGGTCTATTATCTCATGGGCGAGGAGGGCTACTTTACCGACAGAATCACCGACTACATAATGGAGAACGCTCTTACAGAGATGGAGCGGGATTTTAACCTCACGGTCTTCTATGGTTTGGAAACGACTATGGAGACAGTAGTTACGGCTGCCAAACGTTTTCCCATGATGGCCGAACGGCAGGTCATTGTCGTGAAGGAGGCCCAGATGATAAAGAACAGCGATGCTTTGCTCTATTATCTGCAGGCTCCGCAGCCAACGACTGTCCTTGTTTTTGCCCATAAGAACGGCTCGCTTGACAAACGCAAGAAGGTTGCTACTGAACTTGACCGTAAAGGAGTGGTACTTGACAGCAAGAAACTGCGCGATGACCAATTGCCTGCCTTCATCAACTCCTACCTACAGGGTAAGGGACTTGCAGCCGACAACAAGTCGGTGCTCATGATAAGGGAGTCGATTGGTGCCGACCTTTCACGCATAGCCGGTGAAATTGACAAACTGTCGATTGCCTTGCCTCAGGGTGCAACAGCAATCACCCCCGATCTTGTCGAGGAGCACATAGGTATAAGCAAGGAGTACAATAACTTTGAACTGCAGAATGCCATCATTAACAAGGATATCTACAAGGCCAACAAAATAGTGAACTATTTTGCGCAGAACCCCAAGAAGAACCCGATACAGATGACACTTGCATTATTGTTCAGTTTCTTCTCCAACGTCATGATGAGTTACTATGCGCCCGAGAAAACCGAGCGTGGCGTTGCCGAGTTTCTTGGTCTGCGCAATGCATGGGGGGTGGGAGACTATCTCAAGGCCATGAAGAATTACCGTGCCATGCACGTGATGGAGATACTGCATCTCATCCGTCTTGCCGACGCACAATCAAAGGGTGCCGAGGGAGCGCAGACTCCCGACGGAGAGATTATGCGCGAATTGCTTTACAAGATTCTGCATTGATTTGATATGCGGACATTGATTTTATTTGAAAACAAAGTATATGACAAATACAAATCTCAATGGCTCTGCCATCACATTTGAACAGGACGGCAAACTCTCTTTCAATGAGGAGGAGCACCGCTATTCGCTAGACGGGGTGGAGTTCCGTTCAGTGAGCAACGTGGTAGGGATGTTCTTCCGTGAGTTCGATGCCGAGGGCATCAGTCTCAAGAAGTGCAACGGAAATGTTGTCGAAGCTGCCAGGTTGCGCGAGGTGTGGGAATCAAAAGGAGCTGTCGCAAGCCAGGCCGGTACATTCCTTCATAAGCAGATAGAGGATTATCTCAACGGCAAGCTGGTTCCCGACCTTTTGTGCGACGTGTTCTACGAGGGTTGTTACTTAAAGCTCAGGGACAGGATTGATATCTCCCGCGAGTGGAGCTATTTCAAATCATTTGAGAGAAACACCACATTCCAACCATTCCGAACTGAGTGGAGAATCTATGATGCCGATGCACGTATTGCCGGCACACTCGACTTTGTGTGCTGCTGTCCCGATGGTACATACGAAATCTATGACTGGAAACGCAGCAACAAGATTGACCCCACCGAAACCAACCGATGGGCAAACGGCTTGAACGGGCTTGAACACCTCACAGACACCTCATACATTCACTACTGCCTGCAACAGAACCTCTACCGTTACATGCTTGAAAAGAACTATGGCATAAAGGTCAGCCGCATGAATCTTGTGGTGCTGCACCCCGAACTTCCTTCATACCGTGTCGTTCCCATTGCGCCCATGGACCGTGAAGTGGGCATCATACTAAAGAAACTGAATGCTGTTATTTCAATATAAGATTTCTCCATTGAGGTCGAGCATTGCTTCGCGTGAGTGCCTGCTGCGGTGAATGTAAAAAAAAGCAATAATATAGATGTTGACCCAGCAATGTTCATCCGACAGAGCGTAGCGACGAGGGATCTCAAAAGAGAGTACAGAGCAAAGTTGCGGGTAAGCGAGCGCAGGACCGAACTTGTTTTGGTTATGCCGAGCGAGAGCAAGTTCGCCGAAGGCAAAGAGCAAAGATGAAAGAGATGTCTCGCATTCGCTCGACATGAACAGGGCTACAAGGGAGATTTGTTCCGGTGGATTGATAACATCCACCGGAACGGACAGCCCGGTTTTGCTGCGGAGAGTAAAAAAATCCTTTTTATATTTCACTAATCTGTATCAATAAGTTAAATTTGCAAAAAAAAAATTGGTAATAATATAGCAGTTGCCCCACATACTAAAAACGCGTTGATGTCATATCGAAACGGAGTTCGCCGCCCAAAGGGGCCAAAGGCAACGAACGTGAGATATCTCGTATATTGTTGCTAGAGATCCCTCGTCGCTACGCTCTGTCGGATGAACATTGCTGGGTCAACATTTATATTATTGCTGAAAATTTAATATTTTCAATATAAGTCTATTATGAACTTTTCTTTCAAGAGCCTGCTTGCAGCCCTCATTTTGCTATGCAGCACAGTAGCAACAGCCCACGACTTTGAGGTTGGTGGTATTTATTACAACATTATATCAAGTACGAAAAGAACCGTTGAGGTGACTTATAAGGGTTATTCCTATGATGCATATTACGACGAATACACCGGCGATGTAACAGTTCCATCTACTATAGTGTACAATGGTGAGACTTACAGCGTAACAAGCATTGGAAATGGTGCGTTCGCGTATTGCTCCGGCCTTACGAGCGTGACAATCGGCGATGGCGTAACAAGCATTGGATATGATGCGTTCTATGATTGCTACCGCCTTACTAGCATTGAAATCCCCGGCAGCGTAACAAGTATTGGAGATGATGCGTTCTCTCGTTGCTCCCGCCTTACGAGCATTGAAATCCCCGGCAGCGTAACAAGCATTGGAGAGCATGCGTTCTCTCGTTGCTCCGGCCTTACGAGCATTGAAATCCCCGGCAGCGTAACAAGCATTGGAGATTGGGCGTTCCAAAGGTGCTCCGGCCTTACGAGCATTGAAATCCCCGGCAGCGTAACAAGCATTGGATGGAGTGCGTTCGCGTATTGCTCCGGCCTTACGAGCGTGACAATCGGTGATGGCGTAACAAGCATTGGAATTTATGCGTTCTTTGAGTGCTACCGCCTTACGAGCATTGAAATCCCCGGCAGCGTAACAAGCATTG
>JAFYQH010000074.1 GCA_017547205.1 Bacteroidaceae bacterium | reverse complement strand
TCATGGCGGTATGGACTTTGTAATGGACTCTCGTCTTGTATATTGCTTGCAGAACGGTCTTCCTCTCGATATGGACGTTTATGACTTGGCTGAGTGGTGCTGCTTGGCAGAGCTCGGTACATTGTCAATGGACAACAACTGCGCTGCTGTAACATTCCCCGACTTCACACGCGGTCACTGGGATGTTCAGAAGGGTTACAAGCATGCATATGCTGCTCCCGAGGTAGAGGCTGCAACAGAGGCAGAGGCAGAGGCTTATAGTGCAGCTCAGAAGTCTGTTACAGTTCAGAAGAACCTTTGGGCTCTTTACGATGCAGTAAAGGCTGCTAAGGCTGCCGGCGATGCTAAGGCTGAGGCTAAGGCTCAGAAGAAGCTCGACACAGCAAAGGCTGCTGCCAAGAAGGCTATCGCAAAGGAACTTGCAAAGGCAAAGAAGTAAATCTGTAATTTAAATATGTTGGAAGAACCCGGTTTTTGTGCCGGGTTCTTCTTTTCTATATATGCCATAGACGCTTACGATGGTGATGCTCTGAAAAAAAGTATATGTGGCAAAATAACACCCAAATCTATTGGTGAATGACAAATTTTATGTCTCTTGAGGTGTAATTTTTGAAAAAATGTAGGATAATTGAACTTTATTTGTAAATTTGCAAGCTAACCACAAAGAAAATACAACAACTATGATAGCAGTACTTAAACATGGAGTAACAAAGGCTCAACAGGATAACCTTATCCACTGGCTTGAGTCGCAGAATGTAAGAGTGCATGTCTCCGAGGGAGAGATGCAGACTGTAATAGGCCTTATAGGAGATACAAGGAATATAGATATGGACCTGCTTGCGGGTCTTGAGATTATAGACCGTGTTACACGTGTTACCGACCCGTTCAAGAGCGCTAACCGCAGTTTCCATCCCGAGGATACTGTCATTACTGTGGGCAAGGGCGATAACCAGGTGAAGATAGGCGGTGGAAACTTTGCGATTATGGCCGGCCCATGCTCTGTCGAGAGCGAGGAACAGATACTTGCTGTGGCTCATGCCGTAAAGGCCTCTGGCGCTAACATCCTGCGTGGCGGCGCTTTCAAGCCACGTACATCGCCCTATGATTTCCAGGGTCTGCGTGCCGAGGGACTTCAGCTTCTTCTCAAGGCGCGTGAGGCTACAGGCCTGCCCATTGTCACCGAGATAATGGCAGCGTCACACCTCGACCTCTTTGCCGATGTCGACATTATACAGGTGGGAGCGCGAAACATGCAGAACTTCGAGCTGTTGAAGGAACTCGGCCGCTGCGACAAGCCCATTCTTCTCAAGCGCGGCATGTCGGCTACGCTCAAGGAACTCCTTATGAGTGCCGAATATATCATGTCCGAGGGCAACGAGCAGGTCATTCTTTGCGAGCGCGGAATACGCAGCTACGACAACTATACTCGCAACGTGCTCGACCTTGCAGCCGTTCCGGTACTGCATGGACTTACACACCTGCCGGTTGTTGTCGATCCCAGCCACGCAACAGGCGTTTCGCGTCTCGTGCGTCCTATGGCATGCGCTGCATGTGCTGCCGGAGCCGATGGTCTCATCATCGAGGTGCACAACAACCCTGTATGTGCTCTTTGCGACGGCGCCCAGTCGCTCACTCCCGAACAGTTCGACGAGGTGGCGCAGAGGGTGCGTGAGATACGCAGTATAATGCATTGATAGGATTGTCATGACAATAGGTGTAGTTGGTCTGGGGCTTATAGGCGGTTCGGCTGCAAAGGCATTCAAGACTGCCGGCTACAAGGTGCTTGCATATGACATTGACACCAGGATAACTGGCTTTGCACAACTCGAGGGCGTGGTCGACGGGGAACTGACTGCCAGTAATCTCTGCAGTTGCGACCTGTTGCTGTTGACTGCCACTCCAAAGGCAGTGGCTGCATATCTCAAGGATAATGCAGGGCATATACATCCCCATACTTTAGTGATTGACTTTTGCGGAACAAAGCAGATGGTATGCTCCCTTGGGTTTTCCCTGGCTGCCGAGCATGGCTTTACCTATGTCGGCGGGCATCCGATGGCCGGTCTGCAGTATTCCGGATACAAATATTCCAAACCAACCCTTTATAATGGCGCATCGTTCATCATGGTACCTCCGGTACACGATGACATCGCGCTTCTCGATCGCGTGAAGCAGGCACTGCTTCCTTTGGGCTTCAAGAAGTTCGTGGTGACCGATGCCGGTTTCCACGACCGCATGATAGCCTACACGTCGCAAATGTGCCATGTGGTTTCCAATGCATTCATAAAGAGCCCGTCGGCGAAACTGCACCGTGGCTACAGTGCCGGCAGTTTCCGCGACTTCACACGTGTTTCAAGGCTTAACGAGAATATGTGGACTGAACTCTTCCTCGAGAACAAGGAACATCTCCTTGGTGAGCTCGATTTTTTGATAAGGTCCCTTGGAGAGTACCGCGATGCAATAGCCGCTGGTGACGAAGAGACATTGCGAGAGCTTTTGCGCGACGGCAGGGTTGCGAAGGAAGAAACAGAAAAATAAACAGCCCCAATATATGCAATACAGAACTGTACATGTAGAGGCTTCAAGAAGCTATGATATACTTATCGGGCGCGGCATTCTTGCCGGGCTCGGTGACTTTATACGCCCGTTGCTGGGCGAGTGTCGTCTGGCAGTGCTGACAGACAGCAATGTCGATGCTCTCTACGGCGGAACCATAATGGAGTACCTGCATGCAGCCGGTTATAGCGCATGCAAGTATGTAATCCCTGCAGGCGAGGCATCGAAATGTGCCGCAAACCTGTTGGCATTCCTCAATTTCCTTGCCGGTGAACAATTCACTCGCAGCGATGCGGTCATTGCATTCGGCGGTGGCGTTGTGGGCGATCTTGGAGGGCTGTCGGCCTCGCTCTACTTGCGTGGTGTGAAGTATGTGCAGCTCCCGACAACATTGCTTGCAGCCGTTGACAGTTCGGTAGGCGGCAAGACTGCGATAGACATACCTGCCGGCAAGAACCTCGTAGGCAGTTTCTACCAGCCGTCATTGGTGTGCTGCGACACGGCTCTCATGGATACGCTCCCAAAGGAGATATACCGCGACGGCTGTGCCGAGGTCATTAAGTACGGCATGATACTCGACAAAGAGCTGTACGATACATTGCACACTCTCCCCTTTGACCGCGATGCTGTCGTGGCGCGTTGTGTAGGGATAAAGCGCGATGTGGTGCAGCAGGATGAGTTCGACAACGGCGTGCGCGGTCTGCTCAATTTCGGCCACACGTTCGGCCATGCGATTGAGAAACTGAGCGATTTCGGCGTCTCTCATGGCGAGGCCGTGGCAAAGGGCATGGTTATTGCCGCCAAGGTGGCTCCGTTGTGCGGGCTGTGTGATGTTGCCGATGAGCTCTCTGCACTTCTGCTCCGTTATGGGTTTGACATAACTTGTGGCTACAGTGCCGGCGAAATATATAATGCTCTTCTCTCTGACAAGAAACGCCGTGGCGGAACAATATCCGTAGTGCTGCCACGTACCGTTGGTGACTGCTGCCTTGTGCAGCTGCCGGTGGAGGAGTTGGGTTGTTTACTCGAAAAGGTAATTTGAATGGAAACAAAGGTTCATGGAGTACTGGGCGGTGATATTGTCCCGCCGCCATCGAAGTCAAGGGCACACCGCCTGCTTATATGCGCGGCCTTTGGCGAGGAGCCATGCAACATATCATGCAGCAGCATCAACGATGATATGCTTGCCACCATGCGTTGTCTCAATGCCATGGGTGCCGGTATAACCTATTCGTCGGGCTGTTTTGCGGTAAATCCTATAAAACTTGTAAAGGGCGGCATTCTTGATTGTGGCGAGAGCGGTTCCACATTGCGTTTCCTCATGTCGGTGGCGGCCGTCCTTGGTGCCGATGCCACATTTGTGGGTTCCGGCAAGCTGCCGCAGCGTCCAATGGGCGCGCTTACAGGTGTGCTTGCATCGCATGGAATGGAATTCATGCGTACAACTGCCGATGAACTTCCTGTTTTGTGCAGGGGAAAACTGCGTGGCGGCAATTACGTTTTGCCGGGGGATATCTCGTCGCAGTATCTTACCGGTCTTCTTTTTGCACTCCCGCTTGCCGTGGAGGACAGCACGATAGAGATTGCAGGTACTCTTACAAGCGCGTCATATGTCGAAATGACTCTCGATGCCCTGTCGGCAGCAGGAATCGTTGTCGGTCACAAGGGTAACATTTTTACAATTAAAGGCAACCAGAAATACCGCATGCCACAGAACCTCGTTGTCGAGGGCGATTGGTCATCTGCAGCCTTCTGGGTTGTGGCCGGGGTAGTGGGCAGGAATCCTGTAACAGTCAGTGGAATGAATGCCGATTCCCTTCAGGGCGACAAGGCTATTGTAGACCATCTGCGCAACATGGGTGCCTTTATCGAACAGTCGGGTGACAGGACTACAGCCATGCCGTCACACCTCTTCGGTGCCGAACTCGATTGCACCGACACTCCCGACCTTGTGCCGGTCCTCTCTGTTGCTGCGGCTGTAGCACAAGGAACGACCGTTTTTACCGGTGTCGGCCGTCTCCGTTTCAAAGAGTGCGACCGCTTGGCTGCGATGAAAGAGTTGCTTGCCCTTTATGGCATTTCATCGCAGATAGGTGAGGACACTTTCACCGTCTTCGGGGGTGAGCCTGTCGCAACGGGTACCGTCGACAGTTATGGCGATCATCGCATAGCCATGACGGCAGCAATAATGTCAACCGTCGCACAGGGAACGACCCGTATCGGCGGTGCCTCGTGTGTGGCAAAGTCATACCCGTCGTTCTTCGACGATTTTGCATCGCTTGGCGGGACTGTTGAATGAGAATGTACCGGTTAGATTTAGATAATAACAATAAAAACCACATATATGGATTTGGATAAACTACGTCAGGAAATTGATGAGATAGATACCCAGATGTGCGACCTTTTCGCGCGCCGCATGCAGGTGGTATCGGGTATAGGCAAGTACAAGAAGGAGAACAACCTTCCGGTGTATCACCCTTCGCGTGCGCGTGCTGTTCTCCAGAACGTCTCGAAGCGTCTCGGCCCCGAATTCGAGGGCTACGGACGCACGCTCTACCGCACTATATTCGACCTCAGCGAGTCATACGAGACACGCATGCTCTCCGAGGGCAGCGAGTTCTTCAATTACTTCAAGGGTATAGCCTCGGTTCCTCCCCAGCCATTCCCTAAGCGCGGCTCGGTAGCATGTGCAGGTTGTGAGGGCTCATACGCTCATCTTGCGTCGGAACGTCTTTTTGACCTTCCCGAAATAATGTACATGAGTAATTTTGAGGGTGTGTTCAAGGCTGTAAACAGCGGTCTTTGCGAGTTCGGTGTTCTTCCCATCGAGAACTCCCTTGCCGGCTCCGTCAATGCCATCTACGACCTCCTGTCCGAGTACAATGTAAACATTGTCCGTTCCGTACGTCTCAAGGTAGATCACGCACTCCTGTCCGTACCCGGGGCCAAACTCGAGGATATACGTGAGATATACTCTCACCAGCAGGCAATAAACCAGTGCTCTGAATTCCTCTCAACCCTAAAGAACGTACGTGTTATTGCATGTGAGAATACAGCCGAGGCTGCACGTATGGTTGCCCAGGGCAGTGACCCCACCAAGGCATCCCTCTCGTCGCGTCTCTGCGCCGAACTATACCAGATGCAGGTTCTCAAGTCCGCAATACAGAATCGCGACAACAACTACACCCGCTTCATCTGCATAGCCAAAGATGCTAAAATGTATTCCGGTGCCGACCGCACAAGTATAATGATAAACATACCCAACCGTCCCGGAACACTCTTCCGCATCATGTCGCGCTTCAATGCTACAGGTGTGAACCTCGTCAAGCTCGAGAGCCGTCAGATTCCCGAGCGCGAGTTCGAGTACCGCTTCTACTTCGACATCGAAGCATCCGTCTACAGCGACGAGTTCCTCTCTCTCATGTGCGAACTTCATGAGTGCGGTGAGCAGTTCAGGTATTTTGGTACTTATGCCGAAATAATATAAATTATTGTCTAAATTGGTGATAACTGCGTTACGCTTGGTTTTGTAAACAGTCATTTAGGTTTACTAAACTCCTGTTTCCAAAACCGTTGCAAGCCTTGTTCTCCCCAATTTATACTAATAATTTGCGTGATTGCTTAAAAGCGTGACATCTGTGTTAATAGATTCTTGAATTTTGGATATTATGAGAAAGTCTTGTCTGTTGTATCTGTTTTTTCTCTTTACCTTTTCC
>JAFYQH010000073.1 GCA_017547205.1 Bacteroidaceae bacterium | reverse complement strand
GCTGCAGGACTTTCCAACTGTCCTCCTTTTCAAAGGGGGACGGCAACGCGGGGGAGCGTTGCTTGCGACGACTGAACCTTTAGGTTTACGAAGGAGTGCCGTATGGCTAAGCGGCAGTTTCGGAGGGAGTTAAAACACACCCGGACCTGTCATGTCGAGCGCAGCGGAGACATCTCTTTCATCTTTGCTCTTTGCCTTCGGCGAACTTGCTCTCGCTCGGCATAACCCAAACAAGTTCGGTCCTGCGCTCGCTTACCCGCAACTTTCATCTTTGCTCTTTGCTCTTTGCTCTATTTTGAGATTCCTCGACTACGCTCGCTACGACAGCGACAAAGACGGCTACGGAGTCAATGACGCCCCCTCTGTCCGTACCCCAAAAAAGAATCCTCCTTTGCCAGCGGGTGTAAACCTTAGCAAAGGAGGAAACGCTCTTATTATTCCGACGTTACAATTTCAAGGTCAAGAGACATTGGAGAGTCCACATCGCCCATATGTTCATCGGGCCTGAACGTGACATACGAAGGACTTTGATACATATGCTTGCTCTTTGATGAGTAATACTTGAACGTCAAAGTTTCGTTGTTGCCTGTGCCATATATCAGTGCAACCCATATATGGACACTATCTTCTATCTCAAGCCTTTCGGCAACACCCCTGCACTCCGAAGAACTGAATATTGCAAGTTCATCATTCCAATCTTCCTCAATACCGGCCGATGCGGGAATCGACATATAGGCAGTCATGCTATACTCGTACTTGCTGTAGTTATCGACCTTCCATTCAGGTGCCTCAAACGTGGGGTACTCCGGTTCGTCGGGTTCATCTGGGGTATCCGGATCGTCAGGGTCATCCGGGTTATCCGGATCGTCAGGATCGTCAGGGTTGTCAGGGTCGTCAGGATCATCCGGATCATCAGGGTCATCCGGGTTATCCGGGTCGTCGGGATTGTCGGGGCCCGGAGGTGTCACTACCGGCGGATTCGGATCGGTCACATCGTCATCGCCACCGCCTCCGCAAGAAGCGATTAAAAACACAAACAGCAATAACAGGAATTTAATCTTATTCATAAATCTACTTTTTAACAATCTTAATAATATTTGCCCCACCATTTATGGTAACCTTCACAAGATATACACCCGCTGAGAGGCCAGCCATACGGTATGTCCTTTCGCATCCGCCTTCCATACCGTGCTCTGAATACTCCTTTATCAGCAAACCACCGGTATTATATATTGCTACAGAGAAATCACGTACATCGCGTTCATTCACATAAATGGTAAGTTCATCGGTCACTATGCTCTGGGGAACATGGAACCTGCTCGTCAGTCCATCCTGTACGAACCTTATCTCCTTAGGCTTGCCGGTATTGCCCAACACGCGGTTCGGTTCATATGATACCGGGGTTTCGCTGGTAGCGATTACCTCGCCATTGCGCAATACAGAGAAGCTTATGTCGCTCCTTTCGTCACCTGATACTGTCAGGAAGATATTGTCCGTGCTGCCGACAATAGCACATCCCCTTACACCGTTGCCAGCGTATGCGATGACACTGTCACCCTCATGCAGTTCAACACCGGTCGCGCGCGCAACGATATTCATATTGTTCGCATACGGATGATGAGCGGTTCTTGCATTTGCGGCATCCTTGACTACTGTTGCCGGATATTTGAATGTCTGCGCCGCGGCATTGTCGGCACGTTTCAGCATATAACCTTTACCCGGGTAGAGTTTCTCAAGACTACCCTCCCAACCATTGCCGGAGGAGTATATTGCAAATGCGTCCTGGGACTTTATCACATCGTCGTCCTGTGCTGAGTAGTCAGCCAATGCTTCCGCAACGCTCAGGCTGCCCATGGGCAGGTAGGCTATATAATTCCAGCCCGGGCCGACAGGCATATCAGTTTCCATTGGATTGACAGCCTCCCCGACAAGATTCAGTGTCTGCTCCACCGACGAGTGTATCATGTACATTCCTGTATTCTCTATTCTGCCGTTGCTTGACAGGGTGCCGACCCAACGGCCTTGTCTGTTCGAATAGGAATCGGTATAAAGGTTGTTCTTTATCTCGTCACCGACAGCCCACACTCCGCTTTGCAGGGCACTATTCACATTGTTCAGCACACTGTCCTTCATGTTGAATGCAACCCAGTTCCACCCCTTGTCCAGGACAACACCGGCGGTACTCTGCATTATTCTGTAGACGAATGTTGCTACTTCGCTGGCCTCGCCATAGCTGTTTTCGGCAATTGCCTTTATATTCACATCAGCAGCAATAACAATGGGGGCACTGTAGAGAATCCTGGTACCGTTCTCGTCGCATGGGCAACTGTCATCGGTAGTGTACCATATGCTGTACTCATCCGAAGCGGCAGAAAGAGTGACCTCGGTTCCGCGATAGACCGATGTGCCGGTAGGCAGGGAAGCCGTAGGCATCTCTATCATTTCGTCAACGGGCTCTACCACCTTTACATATGCTGTTGCCTTGATGTCGGAACCTTCGACACTGAATGTTATGGCAGATGCTCCCATAAGCTCTCCCACGAGGGCAAACTGTGCTGTTCCATCCTCACCGATTACCGCATCGCTCTCTTCCAAAGAGACGATTGCCGCCGATGCTGTTGCAGCATACAGAACCTTACCCTTTGAAGCGTCGGCTGGCAGCACCGTTACTGTAACCATGGCTGCACCGCCATAAGGCACATCAATGGTATCGCTGACGGCTATCTCCTTTATCTCCTTCTCGACCTTGAACGCCTGCTGGAAATAATCATTCATGTTCACATCGGCATAACTCTTGACCTTGTTGCTTACAAGCAGGGTTATTTCCTTGGCCGTAAAGGGCGTTGAGGGGACAAAGCGTACCTTTGATGCATACCTGACGTTCTCGTCGGCATAGGCAATCTCCTCGTTGAGCAGTTCAATGACACCCTCGACATCGGTATTCTCCTGGCTCACGATTATGTTCTTGCCGTTTAGGGTAGCAGGCTGCATATACTTGTCGAACTCAATGACAACACCTTCGGTATACGCCTTTACAGCCTTCACCTCGGGCTGCCTGTTCTGTGTCATGGGCACATTAACCTCGAGCTGTGGCGGAGGAACCGGCAACCACTCGCTGTAGGTGGTCTCATAGCCCTCTTTCTCGTACTTAACCTGCCACATGCCCTGCGGTACATCCCAACGGTAGAAACCGTTCTCGTCGGTAATCAGCGGGTTCTTCTGTCCATATTCCTCGGCATTCCATTTTACGATATTATCGTGAAGGTCGCCGTACATATCCTCTACAGTCTCCTTGTAGTAGACAGTAGCAGTAGCTCCCTGCACACGGTTCGACGAGACACCCTCATAGACATATCCCGACGGGTCAATCTTCACATTATTGTCAGGAGTGCCCGACTTGTGCTCACCAGGCTTGTTCTCGGTTTCGGACTGTGGGCCACATTTAAGATTTTTTATAGAATTTGCCATTTTTTTCTTAATGGCATTAGTATATTTCTCTCTACGATTCGATATGTATGAAGAAAGGCCTATTTTTGTCAAAATATAGGTAGTTCCAATCATCGCAGCAGTACCGACACCCGGAGCGAGTCCCATCAACGTTGGTGCAAGTTTCGAGAGACCCTTGTCAAGTAAAATTTCAGCAGCATATACGGCTCCTACTTTAGTAGCTTCCAAGAGGAGGTCATTCCTTAAACTTTTCGCATTGGGATCATCCCCACAACCTTTAAGTTTATCGTTATTATACAGATTCTTAAAGTCAAATACATCTTCACTTATATCTGAAGCGAGATCACCCAAAGAAATAAGTTCTGCCGATTTGGAAATATAATTCGCATATCCAAGGATGTGCTTCAGATTCGCACTTCTTCTTCTCAAAAGTCCTAATTGAGACCTTAATTTAGCCCTTTCTCCCAAAAGTTCGGTATCGCCATTATTGATTTCCTGAGCTATTTCTCTCAGCCTCTTCATTATTTTTCCAAAGCACTTGTTGGATCCTTCATTCCATGCATCCCACGTGTCCATGTATGTCCCGGTAACCTCTGAAAGAAATTCCATCTCCATACCAGTAGATTCTTCGACGCCTTCTTTAATTTTGTCCAGACTATCCTGAATTTTACCCCAAGCGTCAGAATCTTTATTGTCTCCAGCAGACCTCATGGCACTGGCATTGCCTGCAACTGAAGTGTTGTTGACTACATAATAGATGTTATTCTTGAAGTCTACATATTCAAAGCATTCCTCAGTCTCTCTGATATATATATAGGTTCCATCAGTCATGCCTATCTTTTCGAAGCCCTCCAGAGCAGCCTCGGACAAGCCCTCGCAAGTACGCACCTGCACCAGATCCTTGAATTCATCGGGCAAACCTTCAAGCTTCCCATATATATCCATATCCCGCAAGTCATCAGTTGGCCAACATGCTGCAAGAAGAGAATCACACTCGTACATAACTTTCTGCATATCAAACTCTTCGTCCTCATCACAGGTCATATCGATTTCCAGCAATTGGGCAACCTTGGAATAAGCATCGTTCCATTCATCATCGGTTGAGTTCTCATCATCGAGTCCTTCCAGGAGCGCGTCTATTTCGGCGTATAAATCCTTCATTTCATTCTGGTAGTCAGGAACAAAATTAACGCAATCGTCGATTTCATCCCTGTCCATAAGAATTTCAGTCTCGGCATAAAAATCCACTGAACAGTTGACCGGATAGAAGCCGTCGGACGAGCGTCCCATATCTATTTCGGCACACCAGAGCCCTGTCTTCTCGTCGAATGTCGCATCGCATGGAACGAATCGGTCATCGGCTGTATGTACATACAGTACTACATTGGAAATCTTTTCAGGGTCGGCGGCTGTGAACTCTATCGTATAAGTAAACTTCTTGTCAGGGTAATAAACGGTCCATTGGGCTGCCGACGCACTCGGGTTCATGAAGTCGAACACGACCTCCTGAGTCTCCCTTAACTCGGGATTCCAATGGTACATTGTGACCTTGCGCACCTGAACGGCATTGACATCGTAGAGACACTGCTTGGCTTCGGTCTCCAGCACAATACCCTGCTGGGTTGTTATCCTTGCAAATATATTGTGGGTCGACAAGTTGTAAGCATCGTTCAGTTCACACATTACTGACCATGTTCCGTTGGCAAGCGATGTCGTTTCACCAATCTTTATGCCATTGTCGAAAATCTCCACATATGCCCCGCCCTGCGACACACCGCTGATGGGGATTGAAGTCGTTGCAAATACATTAGGAACATTGATTTCCTGATCCTTCGCCACATATGTCACCGAGCCTATCGGCTGGCGGTTCTCCTCACCATCCATGACAAACGCCACCGATGCACTGGGAGTATATTCGCCACTCCTTGTCGGGACAATACAGAATCGTACACGGTCGGTGAACTGTTGCAACGGTATAACGACATTGTTACCCTCGATAGCATAATCGCCCAGCCCGTTACCGACCATCACCGAATTGTCCACAAAGGAACAGCCTTCGGGAATGTTCACCACCAGGCTTACGTTGGTAACCTTGTCCTGGTACTCCTGCTTGAAATCGACATTCGCGGTAAGTGTCAGATAATTGCCCGACACAATGCTTGTCTTGTTCACGGTAAAGGAGGTTGCATCACCGGTATAATAGAACTTGCTCTCGTCGAAGAACGGGATACTTTCAATCTCCACACGCTCTATGACACCGCTTTCTATATCAATCTCCTGCAATACGTAGTCACTGCCCTCGACGAGCCCTGCCTTGGCATACTCGTCAAAGTCGTATACCTGTGTAAAGAACTGGGTCTTGCCCATCGACACCATCGTGTAGCGGCCGTCAGCAATATCCTTTATTGTCAACGAACCGTTGCTGTAAGCATGTGAACCGATGATTTTTCCGTCTGTGCCGTACAGGATTGCGACATCGGAAGCATTCCCGCTCTCCTTGACCGTTGCTTCAATCTGTCCCAGTTCCTTGATTCCGACAGCGACGTCGGCCTTCTGCTCCTCGACCACAACCTCGCAAGCGACCTGTTTGAAGGCCGATTTCTTGCTGCCGGCAGTGATTTGCAGAATATCGCCGTCCTCAACCTCCTCGAGCAGCAGAATCTTCGGGTATTGAACCTTGAACTGCGCTATTTCCCTGTTCTTTGTCTTGTTGAATATCGCATACTGGATATTTTCGTGGTCGTTATACCAGTCGAGCACCTCGGGCTCTTCACCATCGGCAGCACTCCTCTGGTATGTGAATCCGAGCCTAAGGACAGCACCAGTTATCTCCTTCAGCCTGATATCGGGCAGCTGCATGCTTCCGGCATCGCCGACAAGTGATGCACAGTCAAACGTATTGCTTATATAATTGTTGGCCGATGCCGTTACTTTTGTAGATGTATTCAGCAGGTTGAACCTATACACGCCCTTGCTGTCAGTCTGTGAATTGACGACGTTGCTGTACTCCCCCGCAAATGTCTGTGAAGCACTGACGGTAATGCCCGACAAGGGCCTTCCCGACTCGTCGTCCACGATGCGGCCCTCGAGAACGAGCGACCCTATGTTCTCGAGCGTACACACGACGGTATTGTCACCGTCCTTCACCACATATTTGCCGGCATCGGGAACCTTGTACTGCATGGCAAGACTCCTGGGGATGGTTATAAGGTAGTTGAGTTCCTTTCCCTCGACCAGGCCGTTCAGTTCGGGCTGCTGCGAGATGTATTTTCCGTCGGTCTCCATCCATGTGATGCCAACCTGCGATGTCATGTCAGCACCATCGGGCGACAGAACCTTCAATGACACCTTCCGGGGTTTAAGCAATGACCCGAAAGAGACTGTAATGTCCTCTTCCTTGACATCGACGTTATCTATTCTGCCGAACACGTTGCCGCTCTCGTTGCACACCTGTATATTCCAGTTCGTATTATGGATGATACCGGGGAAATTGTAGCTTTGGCGGTCGGTCATTATATAGTGCTTGCGCATTCCGTTCCTGGTATTGACAAGCTCAAGACGCATCTGGTAATAATCACTGATGTCGGCATCGGCCGGAAGATTGACGGTAAGGTTGCAGATATTCTCCCTGATGGGCATTATAACCATATCCTTCCATCCTTCGGCCTCGTAATACTGCGACAGAGATATTTCGGGGACATAGACGATGACTCCCTCGGGCGTATCCTCGAACACATAATTACCCAGCACCGGAGGTGTCATCGAATAACAGGTGACGGACTGCAGCTGTTCACACTCGGAAAATGCCCTGGTACCAATCTCCTCTATTGTCGACGGCAGGTACACATTTTCCACAGCCGTACCGTCAAAGGCATATGACGGAACTTTGGTCACACCGGTCACCCTGCTGAAGTCCAAGACCTTGCAGTTGCCATAATTGTTTATGACCCCGAAATCATTGTCGGTCATGCAACCGTCAACTATAATGACCGCCACATCGGACGAGTTGGAATTGCCTAGCGCCTCGTATATGGCCGACGCGAGTGAACCGGCCTTGAAGTCGTCGATTATCAGCTGGCCCTCTTCCTTGTTCCAATAATTCTTTGACGGGTTGGACGGAGCGTCGGGGTTATACTCGAATACACCATAGAGCCTGCAGTCCTTCTTGGGCATAGTGTAGTCCATGTTCTGCTTGGTGGAGAGGATTTCCCCCTCCTCGTTCTCCCAATGAAGGAACTTGAAGCCTGTATTTGTATATGAATACAGGTTTAACTTTTTTCCTTCGGGAACCGAAATGTGCGAGATGTTGAAAGTACCACCGCCCTGGGGCTTTGCTGTTACGTTCAAGTCGTACATCATGGCCAGCGAATCGGGATTGGCCGGAACCTCCGGATCATACTCGTATCTTGCAGTCAGCACGACATCGCGGGCCGGCATTGTAAAATAGAAGCTGCTGGAGGAAGATACCAGAGTCTCGTTTTCGAACCAACCCTTGAAGACAAAGCCGTTGTTGTTGCTCGTGTAAAGATAGATGCTTTTCCCCTCTTCATATGTACTACTGCTTTGGTTTGCCGTGCCGGCATAGCTCGGAACAACCTCTACACGCAAGTTGTATGTAGAAGCCGCCGCCAATGCCGACTGGAGCAAGCAGACAAATAGAATGCTTATTATCCTGTTCATACAAATTCGAGATTAATTATTTTACAATGATCTTCTTGCCGTTCCTTATATACACGCCATTCTCCAGCGGTTCAAGGACTCTGATACCATTCAGGTTATAGGTTGCGCCATCGGCAGGCTCCTCGGCACCCAACTGGTCTATTCCGGTTGTTCCCGGCCTGAATATCAACGCGAAGCGGCCTGAATCCTCGCCGGCCTTCGCCCTGAATGAATATTCATTGCCCGAAGCATTCAGGTCTACCGTCTCCCGTGTCTTCCTGTCCAGCAGGAAGAGTTCATACTCACCGGATAGGCCATTGACGGTGATTTTATATGTGCCGTCGGCACTTATTCTAGTGCATAGCTCGACAAGGCCATCTCCCAGAGGACGCTCATTGATAGCATAGTCTGTTCCGGCGGAGGTTGAGTATATCTGCGGTACGCTCTCGTCGGTACTCATGAACTTGCCGGCATCCCTATCCATCTCATACTGCATGGATGCATTCTCGTTGAGGACGATACGTGTCCTGTCGCTGCTTGTACCGTCGGTAATGGTCACATTGGCTACGGTTCTCCTTGCGGGCTGCACGGCTGCCTTGCTCTTGGCTGCAGACTCAAGCTCGCGGGCAGTCAAATTGCCCTGCCTTCCATCCTTGCCGAAAACGATGTTCCTGTTGCCTACAGCACACTGGACGAAGAAAGCCTCGCCTGGGCATAGGATATACGAGTCGTCAACCGGGCTGTAAGCAGTGTAAGTCTTGTCATCGACATCCCACACCGTTATGGGAGCTGTGAAGTCCATGAACCTTGTATCGTAGTAACAGGGATAAGGATTACCTATCAGGTTCCAGCTACGGTTATGCGCGAACTCACTCTGGTACTCGTTGAGTGCCACCACGGCGTCACCGTTTATGAATATATTGTTCTTGTTTGCATTGTTCATGGCACTGACGCGGAAACCGCTGTAGCCCTGGTTGCGGTCATTGACAAAGCGGCTATTCTGTATTATATAACCCTCACCGGCCCTTAGGACATCATCACTGCCCATTTTAACCCATGTTGCATCGTTCTCGCCGGCAGCACGTTTCTCACCGTCGTACCTGCGTATGACATAGTTTGTATAGCCTTCGCAGAGAGTTTCGATGTCAGAAACCTTCACGTCGAACGGGAAAGAGATGAACGACCATCTGTTGTCAGGAGTCCATATTGTAACCGAAACCTCGTCAGAGCGGAGAACCGAATTATTGACGAGCGTACAATAGTTTCTCTCATCGTCATTGTAATAGTATCGGTAGTAAGGGTCCCATTCCATGCTGAACGATGACATTGACAATGTGCCGCTGCCGTTGACCGACAGTACACCATACTCCGAACTTCTGCCGTTCTCCTTACGCAACAGAGCCACGCAGGGCTTATAATCGGCCGGAATATCACCGGACAATGCGAGATTGAACTCACGGCTAACGGTTATGTAGGGAGACAGATAATCAATGGGAAGTATTGCAGGGAAGGCATCCCAAGCCTGTGTCTGCTTGTAATTGCTCAACACCATCTCGGGAACATAAAGTTCACGGCCTGTCATATCTTCATTATAGGAGAATATATATGCATTGTCCTCGTCGACATATGGGGGGACAAACGAAAGACAGGTAACTTTTTTAAGGTTTTCACACTTTTCGAATGCCTTGTAGCCCAGACTGCGCAATGTGCTCGGCAGGGTAACATCGGCAAGGGCATGGCACTCACCAAAGGCCGAAGAACCTATTTCGCACAATCCGTCACGGAATTCGATGCTTGAGAGGTTCCTGTTCCTTGCAAAAGCATACGCAGCAATCGTGTGTAATGTCGATGGGAATGCAACTCTATGCAGATTGCAGTCATAGAACGCGTCACCGGGAATATTGGTAACCCCCTCCGAAATAATGAGTTCTTTCAAAAAGTAGTTATAGGAGAACACATCTTCGGAAATGTTTTTCAGGGTAGAAGGCAGCACGACACCCGTAAGACCTGACTCATAGAAAGCACGGTATCCCATAGTGCCCAGTCCCTCATTGAGCGTAACGTCCCTCAAATCTTTACAATAAGAGAAGGCATACTGCCCGATTGTTGTCAGGGTAGACGGGAGAGTAATAGATTTCAGGCTCTTGCATTCATAGAAGGCATACTCCCCTATGATTTCAAGATTTTTTGGAAGCCCCACATACTCCAACTGCTGGTTCTTGTAGAAAAACTCATCGGCAAGAGTTGTCATGTCAACGTCGCTCATGTCAATCTCGCGCAACCCTGTCAGGCGGTTCTGGATATTGTATATATCGTCTTCGTTTATTACGCCCGATATTTTAAGGCTCTGGACATCGGAGAGATTCTCGACCTTTTCCAGAATGGCATTGCCCAGCATGCCTGGAGCACCTACACTAACGCTCAAATAGCTGTAGTTGAGTCGCCCGCATGAGGTCTCAAGCCTATATGCAAAGTCCTTGGCCTCGTTATCGGCGAGGTTGCAGGCTGTCATTCTTTCCTGCGCTTCGGCAAGCAGGTTCAAGGATTCGGCAAGTGCACGTTCGGGCAGGTCGCCACCCTTGTCAATACGTTCCTGCAATGTGGCTACGGCAGCAGCCAGGAGCGAGTAGTTATGGGCCGACCTCTTTGCGGCCACATAGCTGTCCGAGAGTTCGGCGACAATGAGAGCCATACTGTCGTAATCACCAGCTGCATCCAGGCGGTCTATAAGCTCGGCAAGCCTTGCCCTGCACCCCTGTTCCATAGGCATGTTCACCAGTTCTTTCATATCAGAAACCATGCCGGCAATGCCGTCAGTCCCGATGAACTCAACGCTCATGTCGTCGAAGCACACCCATCTGCTCTGTTCAGTGTTTCCCGGCATCACCAGGCCCACATTGAACGAAGCTTTGTCGATGTAGACATAGAAAGTATTTTCATAAAGATTGTTGCCGAAAGCAGCAACCGCACTCTCCTCCGAGTTCGGTATATAGGAATAATCCCCGGTCCTTTCGCAATCGTACCTGTCACGGTCGGCGTTATAATATATCTCATTGCTCTTTATAGCATCGTCGTGTATGTTCATGACAGGATGCCTGACCGTGTCCTCCGAGACAAACATATACGATGCGGTAGGCAACTCCTTGTAGTTGCTCCCCTGCGCGTATATATTGTAGGCCTCAAACGCATGCGCGCTTATCCTGTACAGGCCCTTTGCGGCATCGTTTACAGTCTGGTATAGATAGGCATGATACGAGCCTTCATAATACGCGAACCCGTAACCGGCCCTGAAGCGGTTATAATGCCAGCCGCTCATGGAATTCCCGTCAAAACCGGTATTCTGCAACTGGACAACATGGTTGTCCTGCCCTGTAGCGGCGACTGCCTTCGCACCCTCCGAAGGCAACAATGCAATGCCCGATGCGATCATTGCAATAATGAATTTTGAAAATCTGTAATTCATGGTCCTTGACTTTATTGTTTAAATATTCATATCATTTACGCAAATGCCAGAAGAGTGCCGTCATGTTCATAAATATTAACACCGGCCCATGGCATAGCGACAAAGGTAAACAGTTTTTAACAACTTGCAAACAGTAGACAATAATATTTGATATAAAATCTGTTAAGCCTCTAAAAAGCAATCGGACAGACTATACACAAACCATGTAGAAAGATTTTCAACAAACACACCAAAATAATGTATTTTTACATCACCACAATCACAAAAAAAATGCGATAGAGAGACAATGAATGTGGACTCAGTAGCAATTCTATGGTAGAGATCGTTTAAATCTTAATATAACGTGAGTTCGATATAAGAATTTATACTAAAATTTAGCGTATTTTGTCATCTCGAACGTACGTGAGAGATCTCTTATTATACGATTTTTTTGAGATCCCTCGTCGCTACGCTCTGTCGGGATGAACAGGTTCGCTATTTGATTTAGCTTATATCGAACTCACGTTAATATAGGGTAGCTTTTCCATTCCCACCTAGTCATGTCATGCCGGGCCCATAAGAGACATCCCTTTTACTCTGTAAATCCTGTATAGGCTTAAATCCCCTTAAAAAGAGCAATGGAAGTACCAACAATAAAGTGATACTCCCATTCACACTTGACTTAAAACCACTTACTGCCACATAATTATGCCGGCACATTCGGGTCACAAGCAAAGGCTATTCTGCAAGCCTAGCCAAGGCATCCCCAGCTAGACGGTACGTCGTCCATTCGTCAAGCGGAACAGCCCCCATTGAACGGTAGAAATCTATACTGGGCTTGTTCCAGTCAAGACACACCCACTCCATGCGGCCGCAGTTTCGTTCGCGGGCAATCCGCACGAGTTCCAGAAACAGAGCCTTACCATACCCCCTTCCCCTGTATTCGGGCAGCACAAACAGGTCTTCGAGATAAAGACCGCTCCTGCCCACAAAAGTAGAGAAGTTATGAAAGAAGAGCGCGAAGCCCACCTCACGGTCGTTTTCCATGGCAAAAATAACCTCGGCACGTCGCTTGTCGAACAGTTGTTCCTCTATCATCTCCACTGTTGCCTCTACTTCATCCTCCATTTTCTCATACCTTGCTATGCCCTTTATGAAATCGAGCACCAGCTCTGCATCCTCGCGCACAGCCTTGCGTATGAAGACATTTCCTTTTTCCATAATATATTATTAAAAAGCAAGTTCCATAAGCCTACAACTGCCTATGGAACTTGCCTGCAATTACAAGAATACTTCCATTACCACTTAATAAACTTGTGAGTGCGTACACCGCCCTCGCCTCTTATGACGATTATGTATGAACCCTGAGGCTGGCCGGCAAGGGAAACGGCTGCAACATTGCCCGATGCGACAGTCTTGCCTACCTGCACGCCACCAAGGTTATAGACTGCAACCACCGTGCCATCAACAATTCCAGAGCAGCGTACTACCTTGGAATCCTTGTCATACTCTACTGTGCTAGCATTGACACCAACCTCACCTATTCCTGTTTCAACACCATTGATGGTACTTATACGGAGTTTGTGCGATACTGTCTGGTAGTAAGGACAATGGTACTGCGACTCTGTACCTGGACCACAACTACCGTTGCCAAGGCCGCGCTGCATGTAGTCGAATGTTGCATATATGACATCGTCCTTATTCAAATCCCACGGATGAAGCTCCGGAACAAGATACTGACGCTGGTCATAGTGTGAGAGTGAGAACGATACCTGTCCCTCGGTCTCGACCTTGATGGTATTGCCATTTTCAGGGTTCACCAGTGTGAGATCGCGCAATGCCATGCGGTTGCCATGTGATTGCGGATGGGGGTACATCTCGAACATGTCGTCCACAGTTGTTGTGTAGCGTCCGAGGAACGAACCTGTCTGGCGGTCGATATAATTCTCCCATGGACCCTTTGCATAGTACTCGATATTCTCATATCCTGCAGGGAACAGCATGTCAAGGCCTATACGTCGCAAGCCGCTTGCATTCGGAGTATAATCGACATTCATGTCCACCACTCCACTAGAATATACCGAATATGTAATTACATAAGGACACTTGCTGTGCTGTACATTTACCGTTACATTACAGGTCTTGCCGTCGCCAGAACGAGCACTTGTCACCGTTGCCGAATTGATGTTTGCCTCTCTGTCACCAAATTTATGTTCACCATAAGGACTCTCGTTCTCAATCCAACGGATGTTGCTGTAAACAGGATATTTCCCTGGCTCAACAACCTGTACGCCATTGGCAATCCACTCGGTTATGAAGCCTTGCGCATCGACCTTGAAGCTTATCTTGCTGTTAGATACAGACACACCGTTGTTCTTGTCTACTGTAAGAGTCTCTTCACCCTGGGCAACAAGGGGCAATGCACTGCACATCTGCAATACAAACTGCTCACTTGCAATTGGGTAACCTGCCTCACACCAATCCTCGGCCTCATTT
>JAFYQH010000072.1 GCA_017547205.1 Bacteroidaceae bacterium | reverse complement strand
CTTTACTTCGCCAAGCAGGCCATAATGCAGAAGGACCGATGCATTCTTGTAGAGGGCTACCTTGACGTGATATCAATGCATCAGTCGGGCATACAGAACGTTGTTGCCTCATCTGGAACATCACTCACGACAGGACAGATCAAGCTCATCCACCGCTTTACCAAGAACATAACACTGCTATATGATGGCGACAAGGCCGGCATAAAGGCCTCAATCCGAGGTATAGACATGCTTTTGGAGGAGGACATGAACATCAACGTAGTGCTGTTGCCCGAGGGTGAGGACCCCGACAGCTACGCACAGAGCCATTCAACCGAGGAAGTAGAGGAGTATATCGAGCGCAACAAGGTAGACTTCATAAAGTTCAAGACCAACCTGCTGATGAACGAGGTGGGGGACGACCCGATAAGACGTGCCGGGCTTGTAGGTGACGTAGTAAAAAGCATTGCCGTCGTACCCAATGACATTCTGCGGAGCGAATATATCAAGAAATGCAGCGACATGCTCAGCGTAAGTGAGCAACTGATTGTAAAGGAGACGGCAAAAATACGCATGAAGCGTGCCGAGGAACAGCAGAAGCAGCGCTACGAAGACAACGCTGCGACACGGGACGACAACGGTGGCAGCAGCGAGGAGAAGAACCAGCCCCCCGTTATAGACGAGTTCCAGCAGAACATAATAGACAGCTACAGCAACAACCCGCTGTACCACAAGGAGAGAGCCATCATACAATTTATCCTAAAGAACGGCAACAAACTGCTGCAGGTACCGGCAAACAGGGCAAGCGACACTCCATCGTTTACCGAGAGCATAATATCCCACCTGCACTACTCGTTCAAGGATGACGGCATTGAACTGACACACCCCTTGTACCGAAAGATTTTCGAGGAAGCATCGGAACATATGAACGACATACAGTTCAGCCCGGAGGACCACTTCATGGCACACCCTGATGCTGAGATTTCGCGCCTTACAGCCGAACTTTGCGGTGAAAAATACCTGCTCAGCAAGTTCTTCAGCGAGCAGAAGAGCGATGAACGAAACGAAATGGCAGTGCTCTTTGAACAGACGACAAGGCTTGCTATAGCATACAAACTGAGCATAGTAGACACTATGCTCAAGGAGACTATGGACAAACTCAAGGACCCGTCGACCATGACAGACCCCACAGCCCTGCAGGAGGCCATGGAGGATTTCAAGTACTTGAAAGAGACACAGGGCGCGCTAAACGACGTACTCAAGAGCTACGGCTTCGGTAATGTTGCGCTTAATGTATAATTCAGAGCTACATCGACAAGGTTTGTAGCAAATACTCACACGGAGTGTGGACGCAATTAACGTTGTTGATATTACTCAAGCTCGACATAGTTCAAACAAGTTAGACTCCGTTCTCGCTTAATCGCAACGTTCACACCATACGGGCGTGAAATCTAATATTTACGAAAACAGGTTGCATCGTTTAGTGCAACCTGCCTTATTTTAAAACCCTGTCATTTCGAAAGAGCAAAGCGACTGAGAAATCTCAACTACCTCTGTTCAAATTTCTCGCATACGCTCGAAATGACAATGAACGGAGATGACAGAAAGCTATTACCTGTTCCGCAACAGATTCATGAACTCCTCGCGGGTCTTTGCCTGGTTAAAGGCACCGCTGAAGTCGGATGTGGTAGTTATGGAATTCTGCTTCTTTACGCCACGCATCTGCATGCACAGGTGCTGTGCCTCGACAACAACCATCACGCCAAGGGGATTGAGCGTCTTTTGGATACACTCCTTTATCTGCAGGGTCATCCTCTCCTGAACCTGGAGACGGCGCGAAAAGACTTCCACGACACGGGCAATCTTGCTGAGCCCTGTTATGTAGCCATTAGGGATGTACGCCACATGCACCTTGCCGAAGAATGGCAATATATGGTGCTCGCATAGTGAATAGAAATCAATATCCTTCACTATCACCATCTGGCTGTAATCCTCCTTGAACATGGCTGCACGAAGAATTGCTTCGGGATCCTCGGCATAGCCCGATGTGGTATCAAGTATGGCACGCGCGACACGGTCGGGAGTTTTCAAAAGACCCTCACGCTCCACATCCTCGCCTATATACCCAAGCATTTTGGAGCAACACTCCCGCAATCCTTCCAGACGCTTTTCCCTATCCTCGTTCTCCATCATCAATTATCAATAAGGCAGATTTATTACACATTTCCTCACGGAAATTTCTTTGAATTTCTTTGTGCCCTTGAGCCTGTACATGACTGCTTCGGCCTCCTCGCGGGTACGGTAATCGCCATACAGGCATGAACGTACAGGAGGTTCAAAGACAACATACACCTCGGCGCCTGGAAAATTCTCCCTCATGAATTTTGCCATTTTATTGGCCTCGTCACGCGCTTGAGCCGAATTGTTGCCTGAATATACCATGACACGATAGCCCTCGACACGCGCCGGTTTGCCGTTTGATGACTGCATGAGAGCCGACAGTTTTTCGGGCTGGTTGACAATGACACGCCCCTGACCGGGAATGTCCTGTTCCAATTCACGGGCAATGTTGCTCTGTGCCCCCGCAAAGAGGGCGCAGAACAACATTGGAATCATTAAGAGGTATCTCATCTTCATTACTTGAACGCGTCGATGATACCCTTGAAGTCAGCTACCTTGAGAGCCGCACCACCAATAAGACCACCGTCAACGTTAGGATTAGCAAAAAGCTCCTTGGCATTGCTGGGCTTGCAGCTACCGCCATAGAGGATTGAAGTGTTCTCAGCAACCTCGTTGCCATACTTCTCGGCAATAGTAGAGCGGATATAAGCGTGAATCTCCTCGGCCTGCTCCGGAGTAGCTGTCAAACCAGTACCGATAGCCCATACCGGCTCATAAGCGAGGATAATCTTTGAGAAGTCCTCGGCAGAGAGGTCGTAGAGAGAGCCTGCAAGCTGCTCATATACTACCTGGTTCTGGATACCCTGGTTACGCTCCTCGAGCACCTCACCGATGCAGAAGATAGGTGTCAATCCGTTGGCAAGAGCAAGCTGTACCTTCTCCTTGAGAATCTCGGCTGTCTCGCCATAGTATGCACGGCGCTCAGAGTGACCAAGGATAACATACTTTGCTCCTGTTGAAGCCACCATAGCAGCAGAAACCTCACCTGTGTATGCACCTGAAACCTTATCGGCACAGTTCTCGGCACCCACACCAATAACAGCTGCATCAACGATAGGAGTTACAGATGCAAGGTGAATGAATGGAGTGCAGATCACTACATCACAATTAGGCTTGTCAGCAGCCAAAGCCTCGTTCAACTCCTTAGCAAGAGCAATACCCTCCTGAAGATTCATATTCATCTTCCAGTTACCAGCAACAATGTTCTTTCTCATTTCTTTAAATGTTTAATGGTTTGTATAAAATAGATTACTTATTGTCATTTACGTTTTTGTCATGTTCTTCAGGCTTATCTTCAGCCTTCAATACAGTCTTGCCGCCACGGCCCGATACAAAATCAACCAATACGATGAATGCCAGCGGCGCTAAAAGGAAAAGCATCCAGAAACGCCAGCCCCTAAAGCTTGAAGCGAAGGTCGGTACCTTGTCGGGCATACGCGTTGAAGAATCACGCATCAGTTCAACATCGGGTATATCCGACGCGCTCCACTTACCGGCTACCACGCCGTCCTTCAACAGCAATAGTCCCGGATTGGCGCGCACCATTGTACGCAACAGCGATGCATCGGCCCAATATACAGGATATTCGGCACCCGTACGGCGTCGCCACAATTCTATCTCCTCCTCACCGGACGATGTCACAGCATAGAACGGGACTGAAATCTCCAAACAATAGTCATAAAGGTCATTTATCTTATCAACCCTGCTCACCGAAGCCTCATCGACATCCTCTATCGCCAGTATGCACACATACCCGCTGTCGGCAAGCACGTCACCGGCAATATCGTAATCGTTATACCAGTCTAGAATGGAAAAATCACCGATAATGGGCTTTTCACCCTTGGAGACCAGCGCAGAACGGCTCTCAACGAAGCTCCACGAAGAATCGGGTAGTTCATCCGACGTAAAATCACGCCTTTCACCATCCTTTTCATACACCATGAACACGTCATACGTATCGTACGAGGAATACACCATGTCACGCAAATCATTCCCCACCGCATATGGGCGGAAATCTACTACCGGTAAGTTCGAAAGCGACATACCCTCAAGCATGGCAGTATAGAATATGGCAAAAATGACCACCATCCATCTGCTCCTGGAACTTACATGGCACACAAAACGTCTGCGTCCAAGGAACACGACCACTGCAAGGAGAAGCAGGAAAAGATTCTTCAGGAAGGTTTCGGTATTTGTCAGCGTAACCGCCTCTCCGAAACATCCGCAGTCGTCGACAGGACCGGCTATGGCTATATACAGCGTGAACGGGGTAAAGAACATGAACATGAGCAGGACAAATGCTGCCATTGGCTTGCGATAGATACCCATGAGCAGGAAAAGGCCTGCAAGGAATTCCAATGCGGCCTGCAATATCGCAAAGAAAAGCAGCCAATCATCGGAAAGTATGTCGGCCGAGAACGCCGAAGCATACTCCTGAAGCTTGTACATGGCACCCATGGGATCGACAGCCTTTACAAAGCCCGATACCATAAGCACCAATGCCAGGACAAAACGGCTTATGTTTGTCAGCAAGGTGTACAATATGCCTCTCTTAACCTGCAAGCCCATTCTTTATCAAACCGAATACAGCATAGTTTATCATATCCATATAGTTGGCATCCACGCCCTCGGACACCTTCGTGGCACCGCCGAGTTCCTCGATTTGCTTTGTACGCCATATCTTCGTGAGGATGAGGTCGGTGTACGATGTGGTGCGCATTCCGCGCCATGCCTCATTGTAGTCATGGTTCTTTTTCTTCATCAGTTCGAGGGTACACTTTGCCTTGTCGTCATAAAGGGCAAGGGCCTGATCGGCCGTAATGTCACAGTTGTCGGCATACCCCAGATCGAGCTGCACGAGCGATATTAGACCATAGTTGACTATACCTATGAGTTCGGAATTGATGTCCTCGCCCACAAGATTCTCGGCACCGGTCTCCAACGTGCGTATTCTCTTTGCCTTTATGAATATCTGGTCAGTCAACGACTCGGGACGCATTATGCGCCACGAAGCGCCATAGTCATACAGTTTCTTGCTGAACAGTTCACGGCACACTGCCAGAACCGCCTCGAACTGCTTGTCAGTATTATTTGCCATTATAGGTGTCATTTATTCTTTATTACACTTGGGGTACTTGCGGAACCAGCTGCCTATCTTCAGTTTAATAACTCCAAAAAGAGCCTCGCTGAATATTCCACCGCTCATTTTGGATGTTCCGAGGACACGGTTCACGAAAATCACAGGTACCTCCTTTATCCTGAACCCACACTTGTATGCGGTGAACTTCATCTCTATCTGGAATGCATACCCTTTGAAACGTATCTTGTCGAGTTCCATGGTCTCAAGCACCTCGCGACGGTAGCAATTGAAACCGGCAGTAGTGTCACAGACCGGAAGACGCGTTATGAAACGTACATACTTCGACGCGAAATAAGACATGAGCACACGCCCCATAGGCCAGTTCACGACATTCACGCCGGTTATGTAGCGGCTACCTATGGAGAGATCATACCCCTCCTTTGCACATGCGTCATACAGGCGCGGCACATCATCGGGATTATGCGAAAAATCGGCATCCATCTCGAACACATACTCGTAGCCGGCATCGAGCGCCCACTTGAAACCGGTGATGTATGCAGTTCCCAACCCCAATTTTCCCGAACGTTCTATCATGTGAACACGACCGGGGAACAATTCCATCATATGCCTGACTATCGCAGCGGTACCGTCAGGCGAACCGTCATCAACGACAAGAACGTCGAAAGAGTGCTCAAGAGCCATGAGCGTACGTATCATACGCTCTATGTTTTCCTTCTCGTTGTATGTAGGAATAATAATTACAGTGTCACTCATTGTCCTTTAAGAGTCTGTCGCGCAAGCGCATTTTAACAAGTCACAAAGTTAAACCAAAAAAGAAAAGATATCAAAATATAACTTCAAATATTAATTAAATAATATTTAAAAGTCGGCCTAAATAACATTTTTTTGCGGCAATGTTTCATTTTTTATCACTATCTTCGCGAAAACTTTACAAAGCATCACAAAAGTGGAAAACAAGAAATTATTCATAGAGACATACGGTTGCCAAATGAATGTGGCGGACAGCGAAGTCATCGGTTCGATACTGGAAGTGGCAGGTTACTCCGTATGCGAAGACATAAAGGAAGCCGACCTCATCCTGCTCAACACTTGTTCGATACGGGATAACGCAGAGCAGAAGATCTATGGTCGCCTTGACCAACTGAATGCCATGCGGCGTGGAAAAAGCACACTCATCGGAGTAGTGGGATGTATGGCCGAACGCGTGAAAGAGGAACTTATCAATAGCTACAAGGTGAACATCGTGGCAGGCCCCGACACGTACCTGTCCCTGCCCGAGCTCATAGCACAGGCAGAAATGGGACACCCGGCAATGAACATCGAACTCTCGACAACAGAGACATACCGTGATGTTATCCCCATGCGCATATGCAGTGGCAAGGTATCGGGATACATATCCATAATGCGCGGCTGCAACAACTTCTGCCATTACTGTGTGGTGCCCTACACCAGAGGACGCGAAAGGAGCCGCGACATCCAGAGCATACTGAACGAGGTTGACGACCTGGTATCGAAAGGGTTCAAGGAGATAATCCTGCTTGGACAGAACGTCAACTCATACCGTTTCGAAAGCGAGGACGGAGAAACCGTAACATTCCCCCAACTGCTGCGCCGCGTCGCACAGCACGCACCGCAGATACGCATCAGGTTCACCACGTCGCACCCGAAGGACATGAGCGACGAGACACTGCACGTGATTGCCGAAGAACCAAACGTGTGCAAGAGTATACATCTGCCGGTACAGAGCGGCAGTAACGGAATGCTCAAGACCATGAACCGCAAATACACCCGCGAATGGTACCTCGACCGCATTGAGGCAATAAGGCGCATTGTCCCCGACTGCGGACTATCGACCGACATCATAGCCGGTTTCTGCGGTGAAACAGAGGAGGACCACCAGGATACCCTGTCACTCATGAGATACTGCTCATACGACGCGGCGTTCATGTTCAAATACTCGGAACGCCCGGGCACCTTTGCCAGCAAGCACTTCAAGGACGACATTGAAGACAGCGAGAAGGTACGCCGCCTGAACGAGATAATTGCCCTGCAACAGGAATGCTCGGCCGCGAACAACAGGAAGTGCATAGGCGAGACATATGAAGTTCTCATCGAAGGAATCTCAAAACGTTCAAAGGAACAGTTCTATGGCAGGACCGAGCAGAACAGAACCGCAGTTTTCGACAGAAAGGGATACAGGATAGGAGACTTCGTGAAAGTAAGGATAAACGACTCCACAGCTGCAACGCTGATTGGCGAAATCGTCGATTAAAAGGACAAAAAAACAGGGCGGTCGCCCTGTTTTTTATGTGCATACCGGCCGCGCAATCTGCAGTTGCAGCCAGGAATTACAGAATCATCTCCGGCCAAGTCGTCTGTTCATACGCTCCTCATAACTACCCTTTGAGCTTGCAGCATCGGGCATAAGGAAGCAGAGTATAAGATAGAAAAGCACCATACTGCCTACCGAGAACAGAGTAAGCAATAACCACACCAAGCGCACGTTGCGCGCATCCCAACCGAAATTCTCGGCAATACCGCCACACACTCCGGCAATCTTCTTGTCTACTGAACGTAATAACTTTCCCATATTCTGTTTTTATTGTACCAACAATGTTCCAATGTCGGAACAACCGCAAAATTAGCAGAAAAAAGCATATCAAAACGTTAAAAAATGTAATAACACGCATCCTTGAGCATAAAATCAAATAAAAAGAGAACCATTTCGGCCAAAATGATGTATTTTTGTGGCTAATTATGGGGAAATGTGCCCAAAAGAACAAACAGCCCTGACAATGGAAAGAATAAACCACACCACCTGCCCTCTCTGCAAGAGCACCGACATAGCGAAACGCTTCGCATGCAAGGACATGTTTGCGACAGGGGAGATGTTCGACATTGTAGAATGCCATTCCTGCGGCTTGGTCTTCACACAGGGTGTGCCGGACGAGAAGGTGATTGGACGTTATTACGAATCACCGTCATACATATCCCACAGCAACACCAGTAAGGGGCTGGTGAACAAGGCATATCACTGGGTACGCTCCATAATGTTGCGCAGGAAAGCAGAACTCATAGAGAAGCTAACCCTGCTAAAGAGCGGAAAACTGCTTGACTACGGCGCAGGTACAGGATACTTTGCAAAGACAATGATTGATGCAGGCTGGAATGTCACCGCCATTGAAAAGAGTGCCTCCGCAAGGGAACTGGCAAAAGAGGAACTGGGCATTACCATAGAGCCGGAGGAGCACCTTGCCGCAATAGAGGACAAGGAACTTGACGTTGTCACCATGTGGCACGTCATGGAACACATACAGGACCCCGACAGGATGTGGAAGGAGATATACCGCATACTTGACGACACCGGCATTGCCGTGATTGCCCTCCCGAACTGCAAGTCGTACGATGCGCAAGAGTACAAGGAGCATTGGGCAGCATATGATGTTCCGCGCCATCTGTGGCACTTCACTCCAAGTACCATTATGAGGTGGGGCGAGAAACATGGGTTCATACTTGAAAGACAATACACCATGCCCTTCGACGGCTTCTATATTTCCATGCTCAGCGAAGGATACAGGGGAGCAACCATGAAAAGCGTCAAAGGACTTTGGAACGGGCTCAAAGGATGGTGCGCACAGGCAAGGAGACGCAGTGCAAGCAGTTCCTTAATTTATGTTTTCAGGAAGAGAAGATGAAGAAAGCGACATTCAAGATACAGACGATAAGCGTGTACATAAGCACTACGCTGGTACTACTGCTGCTGGGCGTGATGGGTATAACCATAGTAGGTGCAAAATCCTTGTCAGAAAGCGTCAAGCAGAACCTTACCGTATCGGTAATAATCAAAAAGAACATACAGGAGAAGGCAATCCTGAGAATGCAGAAGGAGGTTGAAAAGTTCCCCGCAGTTAAACATAGCCGCTATATATCAAGGGACCAAGCCCTTGCTGAAGAGAAGGAAGCATTGGGAACCGACCCTACCGAGTTGCTTGGCTACAACCCTTTTGAAGCCTCGCTTGAACTTACCCTTAACCCGGAATATTCGAACAGCGACTCCATTGCAAGGCTTGAGGAAGGGCTTATGAAGAGGGACGAAGTAAAGGAAGTCGCGTTCCAAAAGGAGCTGCTCGACACGATAAACAACAATATACACAGGGCTGGGATAATGATGATGGCACTATTTGTAATGCTTACGCTCATTTCATGGTCACTCATAAACAACCTTGTGCGCCTGTCGATATATTCACGAAGATTCCTGCTCCACACCATGAAGCTGGTGGGAGCAACATGGGGCTTCATACGCAGGCCGTTCATGATGAACAACCTTCGCATAGGACTGTTTGCAGGCATTTTGGCCGACATACTGCTCGCATCGGGACTGTATATGATATACAGTAAGGAGCCGGCCATAATGACACTCATGCCAACCGAAGGACTAGTCCTGATAGGATTGTTGGTCATACTATTCGGAATGGGAATATGCGCATTGTGCGCCTACCTGTCGGTGAACCGCTTCCTACGCATGCGTAGCAACGACCTCTATTTCATATAACTAAAACAAAGAAATTAGGAAAATATGGACAAATCAAGATTCGCATTCGACAAATGGAACTACATACTGCTAGGCATAGGTGTAGCCGCAATAATTCTGGGATTCCTGCTCATGACGGGCCCGAGCTCAACCGAGACACATTTTGAGCCGGATATATTCAGCATCAGGAGAATAAAGCTTGCACCGACAATCAGTTTCTTCGGTTTCATATTCGTAATATTCGCAATCATGTACAACAAGAGAGAGAACAAGCAAAAATAAACAAACATGAACACATTAGAAACCATCATCGTAGCCATCGTGGAAGGACTCACCGAATTCCTGCCCGTTTCATCGACAGGCCACATGATAATCACCCAGAACCTTCTGGGAGTAGAGAGCACTGAATTCGTCAAGGCATTCACGTTCATCATACAGTTCGGTGCAATACTGTCGGTAGTAGTACTCTACTGGAAACGCTTTTTCAGGCTCAATCACACACCGGCCCCCGAGGGAGCAAGCGCGCTGGGAAAGTTCCTCCACAAGTACGACTTCTACTGGAAACTGTTCGTAGCATTCATACCGGCCGCGGTGCTTGGACTGCTGTTCAACGACATGATAGATGCCATGCTCGAGAGCGTAACCGTAGTAGCTGTCACACTCATACTCGGTGGTATATTCATGCTGTTCTGCGACAGGATATTCAACAAGGGTGACGAAAAGACCGCACTTACAGAGAAACGCGCATTCTGGATAGGAATGTTCCAGTGCATTTCAATGATACCCGGTGTGTCACGCTCCATGGCAACAATAGTAGGAGGTATGGCACAGAAACTCACACGCAAGGACGCGGCGGAGTTCTCGTTCTTCCTTGCAGTACCCACGATGTTCGCGGCCACACTGTTCAAGATGCTCAAGATATTCACCGGCGAGAACGGTATGGAAATGCTCAGGGAGCATGCCGGCACGCTTGTCATAGGCAACGTGGTAGCATTCATTGTTGCCATGCTCGCGATAAAGTTCTTCATAAGCTTCGTGACCAAATACGGTTTCAAGGCTTTCGGTTGGTACAGAATAATAGTGGGAGGCATTATTCTCGCAATGATGCTTACCGGACATGAATTGACAATTGCATAATGGATTTCATAGCAGGGGAAATAATACCCATAGACAAGCCCTACACCTGGACATCGTTCCAGATAGTAAGCAAGGTACGCTACCTTTTGAGCCGCAAGTACGGCATAAAGAGGTTCAAGGTGGGGCATGCAGGAACGCTTGACCCGCTTGCGACTGGCGTACTGCTATTGTGTACCGGCAAGGCTACAAAGAGAATCGAGGAACTGCAAAGCCAGACGAAGGAATATGTAGCCGAAATCACACTGGGTGCCACCACCCCGTCGTTCGATCTCGAGCACCCCATTGATGCCACATACCCGTATGAGCACATAACAAGGGAGATGGTCGAGGAGACACTCAAGCAGTTCATCGGTAACATAGCACAACGCCCCCCGCTCTTTTCGGCATGCAAGGTAGAGGGCAAGCGTGCATACGACCTTGCACGCAAGGGAAGCGACATGCAGCTCGAGCCGAAGCAGATACGCATTGACGAAATAGAGCTTCTCGAGTGCGACCTGCCGAGAATAAGGATTCGTGTCGTTTGCGGTAAAGGCACATACATACGCTCATTAGCCCGCGACATTGGCGAGGCATTGCAGAGCGGCGGACACCTTACCGACCTAATACGAACAAGAATCGGAGAATACCGAATTGATAATTGCATAAAACCAGAGGCCTTCCAGGAATGGCTCGAAAATCAATAAGCACTATGATAGACGAAAATTTCAGCATCAGCGGACAACACATGAAACTGTCGCAATTCAAGTACAAACTGCCCGATGACCGTATCGCACTCTACCCGGCCGAATGCCGCGACGAGTCGCGCCTGCTCGTACTTCACAAGAAGACTGGAGAGATTGAACACCGCATCTTCAAGGATGTGATACACTACTTCGATGAAAAGGACATTTTTGTCATGAACGACAGCAAGGTTTTCCCGGCACGCCTTTACGGCAACAAGGAGAAGACCAATGCGCAGATCGAGGTATTCCTGCTGCGCGAGTTGAATGAGGAGTTCCGCCTTTGGGACGTACTCGTTGACCCGGCGCGCAAGATACGTATAGGCAATAAACTCTACTTCGGAGAGGACAATTCGATGGTTGCCGAAGTAATCGACAACACGACATCTCGCGGACGCACACTGCGCTTCCTCTACGACGGACCGCACGAAGAGTTCAAGAAAGCACTCTACTCGCTTGGTGTTGCACCGCTCCCCGACGATTTCAAACGCCTTCGCAAGGAGGAACCCGAGGACCTCGTTAACTTCCAGACCTACTTCGCAAAGAAAGAAGGTTCGGTGACCGCATCCTTTGCAGGCCTCCACTTCACCCGCGAGCTCATGAAGAGAATGGAGATTAAAGGCATCGACACTGCATTCGTGACAATGCACACAGGCCTCGGCTGTTTCCGCGAGATTGACGTTGAGGACCTTACAAAACACAAGATGGACAGCGACCTCATAAGCGTCGACACCGAAGCCGTACAGCTCGTGAACAATGCGAAAGCCGAGGGACGCAGGATATGCGCAGTGGGAACATCGGTACAGCGCGTACTGGAGACCGCGACCCTCACTGGCGGCATGCTCAAGGAGTACGATGGATGGACAAGCAAGTTCATCTTCCCCGAGCACGACTTCCAGGTTGCGAACTGCATGATAGCGAACTTCTATCTCCCTTATTCAACCATGCTTATGCTCACCACGGCATTCGGCGGATACGACAACGTCATGAACGCCTACCAGGTTGCGCTTGACGAGGGCTACCGCTTTGGCCTGTACGGTGACGCAATGCTCATCATAGACTGAGAGGGATGACAATATACCTTGGACTAGGCACAAACATAGGCAACAAGGAAGAAAACCTTACGCGAGCGATAGTTAGGCTGTCGCTCGCGCTTGGTACATGCACCGCGCAATCGCGGTTCTTCGAAACCGCCCCATGGGGGTTCGAGAGCAGCAACAGCTTCCTCAACTGCTGTGTGGCGTTCGAGACTACCCTTACCCCATTGGAACTTCTTGACATCACCGAAAGGATTGAACGCGAGCTGGGACGCACGGCAAAATCCGAAGGCGGCATATACCACGACCGCGTGATAGACATAGACATACTGCTATGCGACAACCTAGTAATGAACACCGGGAGGCTCACCATCCCGCACCCACTCATGCACAAGAGAGACTTCGTGTTGCAACCGCTGGCCGAGATAGCTCCGGAAGCATTACACCCGATACTGCACAAGAGCATAGGGCTGTTGCTTGAGGAACTGACGGAATGCAGGTAGTTAAAAAACATTGCCGACACGAAAAAAAACGGCAACAATTGCATGGATTACAAGGTAAAGTATGTACCTTTGCAACGAAAATGATAGCCTAAAGGCTTGTGTGGAGAGATTTGACTGCTTGCAACCACGGTAAAAAATGCTAAAAGCCCCTTCAGAGGGCATTTGTAAGGCAATTCGCCGGCATCGATATCCCGCCACACGGTTTCTACAGGCTTTGACGACAAGCAAATTATTAATCACGCCCAAGACACGTGAACATTGGTACAATTGGGCATAAACAGATGAATAACATGGGATATCTATTCACATCAGAATCAGTTTCGGAGGGACACCCCGATAAAGTTGCGGACCAGATTTCGGACGCAGTGCTTGACGAGCTCATTGCATTTGACCCGCAGTCGAAGGTTGCATGCGAGACACTCGTTACAACAGGACAGGTTGTTATTGCAGGAGAGGTAAAGTCTTCGGCATACGTTGACTTGCAGGACATCGCACGCCGAGTAATAAACAAGATAGGATACACCAAGAGCGAATATATGTTCGACGGTGATTCATGCGGCATATTCTCGGCTATCCACGAGCAGAGTGCCGACATCAACCGCGGTGTCGAGCGTGAGGACCCCATGAACCAGGGTGCCGGTGACCAGGGAATGATGTTCGGCTACGCAACGACAGAGACAGAGAACTTCATGCCTGTATCGCTCGACCTCTCTCATCTTATACTCACCGAACTTGCAGCCATTCGTCGCGAGGGCAAGGAGATGACATATCTGCGCCCCGACTCTAAGAGCCAGGTTACAATAGAGTACAACGATGAGAACAAGCCGGTCCGTATCGACACTATCGTTGTATCGACACAGCACGACGACTTTGTAAAGCCTACAGCAGAAGGCAAGGAGGCACAGTTTGCTGCCGATGCCGAGCAGATTGCAAGAATCAAGGACGACGTTATAAACATTCTCATGCCACGCGTAAAGGCGAAGATAACATCGCCTAAGGTACTCGCACTCTTCGGAGATGACATCAAGTACCACGTGAACCCCACCGGCAAATTCGTTATCGGCGGCCCTCACGGAGACACCGGCCTTACAGGACGCAAGATTATCGTTGACACATATGGCGGCAAGGGTGCACACGGCGGAGGCGCATTCAGCGGCAAGGACCCCAGCAAGGTTGACCGCAGTGCAGCATACGCAGCACGCCACATCGCAAAGAACCTTGTGGCTGCCGGTGTTGCCGACGAAGCACTCATACAGCTCTCGTACGCTATTGGCGTAGCAGAGCCTGTAAGCGTATTCGTCAACACATACGGTACAGCCAAGGTGAACCTTACCGACGGCGAGATTGCAGAAAAGGTGAAGAACCTGTTCGACCTACGTCCTAAGGCTATCGAGGAGCGTCTGAAGCTACGCAACCCTATATACAGCGAGACAGCATCGTACGGACA
This sequence comes from Bacteroidaceae bacterium, assembly GCA_017547205.1. GTDB lineage: Bacteria > Bacteroidota > Bacteroidia > Bacteroidales > Bacteroidaceae > HGM04593. The sequence continues at coordinate 1,790 of JAFYQH010000072.1, read as the reverse complement.
TGTAGGACGCACTCCGCAGGTCGTGAAGAAGGAGTTCACATCGCGTTACCTCGATACAAGAGTAGTTGAGGTAGAGCTGTTCACTTGGGAGAAGCTCGACTACGTTGAGAAGATAAAGGAGGCTTTCGCACTCTAAACCGCTGACCAGCACTGCCATCACGGCGGTGCAGCAGCAAGGAGGCCCGAAAAACAGGATAGATGTCCAAAATTGGCGACTGGATCAACCGCAAAAGGCATAACAGGGGGTTTGGCATACAATCCCCCTCGGCCTTTTTCTTCATCACCGAGGTGCTGAACGAAAGGTTGCCGTACTACGCCTACAGGACACTCGACCATGCCATAGAGAAGTGCGGTGGGATGAGCAGGAAGCACGCCCGCGAACTGTTCAGGATAACCAACTACATGCACCCGGCAAACTGCATATCCATAGCATCGGAGAGCGCGTTCAAGGCCATGCAGGCTGCAAGGCCATGCGCACCCTGCTACTCGACGGACGGCAAGAAACATGGCGAACTCGGTGAAATAATAAGCAAGTGCAACGAGATCGGGATACTATACATAGGCAACACCCCTCTACGAGACACCATTGTTGAGACAGCACTGCAACACACGAACAACAGGAGCGCAATCATCGTTGAAGGGATAAACAAGGACCGCTCCGCACAAGAGTGGTGGCAAGGAATTGTCGAGGATTCCAGAACCATAGTCACGTATGACATGTACAGTTATGGAATACTTCTATTCGACAGCGAGAAAAAGAAACAGCACTACAAGCTAAAGAGATAAGCAATGAAAAAGGCAACCATATACACCGGAATCGGTGACAACGGCACGACATCACTCATTGGTGGCACACGCGTACCTAAGGACCACAAGAGGGTCGAGGCCTACGGCACAATCGACGAGCTTAACGCCCATCTGGGACTGCTCATTGTAGCCATAGACGACGATGAAGCCATTTCCATGCTCGAAGAGGCCGAGAGCAACCTGCTTGCCATAGGTAGCTGCCTTGCCACAGAGGGCGACACGGCCACACCGTTGCCACAAGCAGGGATTACAGTGCTAGAGAACGCCATAGACTGCATGGAAGCGGAACTGCCCCCCATGCACAAATTCATTCTGCCCGGAGGCAACGAAGCAGCAGCACGCGCCAACCTATGCCGTACAGTGTGCCGCCGTGCCGAAAGGACCATCGTGTCACTATCCCGCGAAAGCATGATAGACTCCACCATACTTGTATACATCAACCGCCTGTCCGACTATCTTTTCCTGCTGCAGAGGCAACTCCTTGACGGCAAGGAAAAAATATGGGAAAAACATTGCTAATAATTAAAAATAGGCTATTTTTGCACGCAATTAACAAAAAAACGATTTTTAGATATGTATTGGACACTGGAACTGGCATCAAAACTTGAAGATGCACCATGGCCCGCAACAAAGGACGAGCTTATAGACTACGCAGTGCGTTCGGGCGCACCATTGGAAGTTATAGAGAACCTGCAGGAGATTGAGGACGAGGGCGACATATACGAAAGCATAGAGGACATATGGCCCGACTACCCCAGCAAGGAAGACTTTTTCTTTGACGAAGAAGAGTATTAAGAATTCTCCAAGCGATTTTATTGCACAAGTAATTGAAAATCAACACAAGGGGCCGGGTCAAAAGTATTTTTGCTCCGGCCTCTCTGTTTTTGTTTTATCGGCAAGGTTTTAGTCAGAAAAATGGTATTTCGGCTGATATGAGTTCTTATGCAGCCTTATTACACTCCATATACGTTCCATAAGCACCG
>JAFYQH010000071.1 GCA_017547205.1 Bacteroidaceae bacterium | reverse complement strand
GCATTCATCTCGAAAGTGAATGTCACCTTGTTACCGTCGATGGTAGCAGCGCTTACCCAAGCAGTAGCAGCTACGCCACCGTTAGCATCCTTCAACTTGATGAACTGAGCAGGGCTCGATGTGCCACCAGTTGTGCCACCTGTACCATCAGTGCCGCCTGTGCCACCTGCGCCGCCTGTGCCACCTGTGCCACCTGTACCACCAGTACCACCGGTGCCACCAGCAGCCTGGATGAACTCGATAGCCTTGTTGAACTCGATAGTGATAGAGTTGAAGCTCTCAACCACCTCGTCAGCAGCAGGAGTCTGTGAAACTACAGCCAAAGCAACAGGTTCTGGCTCTGCAATGCCTGCTTTCACTGCTTCTACAGCTGCGTTCAGTGTAGCTGTAGCCTCCTCTAGCTGATAATAACCGTAATCGGCGTTATTGGCAACATTCTCGCATATAGTCTTGAGTGCTGCAATTTCAACTATTACATTCCTGTAGCTTTCGTTTATGTTTGTAATCATTCTTGTGATATCAAACTCGGCCATGTGCCAGAAGGTCTTCTCTGCCGTTACGTTGAATCTCAAGTAGCGGAATCCATTGTTTACAGCAATTGTTGATTCCCATTTCTGGCCCTCTGACTGTGGAAGCTTGTCATTGAATTTGGCAATAGGTGTGTATTCATTCTTGTCGTTGCTGCCCAAAATCTCAATAGCATCGGGGAAGTCGGCAATATCACCATTGTCGTTGATACGGGTTGTGTAGCTGATTACGAACTTTTCAAGGTCGTTGTTCTCGCCCAAATCAACCTCAATGTAGTGAGGTGCAGCAGGTACGGGATTACTCCATTGTGTGTGGAAGAAATTGTTATGCTCTGCAATACCGTCAACAAGCTGGTCAATGGGACCCTCTGAAGATTCTGGCGCGTTACTCCAGGTGTAGTATGCCGAATTGGCTTCTGTTGTCTGAAGTGGCAGGTCTTCTCCTTTCTCAGTTACAAGGTTTGCGGCCTCGATAGTTGCAATAGCAGTTTCGTAAGCAGCATTAAAGGCGTTGCGTGCCTCTGCAAGCATCTCCTGTGAAATTGTAGATACTTCCTCGAGTACCCATTCTGCACCATCATTCGAATCGTTGAACGGGTGGTATAAACCGCTTGCACCTACATATTCATACTTGAAGTATAGTTCAGCATTTTTTGAGTCATTATAGCATTTGATTTTGTATGTATTTTCGCCAATCTGCTCAAAAGTCATAGCTAGTGCTTCGTCTGCGTTCATTGAGTAATTTACATTCCATCCAGCACCTGTGCCTCTGTCTGTAAAATACTTGCCGGTTGCAGATTTCAAATAGTACTGACCATTTGTGGCATCAATGAAACTGAAAACCTGGTCTTGGTTGTTGTCGTCTAAAGGCATGCCGCACACATGACCATGTGTGTTGGCGTTTGTCTCAGCAATTGTCAGATAGTCGTCAACTTCTACAGATTTGAGACGGTATTGTTTTTCCGTATCAATCTGACCGAAAGCTGTGGTTGTAAAAGCTACCACAAATGCTAAGAAAAGTGTAAACTTTTTCATAAACGTTGGTTTTGGTTAATAAATAGGGTTAATAAAATGTTTTAAATGCTCTTATTTAATTAGGTGAAATAATTCTATTTTGCAAAAATACGTAAAAAATGCAAAAAGACAACAGATAAGGCGTTTTTTAACTAATGCATTGGGAACTGTTGTCTGGGTGTAAAGATTGTTTACAATGTCAGGGTTGGGAGTTAGGCTGTGGCTGAAGGTGGGCTTAAATAAAAATGTGGGGCGTGAAACCCCACATTTTTATGATTTAATGCTTTAGCAAGAATGGATTCTTACTTTACAAGTACTTTCTTGCCGTTTACGATGTAGATGCCCGGCTTGGTGATGTGGTCGATTCTGCGACCGGTAATATCAAAGATTACCTTTGTTGCTGTTTCGCCAATAATAACATCCTCGATACCTGTGCCGTCTGTGAACTCGTATGCTGTCGGGTTCTTGAGACCTGCCTGCCTGAAGTATTTCTCGATGCTACCGGTAATCTTTATCTCCTTCTGGAAATACTCCGGGTGGTCAACAAGGTTCAGTGCTGTGCGTATATCGCCAGCAGGCAACTGAACGATGATGCAGTTCTCGACGGCATCCTCTTCGGGGTCGTCTGAAAGGAGAAGGTTTGTGTTGACTGTTGTTGCGCCGAACTCAGGAACGTAACCATTACTGTTCATTGCGCCAACAATGTAACCGGTTACGATGGCTGGAATCTGCTTTCCATCAACGTATGCTGCAAGAGCCTCGTTTACAGTGTACTCCTTAGCCTCTGTCGGTACTTCCGGCTCCTCGGGCTCCTCGCCACCTTCGATTACCTCAACCTTTACGGCCATTGTGTTTACATACTTGCTGCTGCTTACACCAATGAGATAACCGGTAACCTTTACCTTAGCTCCGCTTGTGGCTGTAACAACGCCATCCTTGGGGTACTGAATGCTACCTGTAGATTTGGTCGCACCTTCAACTGCTACATTGTAATAGGTGCCGCTGATAGTGAGTGTACCTGTGTACTCAACATACTTTATTGCCGGTGCTTCGAGATATGCATCCATGGCTGCGCCATCCATTGCGGTTGCGGTGGGGTGGCTTACGGTTGCTGTACCAGTCTTTGTTACAACAGCAGTGTTGCCAAACTGCAACAGGCCGCCGTAAATGCTAGTTGTTCCGCTAACGTTAACAGCGTCGCCTACAGCTGTGGTAACAGCTGGTGAAGTTCCCTGGAATACGAGGATAGAACCTGTGCCGTCGCTCATGAGGAAACCGCGTGCGTATGTTGCAACTACGGTTCCTTTTGTTGCTGCGTTGCCGGCACCTGCAGCAAGAACTTCTGCGATAGTGGTGAATGCAACCTCGGTCTCGCCTTCATCCTCGCCTTCGCCTTCACCGCCCTGGTCGGGTGTTACACTGCCGTCGGTTGAGAAAGTTACTGTGATGTCGTTGATTTTCTGTGTGCTTGCATTGTCTGCCCATGTGAATACAACTGATGATGCAGAGCCAGTCCAGTTCTTTCCGTCAACGGTACCGCTGTTTGCACTGAAGGTATTGACAGTTCCACCAGTAAAAGCAATGGCTGTGATTACACTACCTGTAGGTGCTGCAATAGTCATTGTGGCTGTTTTGTATACGCGCAAGTCGTATGTACCCTTAGCTGCTTTCCAGATGCGTGATGCTGTAGAACCGTTAGTTGTGTTAAGGGTTACTCCATTGGAGGTGAATGTTGTCACAGATGTTTCATACTGTAATGCACCGCTTCCGCCATCTGTGAACATGTCGTCAGTGATTGACGGGGTCAATCCTGACGGTTTGGTGAAGTCGAACTTCGCCTCGTCTGCTGTAGCATAGCTGATAATGCTGAACAAGCATAGAATTGAGAGTAAAAATTTCTTCATAGATTAATGTTTTGTTGTTTGTGAATAATGTTATTTTGTATTTTTGCAAAGTTATAAAAAAATATTGTTTACCTAGTTTATATAAGCATTTTTTTTGGAAAATATTTTTGGATGAAATAAAACTGCGCGAATAGTTGTATTTTGAGAAAAAAATAGTATCTTTGCAACGCTTTAGGGAAGTGTCCCTGTGCATGAGAATGAAGTTTTTATACTGAAAATATGGGTAAGTCCTATACGGCCAGCTCCTAGCGAATCCTCCAGGGCCTGACCGCAGCAAAGGTAGTTGGTTGTAGCGGCGCGATGTAGGTAGCTTACCCACCCATAATGGCGGATGTTTAGGCATTCGCCATTTTTTTGTATCAAAACCTTTGCTTGTCCCTAACCGGGGCTCACCTGCAAAAGTTGGGGGCTAAGCAAAAAGTTTAGTCAATCTGTAGAAGAAAAAGGAGGGAGTTAAAACACGCCCATCCATGTCATGTCTCCGCTTCGGTCGACATGACATGGATGGGGATTGTGCTCTTTGCTGTTTATAACACAGTTCATCCCGACAGAGCAAAGCGACGAGGGATTTCTAGCAACAAAATACGAGATATCTCACGTTCGTTCGATATGACATCAACGCGTTTTTAGTATGTGGGTCAACTGCTATATTATTACCTTGTTTTTTTCTACTATACCTGTCTTGTTGCTGATTTGTCTCACTTTAAGTTGTTACTGAACCTCAAAAGGTGTCTCGGTGTAAAGTGGGATGAATTTATTTTTTTTTGCTTTTTTTGTCTTTATGTAGTGCTTTTTTATAAATCTGTAATATTTTGTTATTTAGTGTTGTATGGTGAGTTTTATAATGTGGTACAATATGGGGTATGTTGCGGATGATAATGGTGTTTTCCTTTTGTATCGCTGTAGCGACTCAATAGCCGCTTGTGGTGTACGGCTATGATGGCATGTTCTTTATTTCGAAGTTGGTCTTTGCAGTGTGATCCCCGGATTTTTGTACCGGCTGTATTTTTAATAGTTTTATGCTTTGAGACAATAGATTTAGCTTTGTATTCACCACGATATTTAGGGATTTCACCCCAAATACCATTGTTTTGCCAAGAAATCCCACCTCTGTTCCCTCTTTTTTCTCCTGTATTTGTTCATGATGTACTTTTGCTGCCGGTTAAAGATTGACATGATGAAATTTGAATTGAAAAATGTGTGTGCTTTTGGCGATTCTGTAATGAAAGGAATTGTAGTTGATAACGAGAATTCGCCGGAGGGTGGTATTAAATATAAGATAAGCAATAAGGGATTTGCGGCACGTTGCCGTGAGAGGCTTGATATAGAGGTGGAGAATTTTGCCCGTTTTGGCGGTGTGGTTTCTCATGGAAAGAAGTTGCTCGGTCGCTATGTCGATAAAATAAGAAAGAGTGATTTCGTGCTTTTTGAATATGGTGGCAATGATTGTGATTACAATTGGTCGAATATTGCGGCATCTCCCGACGAAGAGCATTTGCCAAATACTCCAATACCACAATTCGTAAAAGAGTATTCTTCTTTAATAGATAATGTTAAGTTATTGGGCTCTAATCCTGTATTGCTGTCATTGCCAGTGCTTGAGCCGATGCGTTTCTTCAAACATGTGACGCGTGGTATAAATGGCGAGAATGTGCTGCGTTGGTTGGGTGGAAGTGTGCTGGCGATTGACCGTTGGCACTCGAGGTATAACATGGAAATTTTCCGTCTTGGTGCTTTAAAGAAAGTGCCGGTGATTGATATTACTTCGGTCTTTCTTGAGAGGAAAAATTTCTCGGATTATATATGTGAGGATGGAATACATCCCAATGAGCATGGGCATGCTCTAATAGAGAGCGCAATAATTGATTATTTGGGTAATTACAGGTAAAGGTTAATACCTTTTATAGATAGTGTGATTGTGCTGCCGGTATGCTGTGAAGTATGTCGGCGGCTTTTTTCTTGAAGCAGCTTTCTTCTTGGTGATGATGTGCTTTGGAGGCTTCTCTTGCTGCTATTTGTGTTCTGTAATGCTGAAATATCTGTTTTTTTGGGAAAAAAACGTCTTTTCTTGCAAAAAAAAACTCATTTATGCCTTGATATTGTGATTTTTATTATCTTTGTGCATCGTTAACCAAAAAAACTGAAGATATTATGAAAGAACTCATTGAGAAAATCCAGGAGACTTATGCAGCATTCGCAGCTGACGCAGCTGCTCAGGTTGAGAAGGGTAACAAGGCTGCAGGTACACGCGCACGTAAGGCTTCTTTGGAGCTCGAGAAGGCTATGAAGGCTTTCCGCAAGGCTTCTCTCGAGGCTGCTAAGTAAGATTATATCCTTAGCTTTTGCAAGTAAAATAAAAGTCACGTCAGTGGCTTTTATTTTTTTTGCCCGTATGTCTCTGCTGATTAAAACGGTGGGCGAAAACTGCTTTGTCTGTTCGCATGCATTTTGCATGTGTGATGCAAATCTTTTGCAAACACAAATGATGGCGATGGAATGCTGGAATGTGTATATTTGCAGAAATGAATGAAGCATGAACAGAATTTTTTCCTTTATGTCGTTCCTGTCCGTATTTCTGCTCTTGGGTGCGTGTGCCAATGAAAATAGTGGTGTGCGTAATGATATGGTAGGTGCATGGGTGTTGGAAAAGATAATTTTTCCCACAGGATACGAAACTGTATATCCGAATGATAGAGGGTACACGCGTTGTAAGATATATGATATGGACAGTACTTTCTATTATGCCGAGTTGTTGACTGTTGACTCGGAAACAATGATAGTACCTCTGGAATGTGAACGCTATACTTTTATAAATGATGTTGAGGATACATTGCTTGTTGAGAACGGGCGGTTCATGAGGCATTTCAGGTTGATGAACGATTCTGTTTACACGGTATTCAATAACCTTGAGCAAGAGATATGGGTGAAGACAAACAGTATGACTGCAGGTCGAATGGATGAGATAAGGCATGCGGTGAAGGAAAATATAGATTCCGGGGAAAAGAATTCTATGAATTTTATCTTTTCGACCAGCGAGAAGCGGTTGATGCGTATGAATCAGAATATGTCAGTATTGGTTGCGGTACTTCTCTTCGTGGCCCTATTGCTCGTTGTCTATGTCCGTCATGTAATAAAGAAATCGAGGCTGATAAAGCGTGAACTTGAGCATATTGAGGAACTGAACCGTTTGAGGCCTCAACCGGTAACACTTGCAATGAGGATGGTTGAGAGGGAATTCTTTGCATCGGAATATTATCTGGCATTCAGGACGTGTCTTGAAAGAGGGGAGGCGTTGAAAGATTCTGAGCTTGATGAACTTGAACAACAGGTAAAGCCTGTTTATCCGGACTTTGCTAACCGTCTATATAAACTTTATAATATGTCCAGGCATGAATATCATGTTTGTCTGCTGCTCAAAGTGAATATCCCTCCGGCGTTGATTGCAAGTGCTTTGTGTAGGGAGGTCAGCAGTATTTCCAGTACAAGGAGCCGGCTTTACGTAAAGGTCTTTGGAAAGAAAGGTGGAGCAAAGGAGTGGGATGCGTTCATAAGTACGTTGTGATTTGATCTGTCATTGTTATGAAAAAGGAAATTTATTTACATGTTCTGTTTGTTTTTGCAGTATTTTGTGCCCCTGTATGTCTTTTCGCCCAAAAGAGTAATGGGTATGTGGCGGACGAGGAACTTAAAGGTGTTTGGATCTATACTTCATACCGTATAGGCGAAAAGGTTTTTGCCAACGATTTTCCATCCGTTAAAATTTATGGCGAGAACGGGGAATATTGCTGTGCGAGGGCGCAGAAACTGCGCTGCGGCACGTGGCGGGTGCTTCCTGTAGACTATGGTGTTTACGTGTTCCGTAATGGGGAATACACGGAATGCGGCAGGAAGGGAAATCTGAATCTTACGTCGCCGACGACGTTCAATGGTATGTATATCGGACGGTTGGAATGTTGGGAGAAGATCGTTGATTTTCCTGTTGAATTGAAAACTTACATATTGGAGGAGTGCAGGAAAGCTGTTCTTGGGGATCCTGAAATGTATCAGGGGTTGATTGAGGATTACTGGACAGGAAAGTAGCTTGGCTTGATTGGGATAATCAATTTCCCGAAATGTTTTTTTATATGAAAAAAAGCATTAATTTTACAAAGTTTTGCGCGCGCATGTGCGCTTGTGTGTAATATCCTTAACTTTTAATATAACTATTTTATGAAAAAACGATTTGTTTCGGCTGTAATGGCGATGTTCATACTTTCATCGTCGTTCTGTGTGGGACAGAACCTCAAGGGCTTCGCGTATGGCGATGTCGAGGCTCCTCGTGGCTATGGCTACGTAAAGGGGCAGGAGGCTGGTCTCGTGGAGTGGGAGTCGCCTACTGAACTTGCACTCAACAAGGAGCAGCCCAAGGCATGGTTCTTCAATTTTGCAACGGAGGAGAATGCGCGAAAGGTGTTGCCCGAGAACAGTGAGTATTACATGTCGCTCGACGGCACATGGAGCTTCCACTGGGTTGCCAATCCTTGGGAGCGTCCTGCGGATTTCTTCAAGACCGACTATGATGTGTCGGCATGGGACAAGGTGCAGGTTCCGATGAACTGGAACGTGTATGGTCTCCAGCCGGACGGTTCACAGAAGTACGGTACTCCCATCTATGTTAACCAGCCTGTTATCTTCAAGCATCAGGTTGCGGTTGGTGACTGGAAGGGTGGTGTGATGCGTGAACCGGCGCAGCACCATACTACATACAAGTACCGCAACGAGGTAGGTTCGTACCGCCGTACTTTCACGGTTCCGGCAGAATGGGCCGGCCGTGAGGTGTATATCAACTTCGACGGTGTAGATCCTTTCTTCTATCTATGGATAAACGGCAAATATGTGGGTTTCTCAAAGAACTCCCGCAACCTTGCCGCATTCAATATCACAAAGTATCTTGTTGAGGGTGAGAATGTTGTTGCTGTTGAGGTTTACCGCAATAGTGACGCCTCTTTCCTCGAGGCACAGGATATGTTCCGTTTGCCTGGAATATTCCGCACTGTCGCTCTTACAGCCACAAACCCTGTCGAGCTGCGCGATGTGCGCGTGCGCACCGACCTTGACAACGCTTACGTGAATGGCGTGGCGAATATTGAGGTAGATGTACGCAACCTTACTGCAAAGAAGGTCAAGAAGTATCAGGTTAAGGCACAGCTCTACAAGAACGCGCTCTACAGTGATGACAATGAGATTGTCGAGGGTGCTGTCGCAACTGTTTCACTTGATGAACTGCTTGCCGGTGATACAAAGAGCCTGAAGCTCGATATCCCGGTTGAGGCTCCCGCAAAGTGGAGCGCCGAGGAGCCTAACCGCTATACTCTTGTTGTGAGCTTGCTCGACAAGAAGGGTAATGCTGTAGAAATGGCATCGGCTTATTTCGGTTTCCGCGAAGTGGAGATACGCGACACCAAGGCCGAGGATGATGAATTCAAACTTGCCGGACGCTACTATTACCTCAACGGCAAGCCCATCAAGATGAAGGGTGTGAACCGTCACGAGAGCAGTCTTGAGAAGGGTCATGCCGTAACACGCGAGCAGATGGAGAAGGAGGTGATGCTTATGTTGCAGGGTAACATCAACCACGTGCGTAACGCTCACTATCCTGATGCTCCTTACTGGTACTATCTGTGTGACAAGTACGGTATCTATCTCGAGGACGAGGCCAATATCGAGAGTCATGAGTACTATTATGGCGATGCGTCACTGTCGCATGTACCCGAGTTTACCGATGCTCATGTCGCTCGTGTCATGGAGATGGCTCATGCTACTATAAACAGTCCGGCTGTCTGCATTTGGTCACTCGGTAACGAGGCCGGCCCCGGCGATAACTTTGTGAAGGCTTATCAGGCTCTCAAGGCGTTTGACGCTTCACGTCCGGTGCAGTACGAGCGCAACAACTATATAGTTGATATGGGCTCTAACCAGTATCCTTCAATCGGCTGGACACGTGAGGCTGTGAAGGGTAAGATGAATATCGTATATCCTTTCCACATTTCGGAGTATGCCCATTCAATGGGTAACGCAGCCGGTAACCTCGTGGATTACTGGGAGGCTATGGAGAGCACGAATTTCTTCATCGGAGGTGCCATCTGGGACTGGACAGACCAGGCTTTCTGGAATGTTGATCCCAAGACCGGCAAGAAGTATATGGCATACGGAGGTGACTTCGGTGACCGCCCCAATGACCATACGTTCTGCATGAACGGTATAATGTTCCCCGACCACTCGCCAAAGCCACAGTACTTCGAGGTGAAGAAGGTTTATCAGAATGCGGGGATAAAGATGCTTGAGAACGGTGAAGTGTCAATTTTCAACAAGCGTTATTTCAACAGTCTTAGCGACCTGGACGTGAAGGTTTCCCTTTGGGAGGACGGCAAGCAGATCGATTCGTACTACATGCCCGACATGAATATAGGTGCACGCGAGGCCAAGAACTTTAAGCTCAAGTTCGGCAAGAAGGACTATGCTGCCGACAAGGAGTATTTCGTTAAGGTGCAGCTTCTCCTCAAGAAGGATATGCCATGGGCAAAGAAGGGTTATGTGCAGATGGAGGAGCAGATGCTGCTTCAGGGTGCTGCAAAGGCTGCTCTCCTTGCCGATGTTGCCAAGAGCGACGTGAAGGTTACCATAACCGAGGATAAGGAGAATGCCATGACAACTGTTGCCGGTGATGGCTTTACAATTGTGTTCGACAACAATGCCGGTGTGCTTGAGAATGTTGTTTATGGTGGAAATACCGTGTTCGAGAAGGGTGGGGCAATGACATTGAGTGCGTACCGTGCTCCTGTTGATAATGATATATGGGCTTGGAACCGTTGGTTCGGTCTCGGCCTCTACAATCTCGAGGATAAGGTGACTTCATTCGTGTCGCAGAAGAATGCCGACGGTACAATCGTGTTGCAGTATATCGTGCGCTCACAGGCGAAGCATCCTGGACGCCGTGTGAAGAACGAGGACAACAGCTTTACTCTGCAGAGCGATGCACGCGAGTTCGGTGAGAATGAGTTCCATTTTGTTTCCAACAGGATATGGACCATCTATCCCGACGGTTCTGTTGAACTGAACAGTTCGGTTACCGGCAGTGATGCGGCTGTGGCTCTTGCACGAATCGGTTATCTGTTGCAGTTGCCTAAGGCTCTTGACCAGTATACATACTATGGACGCGGTCCATGGAACAACTACAACGACCGTCGTACAGGTGCGTTCATACAGCAGTATTCAAGCACAGTGGCCGACCAGTTCGTTCACTTCCCCAAGCCACAGGACATGGCTAATCGTGAGGAGGTGCGTTGGGCTGCCTTGACAAACGGTGAAGGAAACGGTGTGTTGTTCGTTTCTACCGGTGCCCTTTCTACTACAGCTCTGCCATGGAATGATGTGGAGCTTACCGAGGCTGCGCATCCGCACCAGTTGCCTGCTTCTTCGGGTACATGGTTGCATCTTGATGCGAAGGTCAACGGTCTTGGCGGCAACAGCTGCGGTCAGGGCGGTCCGCTTGAGCATGACCTTGTGAAGGCTGGTGACAACAGTGTCGGTTTTATCATGCGTCCTGTAAAGGCTGGTGACAGCTATGAGGCTCTTGCAAACGTTGCTCCGTCGGGAGTGATTCCGGTAGTGCTCAAGCGCGACCTACGCGGCGTTGTAACCATGGATTGCGCGAAGGATGGTGCCGAGATATATTATAAGGTAGGAAAGCGTGGTAAGAAAACGCTTTATACTTCTCCGGTTGACATGAGCAAGGGTGGTGAGATTACTGTATGGGAGAAGGCTACTCCTGCACTCGCGGCAACATACAAGTATGATGAGATTACTTCCATCCCCATTACCGTTGCCTTCTGTTCAAGCCTTGAGCCGGGTTCTGGTGCCGAGAAGATGCTCGACGGCGACCCGTCTACAATATGGCATACAATGTATTCGGTTACTGTAGCCAACTATCCCCACTGGATCGATTTTGATGCCAATGAGGAGGTTACCATAAAGGGTTTCAAGTATATGCCTCGTCAGGACGGCGGTAACAACGGTAACATTAAGGGTTACAAGCTGCAGGTAAGTGCCGACGGCAAGAACTGGAGCGAGCCTGTTGTCGAGGGTGAGTTCCCGTACAGCGCAGAGAAGCAGACCGTGCTTTTCAAGGCTCCTGTAAAGGCGCGTTACGTACGCTTTACGGCGACAAGTTCACAGAACGGACAGGACTTCGGCTCGGGTGCCGAGTTTGAGCTTGTCAAGGAGTAAGCATTTATCTGATTACAGCAAAAAGCAGGGTGATTGTCAGTCATCCTGCTTTTTTTGTAGTCCTGAATGAATTATGTGTCCTGGAGTGCTTGTTTTCAATTTTTTTGTCTAATTTTGTATTATTCAGTTTATGTTGCATTTGTTGTGCTTTGTATGCTGTTAAAGATTATTAAGAATTTTGGCAATTATTTGCCTTATAAACAGATGTATTATGAAAGGAATAGTTTTGGCAGGTGGTTCAGGAACCCGTCTTTATCCCATTACCAAGGGTGTGAGCAAACAGATGCTTCCCATCTATGACAAACCGATGATATACTATCCCATTTCGGTGCTTATGCTTGCCGGTAT
>JAFYQH010000070.1 GCA_017547205.1 Bacteroidaceae bacterium | reverse complement strand
GTATAGACCTGCCGATATACTCGGACAGCCGAAATGCACTTCTATGGGTAAAACAGAAGCAGTGCAAAACAAAGTTGCCGCGCGACAACAGAACCGAAGAGCTATTCGGGTATATCGAAAGAGCCGAAAAATGGCTGAAGGAAAACAGGTATACCACGACCCTCCTGAAATGGGAAACAGATGAATGGGGCGAGATTCCGGCCGACTTCGGAAGAAAATAGACAAAAACAGGGTGACTCAATAGCCCATTTTTAGAACAAGCCCCCTGCCAGAGTGTATTCTGACAAGGGGTATTCTCTTTGTAAAATCACTTTTGGGTCAGCCTCCTTCATTTATCGCCCTTATATTCACGATAAGGAGTATTCAAATCAAGATAATAGAAGTTGTGCTGTCTCCGGCTCTCCACCGGCGGAAGTTCCATGTAATCACCATACATATGTCTAAGGAGTGTATCATGGTCATTAACTCCCATTAATTCCCTATCCTCGAATACGTAGGGTTTGGGAGTACCATACACTTCCCGGTCAACAACACTCCTCAAGCCGTCGTCAAAGCAAAGTACTTTCTTGCATTTGTAGAAGTCGTACTTTGTCAACAGCTTTCGTATCTTTTTCTGCAACCCATCCACCGTGTACAACCTGCGGCACAATAACGGCAACCATGAACTTGGCCCACGACCATGCCTATACGGATCCCTATATGTAAAATAGAGCAGCTTACACAAATGCTTGTACTTGAAATAGTGCCAACGTTGCGCCATCCTGCCGTCAGGCATACCATCAAGAGGGAAGACATCTATATATGCACCGCCCAGATACCTCAGATGCGCATGTTCTATAATAGTGGTGTACGAATCCTGAATCTTAGCAAAAGGTTGTGGGTAATCCTTGTCATTCTCGGCGCATATAAGCTCATACCTTTCCGGCAGCCACTCTTTGCAGTGTTCTATAAGTTTGTCATAGTCGGAATGCGGCATGCAGATGTCGGCATCGTCGTCCCATGGAATAAAGCCCTTATGACGCACGGCACCGAGCATCGTCCCTGCAATGAGATAATAGCGCAGATTATACTTGCGGCAAACCTCATCAATCGCCGAGAGAATGTCAAGCATTCTGGAATGCAAGAGTTTTAAATCATATCCCGCCTTTGTATCATTGTCAGCCATAAACAAAGCTTTTGTTGAATCATTGAAGATACTTTACAACATTCTCCTCGGCATAGCGCAGATCATCCTCGTCATCAATTTCATACCATTTGGCTACCCTGGAATTCAGCACATGAACCGGCACATGGAAACGCGACATCTCAAGAAGCATATATTCGTATCCCAATTTAGGCTTCTCATCGACTACACGTGCATATTCACCACACATTTTCTTATAGAACAACGATGAGATACGATGTATGCCTACAAGTTCACCCTGGGCATCCAAAGCGCTCTTGTCAGTAGAACAGGCTACCAGGACACCTTTCTCGTCATGCATGACATAATACTGGTCCTGGAACTTTATGACAGGTGTTATAAGCATTATGTCATCATGCTCATCGGACAACATCTCGGCAATTGCAGCGCTGTTGAAAACAATGTCTGATTCCAGCAACAGAAAATCGTCGTCACCGATAGCCTCACGACAGTTATAAAGAGTATACATGCTATTGGTCTCGGCATAACGAGGCGAATACACACACTCAATCTGTGGATACTGCCCGGCAAGTTCCTCATAGCACTCCTTTTTATAACCTGTGCCTATTATTATACGTTCTATACCACATGCCAGCAGCGTCTCAACCGAACGCCTTATCATTGACATACCGCCAACCTCTATGAACCCTTTCGGCTGGGTCTCGGTCATTTTCCCGAAACGTGTACCTAGCCCGGCAGCCATTATTACAGCCGTCCTAACCATTCTTTCCTGTACTTATGTTATAATACTTCAACGCCTCACCCAGCACAATGAAGAAAGCCTCAATATCCTCCGGGAATATCTTGCCGAGTGAACAGAGCCTAAATGTATCGGTAGTGCTGATTTTACCCGGATAAATTGTAAAGCCCCTCTCATAACAATAGTCGTGTACCTTTTCGAAATCCCAGTTGGGGTCATCGGGATACTTGACCGAAACAACAAGCCCCGACTCTATTCCACGGTCAATGGCAGTCTCAAGCCCAAGCCTGTCAAGGCCCTCATGTATTGCCTCGTACACCGCCCTATGACGTGCGAACTTTGCAGTCTCACCCTCCTCGAAATACTCCTTCAGGGCTTGGATTGTCGCATATATCGTCTGTACAGGGGGTGTAAAATGCATCTCACCGGTCTTCTCGAAGTACTCGTACTGCAGATACAGGTTGCAATAGTAGGAGCGTGTAGGATAGTTCTTTGAAGCCTTGATGATATCGGTTCTTCCTATTATGAATGAAAGGCCGGACATAGCCATGAGACCCTTCTGTGCCGAAGCCATACAGAAGTCAACGTTGTCATCCACGACATTCAAAGGTATCATACCCAAAGTAGATGTCGTATCACTCACAAATATCGCTCCATGCTCATGCGCCATAGCACCTATTTCCCTTATTGGGTTAAGGATACCGGTACCCGTTTCGTGATGGCAGCAGTACACCACAGCCACATCGGGATTGGCCTCCAGGGTTTCCCTTATTACATTGAGGTTGGGACGCTCATATACACTGAATTTCAGATTTATATGGGGCAGATGATACATCTCGCACACCTCTACTGCACGTGAATTGTAGGCGCCATTATTTACGACAAGGATTTTCTTTCCCTCGGGAAGAAGAGAATTTATACAAACATCAATATTTATAGTCCCTGAACCGCAGAAGAGCACCGAAGTATATTCATCCTCGGGGGCATGCACAAGCTTCAGCAAATCGGAACGCAGAGCCTTCATCAGACCTGCGAATTCCTTCTCGCGAGGACAAATGTCGGGAACAATCTGGGCCAGCTTTACGGTATCTGTAGTAGTTGCCGGACCCGGGTTCAAGAGAACATTTCTTTTTATATCCATAACAAGTTACTTTTTAAGAAATTCCATCAATGCTTCCTTATTCTGCATTGGAGTAGTCGTTGGCCTTCCAAGGTCTTTTCTATTACCCTTCTTGACCTTAACCTCAAGCAATACAGGGCCTTCCATGCCATTGATTGAAGAAAGAGCCTCATCAAGCCCGGCCCGGTCATCGACACTCAAGGCATACTTGTAGCCGACAGCCTTTGCAACAGCCGGAAAGTCAATCCTGAGGCCTACGGTCGGCTGACCACCTACAGAATCGTGTGCCCCGTTATTGAATATCACATGTACATAGTTTACCGGACACTTGCTAGAAACAATAGCCATAGAGCCCATATGCATTATGCTCGCACCGTCACCATCAAAGCACCACACCCTGCGCTCTGGCTTCATCATGGCTATACCCAGTGCAATCTGCGAGGCGTGGCCCATTGCTCCAACTGTAAGAAAATCGCGTTCATGCCCCTCACCGGCTCTTTCACGATACTCGAACAATTCACGGCTTATCATACCAGTTGTACCTACTGCAGCATCACATGCGTCCATCGCTGAAGCGACAGCTGCTATAGCCTCTTCGCGGGACATGACAAGATCATTCTTCTCCACGTTCTGCAACACATGCGTTTCGAATGTATCCTTTTCAACGACCAGTGCATACACCTCATTGGTCCTGTTCATGATTTCGACAGCCTTTTCAATCTGTTTTGCAGCCATCTCCTCATCCTTGCTGAGAACATCGTAATTAATGCCCATCGTATTCAACAGACCTGTCGTTATCTTCCCCTGCTTTACATGTTGCGGTTCATCATGCGCACCCGGACGGCCTCGCCAACCTATTAGCAACAACACAGGAATATTATAGACCTCCTTGTCGGTCAACGAAGCAAGCGGATTTATCACATTTCCTTCACCTGAGTTCTGCATATACACACAACCGACACGACCAGTCGCAAGATGATATCCTGCTGCAAGACCGACAGCACCACCCTCATTAGCAGCAATGATATTGTGCTGCTCATCCATATTGTCAGAGATGTATGCGCAGATATTCTTCAGGAGGCTGTCGGGAACACCTGCAAAAAAGTCAATTCCAAGCTCACCCAGCTTGTCGACGAAAAACTTCGGACTTATCATGGTTACTTATTCTTAGTTCCTGGTATAAGATTCAATATCTGCTTGATGGGCATGCAGTATTGCTCTGCGGCCTCAAGGCTTCTGCTGTGCGTGAGTATCGTCTCGGCACACTTGACCATGGCCGGATAAGCTGCACGCAGCATGTGGTTCGCATAGATTACAATGTTTATGCCCCACTCCGCAAGCTCTTCCTCGGTAAACTGGTTGTATGTGGTAGGAACAGCTACGATAGGTGTATGCGCATCCTTCTCCCTGAAACGCTTGCAGAACTCCTTTACATCCTCACCGCTCTTATCCTTTGAGTGGATCATGATTCCATCGGCTCCAGCCTCGACATAGGCATGGCAACGCTCAAGGGCGTCATCTACGGGCTTACCTGCAATAAGAGACTCACAACGTGAAATTATCATGAAATCACGTGTTATCTGCGCAGCCTTACCAGCCTTAATTTTTATACAGAATCCCTCGATTGTATCCTGTGTCTGCACAGCATCGGTACCAAAAAGCGAGTTCTGCTTCAGGCCGACCTTATCTTCTATTATTACAGCTGATATGCCAAGACGCTCGAGAGTGCGGACTGTGAAACCGAAATGCTCGACCTTGCCACCTGTGTCACCATCGAATATGATTGGTTTGGTAGTAACCTCAAGAGTATCATTGAGGTCGTGCAGACGAGTTGTAAGGTCAACAGCCTCAATATCAGGTTTGCCCTTGCTCGTAGAATCGGTAAGTGAGGAGGACCACATGCCGTCGAACTCACGATGCTGGCCATCAATATCCACACTTGTATGTTCTGCAATAAGGCCTGTAAGACCATTGTGCGATTCAAGGATGCGTACAACCGGCTTGGCCGATATTAGACGGCGCAAAGAGGAGAGACGCGCCTGGGGGGTAGTGCCCAACGACGCCAGCTCATTAGCCAGACCTGACGATGTTATACCTTGAGTATACGGTATTTCAATAACCTCACCGCCAAGTTTCTCCATTGTCTTGTAAACCTCGTCACGTATATACTTGTCGGGGCCCTGAACCCAATCATCGCCATGAATGATATAGTCGGGCTTATACTTTAGGAGATTGGGGACATAGCTCCACTCATCCTGCGGCACAATATCACTCACTCCCTTAATGTTCATGAGTACCTCTCTGCGTTGCTCGTAACTGAGATAAGGCAGACGCTTGTGCGTTGCTATTGCCTTGTCGGTAAACAATCCTATGACGACATCGCCGTACTTTGCACCTTCATTGATGATGTTGGTCAGACCCGGATGCATTATATCAGCAATCATTCCGAGATAAACTTTCTTACTCATACCTATTTCTTTTTTAAAAATTTTTCCTTAAGCCTCCTGAATGCAGAGTTCCTGTACTCTTTCCTTACCTTAGGCAGAAGCTCAACATAGCTACGTTCAGTATCGAATACCACCGTGCCATGCATGCTCGGAGCCTTGACCGGTGTCATGTAATCCGGTCCGAAGCTCTCCCGTAGAAACGCATCATAATCCTTGGGAGCGGGAACCATCAAATGCTCAAATGGCAAATATACGGTTTCTTCGAATATTTTCTTGTCCCAAACAATTTTTTCGCCCAAAGATGTCAATTCTGCGACTTTTGTATGAGGCATGCGTCCCAATTTTCTCATATACTCTTCCCCTTTGGTATAAATATCAGTCCAGCCATAACGCCACACACAATATTTTGCCTTCAACTTCCTGAACACCAGCGACACACGTCCCGACACAAGAAGGTTGCAGTTCTTCGACTTGAGGAAACGGAACACCTTTACACAACGCCTACGATACTCATGTACAAGTTTTCGGTCATCGGGCACTGCATCAAGCGGAAAAATATCTATAAAAATCCCTTGATTGAATTTCTCATAAGAATCTGAAGGACGTATTCCGGTTGTATCGCTACGACGGAACTGGGCATGACCACGATGGTACTCCACATCACTGTACGCGGTTTGCAGGAAATAGGGATGCTCCAACCCCTCGTTTCCAATCCTGCACATCCGGTCATAATCCTCGCGTGGCATAGCAAGATCGACATCATCATCCCAAGGAATGAACCCCTTGTGCCTCACGGCCCCAAGTAACGTACCGCCCTCAACCCAACATCTCAAGCCATGCAATCTACAATATGACAGGAACTTATCGAGAAGATCCAGCTCCACAGACCAAATCTTTTTCATCTCTGCGGTTACAATATGCCCACAGCGTACCTCCTCACTCAAATTTAATCCCATAATCAGTCTTTTATGACATCATTGACAGATGTCGTATCAATAAATACAACATTACACAGAATCACCCTCTTTCAGGTTCAAACCATATTCTGTAACAGTCCTACGCAAACGCTTTGTCTCTTGACGTATCCTTCTGTTGAGTTCAAGAGCCTCAGCATTCACATAAGGACGCTTATGGTCAAGATGAAGTGTTATCGCCGAATAGCGTATCTGCTTTGAGTGGATACCATTGTTGAACATACGCTCACCCATCTCGCGATCTTCGCCACCATACTTCATACGCTCATCAAAACCTCCTACCTCCAGAATGTCCTTTCTCCAGCCACTAGAGTTCATGCCATTCCATGTAGCCTTGGTTGGCGTAATAAAATTCATGAATACTGCAACCCCCCTGTTCCTGACAAGTTTTGTACACTTGAAGTTTCTCTTCAGCCCATTTCCCGTCAACCACTCGAGCGAGAAGGCCCTTGCGGAACGTATGTCCTCACGGGTAATAAGTTCACTTATGTCCATAGGCAACTTGAAATAGCCGCCCGACAAAATATAGCCGGGACGAGCATATTGCATATGCGTCTCAACAAAATCGTGGCGGGCCACACAATCCTGGTCGGTAAATATCAGATAATCGGAAATTGCTACACGCAAGGCTTCATTAAGAATCTTAGTCTTGCGAAAACCGTCGTCCTCGTGCCACACATGCTTTATAGGCAAGGTCTTGCTGAAACGTTCTATAAGTTCACGGGTCTCTCTGCCTGAGCCATCATCGGCAATTATTATCTCATCGGGCACGACAGACTGCACCTCATAGCTCCACAATGTCTTCTCGAGCCACCGCGGATTATTGTATGTAGAAATTATGACCCCTATAGTGAATTTTCTCATAACCCAAGCACTATACCTCTTATTTATATGAAACATTTACCACAACGCAAAAGCAATATCAGCACGAAGACAAGCATTTATACAGGATCTGCATTTCCTTGAGCAATTTCCGTGTTTGGGCGAATCAGCCAAGGACCCATATAACGGGATGCTGCTCATGCTTGCCTTTCCTTATCAAGATACTCCATCGCGCTTTCGAGCCCCGACTTGAAATAAAAGCCTTCGGACAATCTCCTACCCACAATAGAGACCGATTCGCGCATTCTCGCATAATCATTTCCCGAGATTCCGGCCAATGAAGCCTCGATATCTCTTATTGAATCGACAACCAGTCCAATATTATTCTCCTTTACAAAAGGAGCCATAGCCGCCTTGCTCCAAACTATTACTGGGATTCCCGCACGGATGTAGAACGATGTCTTGTGAGGATTATTTATTTTAAGGTACTCTCCCCATGCACCAGTACACTCATCGAGAGAATCGCCATCCCACACAAGGCCGAAGTCGCCATCGACCTTGGCTATGAACTCATCTGAAGGCATGAATCCGTGGTAACGCAACCGCTTGCAGCAGTTCTTCTCTTCCTCGAATCCTTTTCCATAGAGTTCCATCTCCCATTCCGCGGAACAACTACCGATCTTATAAAGGAATTCATTGCGCCAATGCCCCAAGTGCCCTGCATACACGACCCTCCATGGCATATGAGGCTTGCGTAATGGCTGTACAGGCTCTACAGAAAGATAGTCGAAAATTTCAAGATTATGAATTCCGCCATTGAAGCCATGCTCACGAAGATGCTCACGCATGGTCTGATTATGAACAATGAGAAAATCAGTAAGTGAAAGACGTTTGTTTTCCTGAATCGGAGTGAGTTTCTTGCGACGGAAAGCTCCAAGGTCATGTATTATGGTTACCACCCTCGCACCTTTAAAACGAGCTAGCCTACACGCGGTCTTGTAGAACTTCTTCATAGGATACTGCAATATCAGAACATCATCCTTCTGCAGCTTGAGGAGAATTTTCCCCACACTCACGACCTTTGTAAGGAAACGCCCTACACCACCGCTCCCGAACTTGCGTTTTGTAAGATTGCAATAACCTTGAAGGCGACAGATTTCATCAATGTCATTCTTCGCTTTGTTTACATTATCTATCTCTATGTAATATTCCATTTCACAGAAATTTATATCTATTTACAAACATACAAAAAATATTCTTATCCACACTTATTCATATAAAATAATAGTCAATAAAATAATGGGATTTCTACCACTTTTCGATAAAAACACTTGATTTAAGAACAGAATATACGGTTGCCATGTTGGATTCGTATGATATTTATCTTTATCTTTGTTGCAAACCGCAGAAACAGGCCACCCCCGGGAATACTTCCGATTCCAGCTACGGGTTTCACCTGCCTGCACAATCTTTTCAATACAGTAACACCATGCCGACAATAATCTATCCATCACCCATATTCGGCCCTGTAAAAAGCCGCAGGCTCGGCATTTCACTCGGTATAAACCTGCTTCCTCCCGACGGCAAGATATGCACATTCGACTGCCTGTACTGCGAATGCGGGTTCAATGCCGAAAAAAGAACAACCACACCATTGCCGTCACGGAAAGAGGTCTCGACAGCATTGGAGAACAAACTGATTGAAATGTCAAGAGAGGGCCAGTTGCCCGACGTGCTTACTTTTGCAGGAAACGGCGAGCCCACCATTCATCCTCAATTCGGAGAAATCATAGATGATACCATTATCCTGCGCAACAAATATTGCCCGGGGGCAAAGGTAAGCGTTCTCACAAATGCAACACTCATAACAAGAGAAAAAGTATTCAATGCCTTGTCGAAAGTTGACAATAATATTTTAAAGCTTGACACTGTTGACACAGACTATATCATGTCCGTCGACCGCCCTACAGGTAGTTACGACCTTGCATCCATAGTTGAGCGCATGAAGGCATTCAACGGAACGGCCGTAATACAGACCATGTTCATGAAAGGTTCCGTAAACGGCAGAAACGTGGACAATACCGGTGACAAGTACGTAATACCCTGGCTTGAAATCATAAGGGAAATAGCACCACGAGAAGTGATGATTTACACAATAGACCGCGAAACACCACATGCGGGATTGCAGAAAGCAACAAAGGAGGAGCTTGACAGGATTGTATCACTGCTACATAGTTCAGGCATAAAGGCATCGGCATCCTATTGAACAGAACAATAGCTACAGCGAGGACGACATCAAAACTCAAAGAAACCGGATAATCCTGTATATGAAGCCGTTATAAGTATATATCGAATCAGTTTTCCCGCAGCCATAACGGCAATAACCTTGTACTTGTCGACACGCATTACACCCAACGTAACCAACAGTGCCTCACCGAATATTGGCACAAATGAAACCGATGCGGCCCAAAAACCATATTTCTGTATCAGTTTATCGGCACGCTTCATTTTCTTGTCCGATATCTTAAAGAACTTCTGCGCCCTCTCCTTGGTTGTGAGGTATCCCATAAGAAAACAGGTAACGCCACCCAATGTATTGCCCAAAGTGGCTACAAGGGTTATTCCCACGGCATTCAACCCCAAATTTAGGAAAAAGACCAGAAGGACCTCACTGGTTATAGGCACAACCGTACCCGACAGGAATGACAAAACTCCCATTCCAAGATAGCCGTAATCCTTGAAGAATTCTAGAACAGTTCCATCCATAAGCAATAGAAAGCCAATATTATCCAAATCAGATTTACAAATATAAAGTATATATTCGACAACTTCGTGATTTTTGACGTAAATATATAGGAAGCCAGCACCGCAGTTCCCGGAATTGAGCATGCATAGAACAATTCACACCTGCTTGGAACCATGAACGACAGGAAAAGGCAATACACATTCAACAGCAGAAAGAAGAGTATCCTCCTCATCAGCAATGGCTTGCCTGATGATAAAGGCCCAAATAGCAACACTATAGCAGGAACAAGCACCAGCAATTCTGCCGCCATGAACAGTAGCACATGAGATTCTGGCAAAAAGGCAAATAAAGCAAGACCGCAAAAAAAAGACTTCATGCAACTAAATAGTATACCTGCAGGGTCATACACATATGCAAGCCCGAACGCCAGCCAAAAAGGAGTGACGAGCCCAAGCTGCATTGCCAAAAACCTCTTGACAGTAAGAATGTTCGAGATATATGCAAACACTACATATATAGGCAGGAGCAAAATCAATGCCGGCATAAAGAATACAGAGGAGCCCAAAAATGCAAAGACCATAAAAAAACGCCTTTCCACATCTACGGCCAGTTGGCAGGAGAACAGTATAGAGAAGGATGATACGAGTACAAGGACCGACAATGCCACATCATACCTGTGCTGCACAAACAGTGCCTGTATGGCAAGCCACATGAACAAGGAAAAAAGCCAGCCAACCCTTCTCTCGAAAAGATGTATCGAGTTCAGTATGAATGCCGACGAGAAATAACAGACCAGAGCGACAATTCTGGTCCAGACATTGGATGACACATCATCACCCAATATAGCATCTTCGCATGCATCCCCGGCTATAGTCACAAAAAGCCACAATGCCAGAGAGCATGAAAGCAACACCGGCATTGTAAGCATTCCCGAGACAAAACGTCCCTGTATAGAGTTGTTAGAGATCAAAACCTATATCTCCCCTGAAATATTTTTTCTCGAAACTTATGGCATTGGCAGCCTTGAATGATTTCTCCAGAGCCTCTTCACGTGTAGAGCCATAAGAAACGGCTGCGATGACACGACCTCCTGCAGTAACCACTTTCCCACCCTTCTCGGCTGTTCCTGCATGAAAAAGGATACTCTCTTTTACATTCTCAAAACCAGTCATCTCATATCCCTTGCCATATTCCTCGGGATAACCTCCCGAGACAAGCATCACACATACAGCGTTGCGTTCGTCAAACTCAACAGAGGTTCCGGCAAGAGTACCTTCTGCAACCTTCTCGAAGAGTTCAACTATGTCGCTCTTGAGACGAAGCATCACAGACTCGGTTTCCGGGTCGCCCATACGCACATTATACTCGATAACCATAGGCTCGCCCTCAACATTTATAAGGCCGAAGAAAATGAATCCTTTATAAAGCAGCCCGTCTTTTACAAGACCGTCAACAGTAGGACGTATAATCCTCTCGTCCACCTTTGCCATCCACTCCTTTGTAGCAAAAGGAACAGGCGAAATAGAGCCCATACCTCCGGTATTAAGACCTGTGTTCCCCTCACCTATGCGCTTGTAGTCCTTAGCCTCGGGCAGGATGACATAATCATTTCCGTCCGTAAGCACAAATACCGAACATTCAATGCCATCGAGGAATTCCTCAATCACTACGGTTGCCGATGAATCGCCGAACATACCGTCGAACATCTCATCCAGACTGCTCTTTGCCTCCTCCAGGGTTGACAATATAAGAACGCCTTTTCCTGCACACAAGCCATCGGCCTTGAGTACGTAAGGAGCTTTGAGTCCTTCGAGGAAGCGATAGGCCTCCTCCTTTTCAGTGGCTGTGAAGGCTTTGTATGCAGCAGTAGGGATCGAATGGCGCTGCATGAAATCCTTTGCAAAGCTCTTGCTTCCTTCCAGTTCCGCAGCGGCCTTGGTAGGGCCTATGACGGCAATATGGCTCAGGCGCGCATCGGCCTGGAAATAATCATATATACCCTTTACCAGCGGATCCTCGGGACCGACCACTACCATATCGACACCGTTTGCCAGCACGAAAGCGGCAATTGCATCAAAATCTGTAACCTTGATGTCCACATTCTCACCAACGTTCCTGGTTCCGGCATTACCCGGCGCAATGAACAGTTTCTCAACTTTAGTGCTCTGAGCGATCTTCCACGCAAGTGCATGCTCACGGCCTCCGCTACCTAAAAGTAAAATCTTCATAATTGTTGTATTTTAGCAATCAAGAGTTACCCTCTTGTTTTTGTTCCACCTCTTTTCCCACCACGCAAGGGCTTGAAATCGCCACTATTGCGACCCGTCTGCTGCTTGCCGCCGTTCTCTCTGCGAGCATAACCGCCTTTAGCGGTACCATTGTCTCTTTTCCCATAACCACTGGGGCGGCTGTCACGGCGTTCCTCAGCCCTGAAGGGCTTGGCATCACGACGCGGACGTCCGTCACCATCGGTGCGCGAGCCATTGCGCTCACGACGGTCACGCCCGGCAACTATGCGCTGTGCATTCTTTGTCCCGAAGTATGATTCCAGCTCACGGCGACGACGCATTGAGTCAGAGTCAATCTCACCCGAATAGCTATCTTCACTGCGCTCCCTGCGAGGAGGACGCAGTTCCCCGTCAGCCCCGGTCAGACGAGACTTGCGCTTCAATGGAGCAAAATCCTTCTTGAGTTCGTTGCCCTCATCTCTGAAGCCCTTATACTTGCCCTGGAAAAGCTCATATTTGCGGAACTCGCAGTCGAGGTCACCATTATAAAGCGGAATACGGGCCGAGGCCTTAAGACCCACCTGGTCGAAGCAATCGTAACTGCTGCTTATAATCCAAGCCTCATTCCCCTGGAATGCATGCTTGAGGCGTGAACCAAGTTCCTTGTATACGCCAAGCAGGTTCTCGAGCACAAGGCGTTCACCATATGGAGGGTTGACAATCATCAACGCACGTTCCTGCGGCTCCACAAAATCCTTTATGTCTCGACATTCAATCTCCACTATATCACCCATCATCGCAGACTTTACGTTCCTGCGTGCACAAGCTACCATGCGCCCGTCAACATCGTAACCGTATATCTTGTGTTTGAACTCACGTTCGGCCGAATCATCGTCATATATAGATTTGAACAGTTCGCTGTCGAAATCGTTCCATTTTTCAAAGGCATATCCCTTGCGATACACGCCAGGAGCTATATTCCTGGCAATCAATGCAGCCTCAATGGGTATTGTTCCCGAGCCACACATAGGATCAATGAAATCACACTCACCATTCCAGCCGGTAAGCATTATCATACCTGCTGCTAGGACCTCGTTGATAGGGGCCGCACCAGTCTCTACCCTGTAGCCACGACGGTGAAGAGACTCACCCGAACTGTCGAAGGCAAGAGTACACTCCTCACCCGCAATATGTATGTGGAATATGAGGTCGGGGTTATTGAGACGCACCGAAGGACGCTCGCCATACTTTTCATTGAAATAGTCCGCTATCGCATCCTTCACGCGGTATGCCACGAATTTTGAATGACGAAACACATCACTGTACACCACCGCATCGACCGAGAATGTTGAACGGCTGTCGAGATATTGTTCCCACTCAACCTTCTTTATAAATTCATATACTTCATCGGCATCGGCAGCCTTGAAATTCATTATCGGTTTAAGGATACGCACTGCAGTCCTCAAATGGAAATTGGCCTTATACATCAACGCCTTGTCACCGGTAAAGGATACCATTCGGCGTCCTAACTGTACATTATTTGCACCAAGAGCTACCAACTCCTTTGCCAAAACCTCCTCAAGCCCCTGGAAGGTTTTCGCGATCATTTCAAATTCACCCATAAGACTGTCAAAAAAAAGAGGGGAAAATCCCTATAATATTTTGCAAAGGAACAAAAAAAAGCGATGCAAATCAACAAAAGAGACTTGATATTTGACAACGAATGAGCTACATTTGCACTCCTGATTCTCAATAACAGGCCAATGCTATCAAAAACACAACAAACAACTATTAGAATACTGACAATATGAAAACAAGAACTGCAGCAATAATACTTGCAATAATATCCACAGCATGTGTAGCCATAGCACTCTCGAGCGCTTCAATATCACCAGGGAATGCAATCACAACGACCAATTGCAAGGCCCCTTCAGGAGATAGAACCCCCAGTATAGCGCTGTCGCCAGAAGTACCGGACAACGTAATCTTTGCAGGTGAAAAAATAACACTCACCACACAAGACCGCCGTGAACGCATGGATAGGGAAATGCTTGCGTTTACCTTCTCACACATAAACACCCTACTGCAAATAAAACGCGCAAACCGCCTTTTCCCGATAATAGAACCCATTCTTAAGGAGTGTGGAGTACATGACGACCTCAAATACCTGATGATAATTGAAAGCAACGGCGACACCGAAGCTATATCCACGGCAAAAGCAGGCGGCCTATGGCAGTTCATCGAGAGCACGGGCAGAAGCTATGGACTTGAAATCAACAAGGAGGTCGACGAGAGATTCCACATAGAGAAGGCTACGCGCGCTGCATGCGAGTACCTCAAGGAGTCATACCGCACATATAGGGATTGGCTCACTGTAGCAGCAAGCTACAATACAGGGAGAGGCAATGTAACAAAACGTATAGAAAGTCAAAAAGAGAATAAAGCCATTAACCTCAAGCTACTGCCGGAAACTTCGAGATATATATTCCGTCTTCTTGCGGTAAAGACAATTTTCTCGAACCCGCAAAAGTATGGTTTCTACCTGCAACACAGCGACCTCTATCCACACATCCCGCACAAGGAAATAGTCGAGGTAGACTCAGTTGTAGAAAATTGGGGATTGTTCGCCAAGAAGTACAACATCACATACCTGCAACTGCGCGAAGCGAACCCTTGGATCAGAGGGACATCTCTCACTAACAAGGAAATGAAAAAATACGAGGTAAAGATACCGGATAGTGAAGCCCTGGAATACAACCCCGAAGATACAAAGGCACATGACATAAGGTGGGTTGTTGAATGACAGACAAAAGGTGCATCATGCAATGTCTTCTCCTATCTTCATTTTAGCCTCATTCAAAAACTTGCGTATATCTCGTTCGTTGCCTTTTTTGCATATCATAAGCACATCATCAGTATCAACAACAACAAGATCGTCTACTCCCTGCATGACAACCAATTTATCCTTGGGCAGAACAACCATATTGTCATGACAGTCATATTTCAAGGTTCTGCATCCCATTAAGACATTGCCGTCACAGTCCTTCGGCAATGTTCCGTACAAGGTGTCCCAAGTACCGATATCGGCCCAACCGAACTCACCTATCACTACATACACATTATCGGCACGCTCCATTACACTCATGTCAACCGAAGCATTCGGGAAAGAGGTGTATATCTCATAACCGCGTTTCCGTCGCTGTGCGCGGTCAGGAATCTCACGATAGATATCCTCTAGCACACTCATCATGTCGGGAAGATGCTTTGACATGGTATCTATTATGGTCTGTACGTTCCATATATATATACCGGAGTTCCAATAGAACTCACCACTCTCCATAAAAAGCTTGGCGAATTCCAATTCCGGCTTTTCGGTAAATGTACGTACCTTATAGAAAAGGCCATCTTCGACTCCGCCTTCGGCCTGAATGTAGCCATAACGAGTTTCGGGACATGTGGGTTTTATTCCAACCACAACCAGTTTATTGTTCTCTGCCACAAAATCGAGTCCCTTGCCTACAGTTTCCGCAAACTTGTTCTCGTCAAGAATAAGCTGGTCACTCTGCGCGACAACGATGTTTGCCCTAGGATTCAGAGTGCGTATATGACATGCAAGATTAGCCAGACTCGGTGCCGTTCCACGAAAAGCCGGTTCATGAATGACGTGTGAATCCGGCACTTCGGGGAGCTGTTCACGCACAACATCGGTATAGTCCACATGAGTCGATATTATTATATTCTCACGCGGGACTATACGGCAATAACGGTCGTACGTCTGCTGCAGGAGAGTCCTGCCACAACCCAACAGGTCGAGAAACTGCTTGGGATGGGACTTTCGGCTCAAAGGCCATAGACGCGTACCCTGACCGCCGGCCATGATCACACAATAACGGTTGTTGTCCATATCTTAGAATTCTAGTCTTATTAAATTCATAACGCGAGTATAATATTTTTATTTTATAATAGAAAGCCATTTCATATTTATTAAACATGCTGATGGATCTATGGACTAAACATAAACGAAAAAGGCATGGAGAGTATCCCATGCCTTTTTCGTTTATGTTTCAGAATTCTGCATTGTTCGGTGTTCTAGGGAATGGAATCACATCACGGATATTCGACATTCCGGTCACGAAGAGCAGCAGACGCTCAAAACCAAGACCGAATCCAGAATGCGGACATGAACCGTAACGGCGTGTATCGAGATACCACCACATATCCTTCATAGGGATGTTCATCTCCTCAACACGCGCAAGTAGCTTGTCATAATCTGCCTCACGCTCCGAACCACCGATAATCTCACCAATCTTCGGGAAGAGAACGTCCATTGCACGCACAGTCTTGCCATCCTCGTTCTGCTTCATATAGAACGCCTTTATATCCTTGGGATAATCGGTGAGTATGACAGGACGTTTGAAATGTGTTTCAACGAGATAACGCTCATGTTCCGAAGCAAGGTCAACACCCCAATATACCGGAAACTCAAACTTGTGACCCGCAGCTACAGCTTCCTCGAGAATCTTTATACCATCGGTATAGCTCAAACGTACGAACTCTGTATCAACAATTGAACGCAAACGAGCAATCAACTCCTTGTCAATCATATTGTTGAGGAACGTTATATCCTCCATGCAATTATCCAAAGCCCATTGCACGCAGTACTTTATGAATTCCTCAGCCAACTCCATATTATCTATGATATCGTTGAATGCGACCTCAGGCTCAATCATCCAGAACTCGGCAAGGTGACGTGGAGTATTTGAATTCTCGGCACGGAATGTAGGACCGAATGTGTATATAGCACCAAGGGCTGTTGCAGCAAGCTCACCCTCAAGCTGGCCTGACACGGTAAGACTGGCCTGCTTACCAAAGAAATCACTGTCATACTTTATATTTCCGTTCTCATCCTTTTTAAGGTCGTACAGATTCATGGTTGTAACCTGGAACATCTGGCCGGCACCCTCGCAGTCTGATGCTGTAATAATCGGTGTGTGGAAATAGTAGAAACCCTTGTCGTGAAAGAACTTGTGTATTGCATAGGCCATATTGTGACGTATACGGAACACAGCTCCGAAAGTATTTGTACGCGGACGAAGATGAGCTACAGTGCGCATGAATTCCATTGTCTGCCCCTTCTTCTGCAAAGGATAAGTATTATCACATGCACCCAACAGTTCAATTTCGGTAGCCTGAATCTCAACAGCCTGACCGCCACCAATAGACTCCACAAGCAAGCCGTTAACACTAAGACACGCACCTGTAGTAAACTGCTTTACAAGTTCCTCATCGAACTTGTCGGCGTCTATCACAACCTGAATATTATTGATTGTAGAACCATCATTAAGAGCCACAAAAGCGACCTGTTTGCTACTGCGGCGGGTTCTGACCCACCCCCTTACATTAACCTCAATACCAGCACTATTACTCTTGAGAACATCCGATATTCTTGTACGCTTTATCGTTTTCATTGAATATTTATTTGTGTCGGAGTTTCCTCCTGTTCTTGTTTCTAATTATTCGTAAGCACCCATACGGAGCATGTTTACTTCCTTGTCTGTAAGATAACGCCAGTCGCCGCGCTTAAGGTTCTTCTTTGTAAGACCGGCAAAAAGCACACGGTCAAGCTTATTGACACGGTAGCCGAGATGCTCGAGCATACGACGGACTATACGGTTCTTTCCGGAATGAATCTCTATGCCAATCTGTGAACGGTCGGCTTCATTCACATAAGTCACCTCATCAGCATAAACAGGACCATCCTCAAGCTCTATGCCGTTCACTAGAAGGTCCATATCGGACATTGCCACATTCTTGTCGCATGTAACATGATATATCTTCTTCTTCATAAACTTGGGATGAGTAAGCTTTGCGGCCATATCACCATCGTTTGTAAGCAACAGGACACCGGTCGTGTTACGGTCGAGACGACCTACAGGATAGATTCTCTCCTTGCCTATACCGCGTAGACAATCAAGCACCGTCTTGCGCTCCTGAGGGTCATCAACCGTGGTCACGCAGTCCTTCGGCTTGTTCAGGAGAACATACACCTTACGCTCCGGATTGATGCGTTCGCTGTTGAAACGGACATCATCAGCGGGAAGCACCTTTGTACCCAACTCTGTAACAACCTCGCCATTTACGGTTATAAGACCAGCCTCGATATAATTGTCGGCCTCACGGCGCGAGCATATGCCTGCATTGGCAAGATACTTGTTGAGACGAACCGGGGCATTAGGATCTATTGCAGCCTCGCGATAAGCTACGCGCTTCTTGGCACTGTATTTTGCATTCGGATCATATGCACCCTTTCTGTTACCTCTTGCACCATAACCGCCCTTGTGGTCGGCACCATAATTGCCATATGTTCTCTCGCCCGCGTTCTCACCATAGCCGAACGTACGTGCCGCACCGTTCCTGAAACCACCGTTGCGGAATGGTCTTTCACCACCCTGACGTTCAGTCTCGAAACGTGGTCTATAATCACCGCCGAAACGCTCCCTGGGACTCCTATCGTTATCGAATCTTTTATTATCAAAGTCACGACCGTTACGTCCATATGGTTTTTGACGGCCGAAACCGCCATTGCGGTCGGAACGCTCGAACTGAGGGCGTTCATCTGAATTTCTGTTGAATCTAGGACGTGACTTCAACCTGTTGTCACTTCCGAAATTGGGATTGAATGAACTTCTCTCCCTGTTGTTGCGCGGAGCGAAATCGTCCTGACGCTTGTCTCTGTAATTACTCATCTAAGAAATATTTTACGAACCTCACGGTCCAAATTATCTGTTCTTTACAAGCCTGTATATGAATGCGGCGTAATTGCACGTAGCTCCTCCTTCACATTCTCGGGAACATCCAGCCCATCGATAAACTGTAGCAGAGTATTCTGGTTTATTCCTTCATTGGTACGGGTAAGAGCCTTAAGGGCCTCATAAGGATTGGGATATGCCTCACGACGGAGAATTGTCTGGATACCCTCGGCACACACGCTCCAGCAGTTGTCCAGTTCGTCATAGATTGCGCCCTCATTAAGTAGCAGCTTGCGCAAGCCCACAAGAGAACTCTTTATGGCTATGAGCATGTGGCCCATAGGCACACCTACATTGCGGAGAACCGTAGAGTCGGTAAGGTCGCGCTGCAGACGCGAAATTGGCAACTTCATTGACAGATGGTCGAGAATCGCATTAGCTATACCCAAATTACCCTCGCTATTCTCGAAGTCTATGGGATTAACCTTGTGCGGCATGGCGCTTGAACCCACTTCGCCTGCCTTTATCTTCTGTTTGAAGAACTCATTTGAAATATACTGCCAAAAATCCTTGTCCATATCCATGATTATGACATTTATGCGGCGCACCGCATCGAACAAGGCAGCCAAATTATCGTAGTTAGATATCTGTGTCGTATATTGCTCACGCTGAAGGCCGAGGTTATCGCTAACGAACTTGTTCGCAAAAGCTTTCCAGTCTATTCCCGGATATGCGACACGATGAGCATTGAAGTTACCGGTGGCTCCACCGAATTTGGCAGAGATGACACACCTCTTCAACTCGGCCAATTGTGTCTCAAGACGATACACAAAAACCATCACCTCCTTGCCCAAGCGTGTAGGTGATGCAGGCTGGCCATGAGTACGTGCCAGCATTGGAATATTCTCCCACGCAAGGGCATACTCCTTCAATTGAGAGATGAGCTCCTCGACTGCCGGATAGTACACATCCTCAAGAGCCTCCTTTATTGAACGTGGAACAGAGGTATTGTTGATATCCTGCGATGTCAAACCAAAATGTATGAATTCCTTATATGCATCAAGACCGCCTATTGCATCGAACTGCTCTTTTATGAAGTACTCAACAGCCTTCACATCGTGGTTGGTAACTTTTTCTATCTCCTTTACACGCTTTGCATTCTCTGTCGTGAATTCCTTGTATATCTCGCGGAGACGCGGATACAATGTTTTGTCAAAACCGTCCAACTGAGGTATCGGCAATTCACACAATGCAATGAAATACTCGATTTCAACAAACACGCGATACTTTATGAGTGCATACTCGGAGAAATAGTTTGCCAAAGGCTCTGCCTTGCTCCTATAACGGCCGTCGATAGGAGAAACAGCTGTCAGAATATCAAGTTCCATCGTTATTTATTTAGATAAATGTTTTTCGTTTCGAGCACAAAAATAGTACTTTTTAGCTATAAACACCTTATGCCCGCATAAAGTTTATTTAAAATAAACACTATACCGGACAAAAAAAACCCACGCACTGCGCAGGTCAAGCATCGTGGACGTTGACGGATTCGAACCGCCGACCCTCTGCTTGTAAGGCAGATGCTCTAAACCAGCTGAGCTAAACGTCCAATAAGTCATTATTTCGTGGACGTTGACGGATTCGAACCGCCGACCCTCTGCTTGTAAGGCAGATGCTCTAAACCAGCTGAGCTAAACGTCCAATAAGTCGCAAACCTTATTTGCGATGCAAAGGTACATCTTTTAAACTTAACCGCCAAACTTTTGGGCAAGTTTTTTCGCAAATTATTAAAAAAGCAGACAAACAGGGACACGACAAGCAATGCAAGACCGCATCCCAACCAACAGCAGTACGTCACGAAAAGCCCGAACGCCCAAGGAGTGACAAACAGATACACTCCGAGATCACATTAGAAAAAGGAGCAAGCCGAAGCCTGCTCCTCATATTCAATTCCTAACGCAGATTACTTTACAACCTCGATGATTGCACGACGGTTCAGGAACTTTGTGCTATACTCGCTTGTCTCACCGTTACCGAGAACAGACTCTACTGTAGCACCGTTTGCTCTCAAGAGCTCGGCAACAGCCTCGGCACGCTGCAAAGAGAGCTTCTGGTTGTAAGCATCAGGACCAATAACGTCAGCCCAACCGATAACGCGGAGCTTAACACCTGCATCAACAGCAGCCTTTGCATAAGCCGCGATATTCATCTCCTCCTTCTTTGAGTTGATCTTTGAAGAACCGAATGCAAAGAACACAGACTGCTTAACATCGACAACCTTATTCTCGCTCTTAGCCTTCTCGTACTTTGTAGTAATGTCACCCAACTGAATCTTCAAATCATAAGCCTCTTTCTGAGCCTTCTGGTTGAGAGTTGTAACATTCGCAACATCATTCTGCAAGCCATCGATGATTGCATTGTAGCTAGCCTGGAGCGCAGGAAGATCAACTGCCTTGTCCCAACCAACCTTACCAATTCTGTATGTAACACCGACTGTAGCCGTAAGCATCATGTCCTGACCACGATGAGAAGATGCCACACTGCTAAATCCATTGCGGAAGAAAGAAGCACCGAGCTCAAGATTCAAAGCCCAACGCTCAGCTATACGAAATGTATTCAAGATACCGGCATGCACAGAAACAGTACCCCTAACTCCGCTAAAATCCTCATTGTTCATAGCATGACGTCCTGCCCAACCTCCACCGAAGTAAGGAATCAAGTTCCATATGCGATCCTCTCTGTAACCATAGATAAGATTGCTGAGATTGAACATCATGTCAGCATGGAAATTCATGAACATTGCATGATCAAGATCCTCATAGGACTGAATATTCAGACCATTGTAGGCAACTCTCCAACCGAAACCCGGAGTATGCCACTTGCCGGCATAGACACTAAGAGCCGGAGATACATGCTTGAACATGCTTTCACCATTTGTGAAAACACCATTGTAAAGGTTAACACCACCATTAACACTTACAAACCAGTTGCTACCGAAGCTGTTGGTAACTACCGAATTCTCAACAGTAGGCACCACCACCTCACTGACAGTTCCCTGAGCATTAGAGAACATTGCCACACCAGCAAACGCCAGCGCAAACATTAACTTTTTCATACACTTAATTTATTAAATTCTTAAATCTATATATTCGAGCAAAAACCAATACTCAATCCTAACAGACGAACCGTTTTTTTGTTTGCAAAGCCACTGGCCACAGGCGCACCTGCAAACCGATTACAATCCACCCATTTATTTGCAAATTTACATAAATTTTACAATTTAATACTAGAACACAATACCAAACAAGAGTCAATTAACATTATTTAACCACAAAACAACCCAACATGAGCAAATATGTTATTTGGCGAAAAGGCGATCTATTTCATTATCATACATTATGTGTACTATCAGATGCCCATCTGGCGTTCTGGAAGGCATCGTGGAGGAGAAGAGATCATCTACAAGCGTTTTCATTTCGTCAACCGAAAGCACCTGCCCGCAAACTATGGCAACCTGTTTGGCCATTGAGTTGGCGATACGCTCAAGAAGTGTTTCGCGCGGCTCATGCAGCTGCTCCATGGCTGTATGCAGGAGATCAAGAAGCAAATCTGCAGGCGAGAGCCCCTCGATACCCGTCGGAACACCATTTATCGCGTAGGTAGTACCGCCCAAGGATGAAATGTCAAAACCCAAGGATGACAACTCGCCAGACACCGATTCGAGCGCAAGGGACTCGGCAACAGAGAGCTCCACTCTCTCGGGGAAGAGGAGTCCCTGCGATGGAGTACCATTTCCCGTGAGCAGAGCCCTATACTTCTCGAAAAGCACACGCACATGCGCCCTACGCTGGTGCACCCACATCAGACCAGATTTTACGGGAACAAGTATGTATTGTCCCTTGTATTGGGTGAGAGGGGCATACTCTTCTTTAAAAGCTGCTTCATGGACCACATCATCGGCACGTAGACTGGAGCAGCCGGAAGTGATATCATCATCGAATGGTGATAAATCCAAGGGCTTTGAATCGCTATCCACACCTCTATACAATATATCCCATTGATTGCCCCCTGAATCTCCAGCACCTGAACGCCTATTGAAAGGATTATAATCAGGGTTGTACTTTATACTCGGGGCCGCTACCGAAGTCTTCGCATTACCGGCAAAGTCCATTACCGGAATATCCGGTATTGCCTCATCATCAAAATCAAGGCTTGGAGTAGCATTGAAGCGTCCGAGCGACTCACGCACTGCAGCACATATTATCCTCCAAAGATTATGTTCATCCTCGAATTTTATCTCAGTCTTGGTAGGATGTATATTGACGTCTATGCGTGACGGTTCAACATCGAGACATAGGAAAAATGGCACTTGCTCACCCTGCGGAAGCACAGCACCATAAGCTTCGAGGACAGCCTTCGCGAAATAGGGATGGCGCATATACCTGCCATTTATAAAGAAGAATTGCAATGCACATTTCTTTCTTGCACTTTCAGGAGAACCGACAAACCCCTTGACATTTATGAGCGGACTCTCGACCCCAACCTCTATAAGTTGTGAATTTATCCTCTTACCAAATAGATTTACAATTCTCTGACGGAATGAAGAAGGCTGCAATGCAATCATCTCCGTGCCATTATGGGACATGGAGAACTCAACATCGCAGTTCACAAGTGCAACACGCTCAAACTCGGCTACTATATTGTTCAGTTCCGTTTGGGTCGTTTTCAAGAACTTTCGTCGTGCAGGTATGTTGAAGAACAGGTTCTTCACCTTGAAATTCGAGCCAACAGGGACCGCAACAGGTTCCTGGATTTCAACCTTTGATGCCGATATGACGATACGTGTTCCCAACTCATCAGCGGCGCGGCGAGTGTTTAGCTCAACCTCGGCAACAGCCGCTATCGAGGCCAAAGCCTCCCCTCGGAACCCCATGGTAGTCAATGAAAAAAGATCGTTAGCGCTACTTATCTTTGAAGTAGCATGACGTTCGAAAGACATACGTGCGTCACTCTCGGACATGCCTTTTCCATCATCAATGACCTGGACAAGTGTCCTGCCTCCATCTGCGACATGTACCTGCACACTAGAAGCACCTGCATCGACAGCATTCTCCATTAGTTCCTTTACTACGGACGCTGGACGCTGGACAACCTCTCCGGCAGCTATCTGGTTGGCCACAGAATCGGGCAAAAGATGTATTATATCATTCATATATGATCAAAAGACGAAAACATCTTTGAGCAAGAAATACATTATAAGAACACACACAAACAGGGCACCCACTGCAACCCGCGATGAAATGCGCTCACCATACTCGTTACGTCTTGCCAAATGGGAGTTGTCGTTTGTGAATGCACCGCTCAAGCGGTCGCGATAGGAGCCCTCTTCATGCGGAAGCATTCCAAGGTCGCGCTTGGCATTTTCGACAATCTTGTCAAGCTTCTCCTTCCGCTCATCCACGAATATGTACTTATGATCGAACCTCCGAGGTTCGCGCATCTTGAAAAAGCTCATACTACTCTTCCTTTCTAAATGAATCCAATGATGGCAAAGGAACTTTCTCCCTCTTCACCACTTTCAGTTTTTCACCGGCACTCTTGCCTCTCCAGTTGAAGATATCCTCCTTTCCTGTAGGGCGTACATAATCAAACCATACGAAGTTGTCGAGATAACGTTTGTCGGCAGGACGTTGGCTCATGGGGTACAACACTCCCTTTGAATCCTTAGGGACAACAACCTTGTCAACCTGCCCCTCCTTGAGGTATGCCACGGCACTGCCGGCTAATGTCGTATTCATGCCTATGTATGTACTATCCTCATTAAGGGGATAGAATACAATGCCGACACTACCAATCACCTGCATCTCGTTCAGCCGACCTTCATCAAAGAAGAACTTCATCTCCTGACCGTTTATCTGATTATAGTTGACCGAGTCCATCTCTTCGGCATATAGAGTCTGGTTTATCACATTGACCCAGTCAATGGAAGTACTGTCCATATATACCTTCACCACTTCACCCAACAGTTGCACACCTTCGTTCCAGAGGATGGGGTCCTTGTACATTGTCAAGCACGTATCCCTAGAATCGAAGACAAGAGAATCACAGACAGCCTGCATAGTCGGCCCCCAAGCACGCACTTTGTGATATGCCTTCACAAGGCGATAAAGGGAATCCGTATCGAGATTATATGATATTGCCCATATGGTATCAGAGTGCATGAAAAGTGAGTCCTTCTGAGAATAATCGACAACCATTGCACGACCTGTAACATAAGCCGAATCAACCACCTCATTAATATATGCATACTCACCGGCAAGCATATTCCGGTTTACCGTATCATTATAAAGAATATTGCCGAAAGCCTCACTGTACCCGATGGCAGAATCATAGAAGATGGAGTCTGCTACAACATTCTTTCGGTCGTTGTAAATGACAGAACGGTCAAGCAGGAAAGCATGCCTGGTCGATGTATTGTACATGCCACGCTCGGAATAAACCTCGCTCTCGCCTGTATATATGTTTGTAGGGCCGACAATCGTTGCCATTTTGCTGTCAGTATTATAGTGCAAAGTATCGGACAACATCCTGAACTGGGGATTCTCAAGGCTCACATCATCCGTAAAACGGGCTACCTTAGAAGATAAGTCATACTCGCCGTAGAATGATGATAGGACACTCTCGGCATCGGATAGGATACCATAATCGAAGAAATACCCGAGGTTCATGTTCCTGTCATAATCTAGGCTGTCGGTTTCAAGTACGGTATTCTTGTCTACAAGTCTGACATTCCTTCGCACACGGGCCATATTGGAATCACCGTCATAGTCAAGATAGTCCCCATAGAGAAAGAGAGTGTCGCCCTGCTCCATTCTCACGTTCCCGAAAGCCTGAAATGCATTCTTTTTCTGGAAATAGTGGGCACTATCGCAGAACATGTACATGCTGTCACGACGGAAGCACACATCACCTACAAGAATCCAGGCATCAGGATTGATGGACTCATCAAAACGGGTCACATCGGTATGGATCATGTTTATATAGCTCTTCTTAACAGAAGTGCTATCAGTCGGAACAGCCCCACAAGAGATTGAGGGAAAGAGAACTGTAATGAAAATAATTAACGGAAGTACCCTATGCATTTATTTATCTTCGTAAAAGATCCAACCTGGATACTTGAACTCACAGTCACGGTTTTCCCTATTGACCCTTACATATGTGGAGCGTTGTTTCTCCTTTATCCACTCTTGTATACGCTCATCGCTAAGCTTTGCCTGATACAGGCTCTTCAATGTCTCATAGTCGTCCTTCAGTGTCGCCGTGTGAGCCTCAATCCTTGATTTCAATTTCACAACGGCGCAGACTGTCTTGCCATTGTCGAGAGTCCACGTGAATGGCTGTGACAATTCGCCTGGTTTCAATCCGTCTATCACACGTGCAACATCTGCAGGCAGTTCGTCAAGACCAAAACGGGAAGATGCGTTCTGCTTATTATAAAGAACACCATAGTTATTCCTGGTATCCTTATCATCGGAATAAAGTCCTACAGCATCCTCGAACGTGATTTCACCAGCATTTATACCGGTTGATATGGAATCGAGCCTTAACATCATCTTCTTTATATTCTCTGTCGAACGGCGCGGAGTCCTTAAGATATGGCGCACCTTTACGCGGTCACCGCGCTTCTCCATAAGCTGTATGATATGGAAGCCATATTCTGTCTCTACAATCTTGGATACTTTGCCAGGATCGGTAAGATTGAATGCAACGGCAGCAAATTCCGGCTGCAGCTGGGCACGCCCCAAAAAATCGAGTTCACCGCCGCGGCGGGCAGAGCCTGGGTCCTCAGAATATAGCAAAGCCATGGTCGAGAAAGAGGTCTCGCCGTTCATAATACGTTCCGTGTAGTCGCGCAATTCCCCTTTTACGCGATCAATTTCATCCTGGTCTATCGCAGGTATAAGTGTAAGTACCTGCACTTCGACCTGTGCCGGGATAAACGGCATGCTATCTGCTGGAAGCGAATCACAATAGCGGCGCACTAGAAGAGGAGAAACCTTTATGTCGCCGACAATCTTGTACTTCATGGTCTCGGCCATACGCATGTTGTAAAGCTGATCACGATACATTTCACGAATCTCGGCTGAGTTCATATTGAAATACTCCTCAAGTTTTTCCTTTGAGCCAATCTTCTGTATCACATAATCCATCTGTGCGTCAACCTCACGCATTATCTGGTTCTCGTCCACCTCCACACTGTCAAGTGCAGCCTGGTGAAGGAAAAGTTTCTGTATGGCCAGGTCTTCGCCTACCACGCAATACGGATCGCCGTTGAACTCACGGCCTGTACTCTGCCAATAGCGGATAGACTCCTCGATGTTTGAACGAAGTATGCACTTGTCACCGACAACCCACTCAACACGGTCTATTACATTATCCTGTGCCAACAAAGCTGTACTGCATAATGACACAATAGAGCAAAACAAGACCGAAATGTATCTTTTTACCATAATATCTATTATTTGTAGTATATCCTGATGCTATTCTTCTGCAGGGCATCATTATACAACTCCTGCTTGCGTTCCTTTATGAAACCTGCCATCCTTGAGTTAAGCAACAATCTCTTGATTTCGGACGAAACCATCTCGACAGGCTTGCTGTCACCGTCGACAACCATAGTATCGGCACTTACAAAATAGACATGACCATTATCGCTGAACTCTATAGTAGCGGTTCTGGCAAGCCTATCCTTTAACTGATTCACTGTCAGAGGAGTCTTCGCCGCAACGACATCCAAAGGGAGCCACTCTTCAAAGAAACACTCAAACACGGCATCTTTGGAAAGACAATATTTTTCAATCTTCTCAAAATCCTCGGCACTCTTAGACAGACACCAGCGGCGTAGCTCATGCATGCGTGGTGAGTTTGAAGGGACCTTCAGATAAAAACCTTTGATCATGGGTTCATCCACCTCAAACATCTCAATATTCTCATTGTAGAACTCCTTTATGTCATTTTCCGTCAGCGCCGGTTCAAGTTGCTGAACAACCAGCCTCTCCTGATACTCGTTCAGTATAAGATTCCTCTTGTAGAGTTCCACACGCCTGTCTATATCCTTGTCTGTAGCAACGTTCTCCAGAGCCTTGCTGTAGAAAAGTGTCTCAACAATCCACCTCTCTATGCACCTGTCGGCATACTCCAAGCTATCGGCACCCTGTCCGTTCGCCGCATACATAAGGTCGACCTCATCCTTATAAAGGAACATTCCATCCACCTCAGCCAGCGGAAACCTGCCCTTATGCGGGTCACCAGCAGTGCAGGCTGTCGTCAAAACAGCGACAGTCATGAGCAGCAACTTAATTCCGTGACCTATCATTCCCACAACAGCAATTATTCCAAAAATCACTTAATTGTGGTTATTGACACTTTTCAGAACCTCCCGGTCAACAACCACCTTATATTTCTTTCGCAACAACTTCACCCACTTGTCCTCAAGGAACTTCTGGTAATCGTTGACCACCACTCCCTTGACATCCTTGTAAGTTTCGGGTTTATCTATTACCGTACCCACAACGTCTACAAGGCCGAACCCGAGACGCTTCTTGCCGCCATCACCCTGCGAGAATACAATCTTGTCAACCCATCCGTTGTCACCGATTGCATATACTCCAAGTTCGACACGAGCCGCACGCACAGAATCTTTCGCTATATTTTTCTCAATTATAGCCTTGTATTCATCGTGAGGCTTGCCCTCAAGCACAGCCTTTATGCTGTCAAGATTCTCCTGCGAGTTTGCATATATCACTGCACCACGATAGCGCGGAGTCTCGAATTTGTAGTTTTTCTTGTTTTTCTTGAAGAACTTCTTAAGTCCAGCCTCGTCAGCAGATGCCTTGTTCCACACCTCACGGGTAGAGACTGCGAAGAAGAGAAGCCCGTCGTAATACTCCCGCATCAGGTTTCCGAATTCAGGATACTTCGTCTCAAGAAGACTGTCCTCCCTTGCCAAAGCCTCTTCGGGAGTAATACCGCCACCGAATTCCTTGACAAGTTCACGTCCTTTCCTAAGGCGGGCCTCAGTCTTTATGTCCCTTTGCTCAAGCATGTTCACTATCGCAGGCTTGTACTCCTCAAAAGAGCCGAACGGACGCGATGAAAGACGCTTCACTATATGAAAACCGGCCGGAGATT
This sequence comes from Bacteroidaceae bacterium, assembly GCA_017547205.1. GTDB lineage: Bacteria > Bacteroidota > Bacteroidia > Bacteroidales > Bacteroidaceae > HGM04593. The sequence goes on along the minus strand of JAFYQH010000070.1, from coordinate 14,895 downwards.
CAAAAGGTTTGGAATACTCACCGTCAGCAAGCGCAAAAGCAACCTGCTCGAACTCGGCATAAGCCTGCCCCTTTATAATCTCGAACGGTTCAACTGAACGTGGCTGCAATTTGAAATATTCAGCAATCTCGGAGAACGTCTTTCCCTGTGAAAGCATTACATATGCAGAGTCAATCTGTGCCTTGGCCCGGGAAACAGCAGCCTCATCACTCTTCTGTTTTGCAAGGAAAACAATATGCGCAACCTTAAGGAAACCATCCTTTCCGATTGTAGCCGAATCCTTGGCATATATGCGGTAAGCCTCGCTGTCAACGAAACCTGGATCCGTAAGATATCCCTCGGCCAACTGGTCACGGTCCCTCTTGTATTCGGCAATGAGCGACGATACCGTATCAAGCCTCAATGCCTTCGCCTCCTCAACCTTTAGCTTGAAATCGACATACATAGGCAGGTACTCCTCGACACTCTGCCCCTTCTCGCTCAAATTCCCGTTGTTCTTGTTGAAGGCATACTCAAACTCAGATCTATGTACCGGAGTCCCGTTGACAGTCATCAGGACCGGATCCTCCACTTGCGCAGCAACTGATGAAGCGGCTAACGCCATCCAGATAAAAAGGGTCTTGAAATTCATACTTATTCTGTTCCTGTTCTTATTCGGGACGACTGTAATTGGGAGCCTCACTTGTTATGGACACGTCATGCGGATGACTCTCAAGCACACCGGCATTCGTTATGCGCACGAATTTTGCGTCATGCAACGCTACAATATCCTTCGCGCCGCAATAACCCATACCCGAGCGCAATCCGCCTACAAGCTGGTAAATCACCTCGAACAGAGTTCCCTTGTATGGTACACGGGCTGCGATACCCTCCGGAACCAGTTTCTTCTTATCAGCAGTGTCAGCCTGAAAGTAACGATCCTTGGAGCCGTTCTCCATAGCCTCCAGGGAACCCATACCGCGATATGCCTTGAACTTACGTCCATTGAAAATTATCGTATCACCGGGGGACTCTTCGGTACCCGCAACAAGAGAACCAATCATCACACTGTATCCTCCGGCTGCCAAAGCCTTCACCACATCTCCCGAATAACGGAGTCCTCCATCAGCAATCAAAGGTACACCAGTACCCTCTAGAGCCTTTGCTACGTCATATACTGCCGAGAGCTGAGGAACACCGACACCGGCAACGACACGGGTTGTACATATGGAACCCGGACCTATACCCACCTTGACAGCATCGGCACCGGCCTCGGCCAGCATTCTTGCAGCCTCGCCTGTAGCGACATTGCCCACAACAATGTCAATATGCGGGAAAGCAGCCTTAGCCTCTTTAAGTTTTTTCACAACTCCGGCAGAATGCCCATGCGCCGTATCAATGATGATAGCATCGACACCGGCATCCACCAATGCCTTTATGCGGTCCATAGCATCAACCGTGACACCCACACCGGCGGCCACACGCAAACGGCCCTTGCTGTCCTTGCAGGCCATAGGCTTGTCCTTTGCCTTTGTTATATCCTTGTAAGTAATAAGTCCCACAAGTTTTCCATCCGAGTCGGTAACAGGCAATTTCTCAATCTTGTTCTCACGCAGGATCTTGGCAGCAGACTCCATGTCGGTTTTCTGGTGTGTGACCACCAGACGGTCGGCCGGTGTCATTACCTCACATACGGGACGTGACATATTTGTCTCGAAACGCAAGTCGCGGTTAGTGACTATACCCACAAGCTTCTTATCCTCGTCCACTACGGGAATACCGCCAATATGGTATTCCGCCATTATGTCAAGGGCATCTTTTACAGTCGACTGTGCCAGAATAGTTACCGGGTCATATATCATTCCGTTCTCGGCGCGTTTTACTATTGCAACCTGATGAGCCTGCTCCTCAATCGACATATTCTTATGAATAACGCCAATACCGCCCTCACGTGCAATGGCAATAGCCATCTTAGCTTCCGTAACCGTGTCCATGGCCGCAGTCACAAAAGGCACATTCAGGTCTATATTCCTTGAGAATTTCGTCTTGAGCGAAACCTCCTTGGGCAAGACCTCTGAATATGCCGGAACCAGAAGGACATCGTCATAGGTCAAACCATCCATCACAATCTTTTCTTTAATAAAATCATTCATAAGATATCGTTTTTTTATTTTTGTCAATCCAGATCAATTGCCCATCTCCGAGATGAACTTCACACGGACGAGCCTTATCTCCTCTTCGCTGTATTCCCCGCCGAGCTCTTCTATGGCGACATCGATATTGTCCGTGTCGGAATTCTTGAAATAGTCATATATCTCCACGAGGTTATCTTCGTCCAGAATCTCTTCCAGGAAATAGTCTATATTCAGTTTCGTTCCTGAATATACGATAGACTCCACATCGTCGAGCAGCTCGTCAAACTCAACACCCTTGCTTATAGCCAAATCATCCAACGCTACCTTGCGGTCTATTGCATTTATTATTGCCACTTTAAGTTTGGACTTGTTCGCAACTGTGCGTATTCGTATATCTTCGGGGCGGTCTATTTCATTTTCCTCACAATGGCGCTTTATGAGTTCGCAGAACTCTTCGCCGTATCTTTTGGCCTTACCCTCGCCTACACCCGGTATATTCTTGAGTTCCTCAATAGTCACCGGATATGTAGTAGCCATCGCTTCAAGTGAAGGATCCTGGAATATCACATAAGGCGGCAGTTCCAGTTTCTTCGAGAGTTTCTTCCTTAGGTTCTTCAGCATTGCATAGAGTTCGGGATCTACAGCAAACGTACTCGTAGACTGCACCACAGCCTCCTCATCATCGAAGTCACGGTCCTCAACAATCTTGAACGATACAGGCTTGTCAAGGAAAGCACGACCTTGTTTTGTAACCTTCAGCAATCCATAGTTCTCCACATCCTTGTCAAGATAACCGGCAATGAGAGCCTGACGTATTACAGCATTCCATCGTTTAGCATCCTCATCGTCACCGCAACCAAAGCACTCGAGCTCATCATGCTTGTGCGAAAGTACATCGGCAGTTTCCTTACCCAATAGAACGTCTATGACATAATCAGTCTTGAAGTTCTCCTTCAAAGCCAGCACAGTCTCCAACACTGCCTCGAGCAATTCCTTTGCCTCAACCTTTTTCTTAGGCGATTGGCAATTGTCACAATTTCCACAATTTTCCACGTCGTAATCCTCACCAAAATAATGCAACAACAATTTCCTTCTACACACCGAGGACTCGGCATACGCCGTTGTCTCGTGTAACAACTGGCGGCCAATATACTGCTCTGCCAGTGGCTTTCCCTCAAGGAACTTTTCCAGTTTCTGCAAGTCCTTGTTATTATAGAACGCGATACACTGGCCCTCGCCTCCATCACGGCCTGCGCGTCCGGTCTCCTGATAGTAACCCTCCAGGCTCTTCGGTATATCATAATGTATCACATAGCGCACATCGGGTTTGTCAATTCCCATGCCGAAGGCAATGGTAGCCACAATCACATCAATCTTTTCCATAATGAAGTCGTCCTGTGTCTGCGACCTCAAAGCGGAATCCATCCCCGCGTGGTATGCCTTTGCCGGTATATCATTGGTTTGCAGTACTTCTGCAAGTTCCTCGACCTTTTTCCTGCTAAGACAATATATTATGCCTGACTTGCCGGGATTGGACCTTATGAACTTTATGATATCCCTGTCAACATTCTTTGTCTTCGGACGCACCTCATAGTAAAGGTTGGGCCTATTGAAAGAAGACTTGAAATCGGGAGCATCCTGAATCCCGAGATTTTTCTTTATATCATCCCTCACCTTTGTAGTAGCCGTAGCAGTGAGCGCAATGACAGGAGCCTTGCCCAACTCGTTTATAATAGGCCTGATACGGCGGTATTCCGGACGGAAGTCATGGCCCCACTCCGATATGCAGTGTGCCTCGTCGATGGCATAGAACGATATTTTCACGCTCTTCAGAAATTCCACATTCTCCTCCTTTGTCAAGGATTCCGGAGCCACATAGAGCAATTTCGTTTTACCGGAGAGCACGTCGGACTTAACCTCCTCTATCGCCTGTTTTGTAAGCGAGGAATTGAGGAAATGCGCAACCCCGTCCTCCTCGTTGAGGTTCCTTATAGCATCTACCTGATTCTTCATCAATGCTATCAGCGGCGATATCACTATCGCCGTCCCTTCCATGACAAGTGACGGCAGCTGGTAGCACAAGGACTTACCGCCGCCTGTCGGCATCAGCACAAAGGCATCATTACCTGCAAGCAGATTCCTGATGACAGCCTCCTGATCCCCCTTGAATGTATCAAAACCGAAATTCTCCTTGAGAACCTCAGTCAAATTGCGCATCTTCGTCATTTTACACTATGCCTATTTGAAAACAAAGTTATAAATATATCAATGAAACGTGCAATTTTTTTCAAAGATATTTTCATAAATATTACAAAAACCGGCACAGCGAAATGAGCAATTTTCACTTCCGCCCCCCAGAACACACCAGAGAGGGTTTCCGCCCATACATATGTTTTACGAAAGCGCCATGTTCAGAACCTGCCTCTTCTCGACCTGCACCCTCGCATACTCACGGGTTATACGGCACACTGCTTCACCGCTCGACGGAATCTCGAACATCTTGTCCATCATTATTGTTTCCACGATGGAACGCAGTCCGCGTGCACCTAATTTATACTCAATGGCCACATCCACAATATACTCCAGAGCCTCATCCTCGAACGAAAGTGCCACGCCATCCATCTCCATAAGCTTCACATACTGTTTGATTATAGAGTTCTTGGGCTCCGTCAGAATATTGCGGAGAGCCTCGCGGTCCAAGGGACGCAAAGATGTCAGTATAGGCAGACGGCCCACAATTTCCGGAATAAGCCCGAACGAACGGAGATCCTGAGGAGCTATATAACGCATCATGTCACCCTTGTCCACATGCATGCAGTTCTGAACCGAGTCAAAGCCAACCACATGAGTGTTCAGTCTTTGGGCAATCTTCTTCTCAATACCGTCGAAAGCACCGCCACATATAAATAGGATATGCTTCGTATTGACAGCTATCATCTTCTGTTCCGGGTGTTTCCTGCCGCCCTGGGGAGGCACGTTCACGATAGAGCCCTCAAGCAGTTTCAACAAGCCCTGCTGTACGCCCTCACCACTGACATCGCGGGTTATCGAAGGATTGTCGCTCTTGCGCGCGATTTTATCAATCTCATCAATGAACACGATACCGCGCTCGGCCTCCTCGACATTATAGTCGGCAACCTGCAGCAGACGCGTAAGAAGGCTCTCAACATCCTCACCTACATAACCGGCCTCAGTAAGCACGGTTGCATCCACTATTGTAAAGGGAACCTTCAACAAACGGGCTATCGTACGGGCGAGCAGAGTCTTTCCCGTACCCGTACTGCCCACCATTATGATATTGCTCTTCTCTATCTCGACATCCTCGCATGCATCGCGCTGCATAAGACGTTTATAATGGTTATATACCGACACTGCAAGAGCACATTTGGCCTCATCCTGACCAATCACATATTCATCCAGAAAAGCCTTTATCTCCTTGGGTTTCGGCAGTTCCTTCATATCGAAGTCACTCTTCGGCAACATAGCCTCCTCGCGCAATATCGCATGGGCCTGCTCCACACACTCATTGCATATATAACCCTCCATGCCGGTCATGAGAAGAGCCACCTGCTCTTCACTCCTGCCGCAGAAGCTGCAACGTTTCCTTTTCTTCTCAGCCATCACCGATTACTTCTTGCGCACCAACACACGGTCAATCATACCATACTCCTGCGCCTCGGCAGCAGTCATCCAATAATCCCTGTCGCTGTCGGCCCAAACTTTGTCGAACGGCTGCTTGCTATGATCAGATATGATTGTATACAGTTCCTTCTTCAGTTTCTGTATCTCACGAGCAGTAATCTCAATGTCACTGGCCTGTCCCTGCACACCGCCCAGGGGCTGGTGTATCATCACACGGCTGTGGGTCAGAGCCGAACGCTTGCCTTCCGCACCGGCCACAAGCAGCACTGCCGCCATACTTGCAGCCATTCCGGTGCATATAGTAGCGACATCACTGCTGATGAACTGCATGGTATCATAGATACCCAGACCTGCATACACTGAACCTCCAGGAGAATTGATATAGATGGATATATCCTTACCGCTGTCGACTGAATCGAGATACAAAAGCTGTGCCTGAAGAGTATTTGCAGTATAATCATCAATCTGTGTACCCAGGAAGATTATCCTGTCCATCATCAGGCGTGAGAAGACATCCATCTGCGTCACATTGAGCTGACGTTCCTCAAGAATATATGGATTAAGATACTGGGACTGAGCCTTAATCACATCATCGAGCACCATGCTGTTCATGCCAAGGTGCTTCGTGGCATATTTTTTAAAATCGTCTCTCTCCATAATCATTCGATTTCTATACTTTACAATTTAAAAACCGTTCTGGTTCATTTGTCACCAAATGAGCCAGAACGTACTTTATTTGAAAAACAATCAGGCGTTCTCAGAAACCTTCTTGTTGAAATCCTCAACAGAGACTTTCTCCTCGTTGAGAGTAACAGCACCCTTGATTGACTGGATGAGCTTGACATCGACAGCACGGTTTATAAGAGCCTCGCGTGTCTTGTCCTGCTTGAGCATCTCCTTTGCATAGTTCTCGAGCAAGTCATCGGGCACATTCGCCATGCCATACTGAGCGAACTGGTCGCGTGTAGCATCCTTGGCAACAGAAAGCACATCGTTGTCATCAATCTTGATTTCGTACTTCTTGGCAAGCTGCTCCTTGATAAGATGCCATGTAAGTTCTGTAAGGCTCTTCTGGAAATCCTCCTCGCTTACAGTCTCTTCGCCCTTGTTTGTATCCATGATGCGGCGGAGTATTGACTCGTTGAATTCGAGTTTTCCAATCTTCTCCATCAAGTAGCTGCGCACATCCATAAGAAGTTTGTAATCGCTCTCGACCTCGAAGCGAGCCTCGAACTGCTCGGCAATCTTTGCACGGAAATCAGCCTCATTCGTAACCACATCCTTGCCGAATGCAGCATCGAACACATTCTGGTTCAGCTCACTCGCAACGAAACGTGTTATCTCGGTAATGGCGAATGTAAACTCACCGTTGTGTGCCGCAACCTCGCTCTTCTCTACCTTGAGAAGTGAAGCAAGTTCAGCCTCGTTGTTGTCGAACGCTACAGAAGGATTGAATGTAACCACATCGTTAACCTTCGCACCGGCAAAGAGAGCCTTCTGCTCATCGTTCTTCATGTACGAAGGCATCATCACTGCCTCGCGTACAACCACACCGTCCTCGACAGATTCAGTGAGTGTACCCTTGAGCATATCGCCGTTCTCATAAGCCTCAACCTGCTTGTACTCGCCGCAGCGCTGCGCAAAAGCATTTACCTGACCCTCAACCATCTCGTCTGTAGGCTGTATCCTGTAATATGCAAGCTTGTCATTCTTGTCAAGAACAGCATCGAACTTGGGAGCAAGAGCAATCTCGAACTCGAATGTGAAATCCTTATCCTCAACCATGTTTATATTGGCCTGCTGCTCCTCGATGGGAAGAGGCTCGCCCAACATGTCAACCTTATTCTCCCTAATATACTCGAATATCTTTGTCTGCAACAGCTTGTTTATCTCCTCGGCCTTTACAGCTGTACCATACTGCTTCTTGATAAGACCCATAGGAACCATTCCTGGACGGAAACCCGGGATATTAGCTTTCTGACGGAAATTCTTCAACTGCTTCTCAACCAAAGCCGAATAATCTGCCTCCTGTATATTGACAGAGAGGATTGCGCTTGTAGCGTCCTGATTTTTAAGTGTAAATTCCATTTATATACGGTATTAAATATTATTCTATTCCTAATTTAGGCCTGCGAAATTACAATATATCGAGGACATATTCAAAAAAAAACGAACTTTTGCTCATCTTTTATATAAAAATAGCATCCGCACCGCAAAAATAGGAGCAATAACAGTAGACGGGATGCAGAAATAACAATTCCGCATCCCGCCCATTCCTTTCGGCAAGGCAGCCTATTTCACAAGAATCTTCTTTCCGTCTACTATATTATACACATCATCCGCATTCACATGCATGACATGAGAGGCCGCTCCAACCAGTGTGGCACACAGCCGACAATCCACACCCAATATTTGCGAGACGGGGAAATCACTCAAAACAGCACCGGCAATTATAGAACCGGGAAGCCAGCATAGTTCAATCTATCTGGAACTCTCGTTTACGTAGCACAAAGTCGCGTCCAAGATACTTCTCGCGTACAATAGTATTCTCGGCAAGTACCTCGGGCGTTCCCTCGAAAAGGATACGGCCCTCGAAAAGAAGATATGCACGGTCAGTAATGCTCAATGTCTCCTGCACATTGTGGTCAGTAATGAGAATACCAATATTCTTATCCTTGAGTTTCCACACGATATACTGGATATCCTCCACCGCAATGGGATCGACACCGGCAAAAGGTTCATCAAGCATAATAAACTTGGGATCTATCGCCAGACAACGCGCAATCTCCGTACGGCGGCGCTCGCCTCCGGAGAGACGGTCACCCAGATTCTTGCGCACCTTCTGCAGACGGAACTCCTCGATAAGACTCTCAAGTTTCTCTTTCTGGTACTCCTTGGGTTTTCCTGTCAATTCCAGCACAGCAGCGATATTGTCCTCCACACTCAGTTTACGAAACACACTTGCCTCCTGGGCCAGATAACCGATACCGGCACGCGCGCGCTTGTATACCGGGAACTTTGTAATCTCCTCGTCATTCAGGAAAATGCGTCCGTCATTAGGCACCACAAGACCTGTAGTCATATAGAACGAAGTCGTCTTTCCCGCACCGTTAGGACCGAGCAGACCGACAATCTCTCCCTGCTTCACATTGAAAGACACATTGTTGACTACAGTACGCTTGCCGTATCGCTTCACCAGGTTCTCGGTACGCAGCACCATCTGTTCCCCAGAAGCGGCATTTATATTCCCACTCATTGCATCCATTGCCCAAAGAATCTTATTCAAAGTACGAAGGTAATGCATTTTTGTTGTTATTGCAAAAAAACACACTTTTTTGAACCTATTTCATGGTATTCAAAAAGTTTATTGCAATATCGGACAACCATCATCGCTCATTTTCATTATATTTGAGATGAACCTCGAATATTTACTTTGGGGCCGCAAGCGGCACTCCTTGGTGAACCTAAAGGTTGCAGCCATCGCAAGCAACGCTTTTTTCGCGTTGCCGCTGTGATAAATATTGAAGTAAACTTCATATTTTTGCTTGCGCGAAGTTCTGCCGCGCTCGTTGCGTGTGAAAATGAATTTTCACTCACTCGCTTATTGAACTTTCGCTCGTTTGTTGCTATATTTGAGATAAATCTCGAATATTTCAGGCACTCGCTTTGATAAATATTGAAGTAAACTTCATATTTCTCGCTCGTTTGTTGCTATATTTGCAGATTGGTATGCCCAGGCAGCAGCCTAATTGAGCTGCCCAGTTAAATTCAAAAACAACGGAATATGTTTCTTGCAGGTTCAATAAAAAGCTTTGGAAGCTACCTCATTTTGATGAGGCGCGTATTGTCACGCCCGCAACGTTGGAGCGTCTTTTTCAGGCAGACCCTGCACGAGATTTACCAATTGGGCATAAACTCCATTCCCATAGTGCTGCTCATATCATTCTTCATAGGAGCCGTAATATGCATACAAATGAAACTGAATGTAGAGAGCCCCTGGATGCCCAAGTTCGTTGTCGGCTACGCCACCCGCGAGATTCTCCTGCTGGAGTTTTCATCGTCCATCATGTGCCTCATTCTGTCGGGCAAGGTTGGCTCCAACATCACCTCCGAGATAGGCACCATGCGCGTTACCCAACAGATCGACGCCCTCGAGATCATGGGAGTAAATTCGGCAAACTTCCTCATACTCCCCAAAATAACGGCACTGATGTCAATGATACCCATACTGGTAATATTCAGCATTGCCACAGGCATCGCCGGTGCATTTGCCATCGGTGAATTCACAGGCATCATCACCGCCGAAGACCTCACAACCGGCCTACAGCACGAGTTCAAGCAATGGTACATATGGTGCAGCATCATAAAATCATTCGCCTTTGCATTCATCATCACGTCAGTAGCCTCGTACTACGGCTATAGAGTGACAGGCGGTTCGGTCGAAGTAGGTCAAGCCAGCACGAACGCCGTAGTAAGCTGCAGCGTACTCATTCTGTTCTCCGACATTATCCTAACACAACTGTTGATGCAATGATAGAAGTCCTTTCAGTAAGCAAGCAGTTCAACGGGCAAGAAGTGCTCAAGGAAATCACTGCCACGTTCCGCAACGGAGAGGTAAGCCTCATAATCGGCCAAAGTGGAGCCGGAAAGACCGTGCTTCTCAAGTGCATCGTAGGCCTGTTCACACCCGAAAAGGGCAAGATACTTTATGACGGCCGCGACATATCATCAATGGACAAGAAAGAGATACGCCACCTGAGGCAAGAGATAGGAATGCTGTTCCAGAACTCGGCCCTCTTCGACTCCATGAGCGTACTCGAGAACGTAATGTTCCCGCTCGACATGTTCTCCTCAATGACATACAACGAGCGCAGGAAGCGCGCCATGTTCTGCCTCGACCGCGTAGGGCTGTCCGAAGCGCAGTACAAGAACCCAGACGAACTGTCGGGAGGTATGCAGAAACGCGTTGCCATAGCCCGTGCAATAGCCTTGGAGCCGAAATACCTGTTCTGCGACGAACCCAACTCGGGCCTCGACCCCCAGACGTCACTCAAGATAGACGAACTCATTCATGGAATAACAACCGAGTTCGGAATCACAACCATCGTGAACACCCACGACATGAACTCCGTTATGGGCATAGGCGACCACGTCCTGTACCTCGCCAACGGCAATCTCGCATGGGAGGGCAACAAAGACAACATACTGAATTCCGACAACGAACTGTTAAATAATTTCCTTTTCTCATCGGACCTTGTAAAGAAGGTAAAAGAAATGAGCCTCAAGTAATTATCTCCCAAAAAGAATATCTTTTTAGCAAAAAGTGCTAAAATATATTTTATTTCCCGACATTTTTGGGCTATCTTTGGAGAAAACAACAACAAACACATACATTATTTTAACTAAAACATAAAATTATGGGAAACAAACTCAACTACATCCTTATGATGCTTGGCCTTTGCCTTGGCACAGCAGCGATGATCCCGGAGTTCGGAATTAGCCTTTTCGACTTCAGCGGAACAGTATGCAAACTTGGCGCTGTCGCACTCATCGTAATTTCACTTGTAAAGCAGATGAATGAATGGAAAAGCAAAGGCGCAGTTCCTACAGCATTCGTAGCTTTGGCAGTAACAACATCTGTGATGGCTCTCATCACTATCATCACAACCCTGCTTGGCGTGCTCAGCTGGATTGGCACAATAACAGGTATCGTGTCAATCGTTCTTGCAAAGAAGGCATTCGACATACAGTGGAACAATGCAGCATCCGTTCCGGTGCTCACAATTGCATGTGCTACAATGGTTATCTTCTATGAAGTACTGAACGAGAATGCAGTGCTCGTGAACATTGCAGCAATCGCCGCATACGTCCTCATCATCCTTAACGTAGCAAAGACAGGCGAGGAGACACTCGGCAAGCTTAAGATTGCAGCCATCTGCGGTATCGTTACATCAGTTCTTTACCTCATCAAGGTTGCCGACATCATCGCATGGATACCTTATCTCGTATTCGCTATAATGCTCCTGCTTGCATTCCTTGGTTACAAGAAGGCTGTTCCCGAAGCAAACTTCCTTTTCATCGGCGCAGTTCTTCTTCTCGTTGAAGAGGTATTCGACTTCATCCCCGCAGTAGACATTTTCATCTGCCCGCCATTGATGTTCGCTGTCATCACATTGAGCATACTCGGCTGGATCAAGGTTCTTACAAAGATGGAGAACGCATAAACAGCAAATGCAATACAATAAAAAATGTTCCCGCGATCTGACGGGAACATTTTTTATTTCCATATAGCAGAGCCGAAAGTGCTCTTGGCTACGCCTATTTCTGCCTGATGAAAATAGTTCAGGCTTTAGAAATTGGCTGCGCCTATTTCTGCCTGATGAAAACAGTTCAGGCTGTAGAAATTGGCTGCGCCTATTTCTGCCTGATGAAAATAGTTCAGGCTTTAGAAATTGGCTGCGCCTATTTCTGCCTGATGAAAATAATTCAGGCTTTAGAAATTGGCTACGCCTATTTCTGCCTGATGAAAATAGTTCAGGCTTTAGAAATTGGCTGCGCCTATTTCTGCCTGATGAAAATAGTTCAGGCTTTAGAAATTGGCTGCGCCTATTTCTGCCTGATGAAAATAGTTCAGGCTTTAGAAATTGGCTACGCCTATTTCTGCCTGATGAAAATATTCATCGGCACTCCGTGGAAATTCCATTTGGCACGTATTTTGTTCTCGAGGAAACGCTTGTAAGGCTCCTTTACATACTGCGGAAGGTTTGCGAAGAAGAGAAACGAAGGCACTCGTGTTTCGTGCAGCTGCATACAGTACTTTATCTTTATATACTTGCCCTTTATAGACGGTGGCGGGAAGGCCTCGATAAGCGGCAGCATCTCCTCGTTGAACTTCGCCGTAGAAATCTTTGTCTTGGAGTTAAGATAAACCTCCTTCGCAGTCTCCAGCACCTTGAATACACGCTGCTTTGTCACTGCCGAGGTAAAGATGATGGGGAAGTCCACAAACGGAGCCACGCGCTCTCGTATTGCATTCTCGAAAAACTTCTGCACCTTCTCGCTCCTGTCCTCGACAAGGTCCCACTTATTCACCACAACAACAAGACTTTTCTGGTTACGCTGTATGATAGAGAAAATGTTAAGGTCCTGCGACTCAATACCACGTGTGGCATCAATCATGAGTATACAAACGTCACTGTTCTCTATGGCACGTATCGAGCGTAGCACCGAATAGTACTCGATATCCTCGGTAACCTTGCCCTTCTTGCGTATTCCGGCTGTATCTACAAGATAGAAATCGAAGCCGAACTTTGTATATCGCGTAAGTATCGAATCGCGTGTAGTACCGGCAATGTTTGTCACGATATTCCTGTCCTCGCCAAGGAATACATTTATTATAGAACTCTTGCCGGCATTTGGACGGCCTACAACCGCAAAACGTGGTATATCATCCTCGGGTGTTTCCTCGGCATCCTTCGTAAAGTTCGAGATTATCTCATCGAGCAAGTCACCAGTTCCACTGCCGTTGGCAGCCGAAATACAGTGCATGTCACCCAACCCCAGACTATAGAACTCTGCTGTTGCATACTGCATCTCATATGTATCGACCTTGTTGGCAACCACGAGCACCGGTTTCTTTGCACGGCGAAGCATTGACGCCATCTCCATGTCAAGGTCAGTCAGCCCGTTCATTGCATCAACTACAAAGAGTATCACATCAGCCTCTTCAAGAGCCAGTGTCACCTGGTCACATATAGCCTCCTCAAACACATCGTCCGAGTTACGGACCCAACCGCCCGTATCGACAAGCGAGAACTCCTTTCCGCACCACTGGCAACGCCCGTACTGGCGGTCGCGGGTGGTACCCGCCTCGTCAGATATAATCGCCTGCTTGGTCTCTGTCAAGCGATTGAAAAGAGTGGACTTTCCTACATTGGGACGTCCTACAATAGCTACCAAATTTCCCATACGAATCAATCTTTCTGGTCATACCCGAAGCGGCGCAGCTGCTTGTCGCTGTTACGCCAATCCTTGTCGACCTTTACATAAATCTCCAAAAATATCCTTTTACCGAAGAACTTCTCCAGTTCCTTGCGGGCATCAGTTGCCACACGCTTGAGCGCAGAGCCCTCGTGGCCTATTATTATACCCTTCTGTGAATCGCGCTCCACATATATCAAGGCCTTGATGTATATCTTGCCCTCATCCTCCTTGAAGTATTCCACTGCAGCCTCGCACACATAAGGAATCTCCTTGTCATAATGCAGCAGAATCTTCTCACGTATGATTTCCGTCACGAAGAAGCGCGCAGGCTTGTCAGTGAGCGCATCCTTCTCGAAGTACGGAGGCGATTCAGGCAGAAGCTCCATGATGCGGCGCATTACAACATCCACATTGAACTTCGCGATTGCCGAAATAGGCAGAATCTCGGCCTCGGGAATAATCTCGTGCCACTGCTCAACCTTCTTCACCAGCTCCTGCTGGTTGCTAAGGTCAATCTTGTTTATAAGCACAAGGATAGGCACGTCGAGCTTGCGCACCTCCTCAAGAAATTCGCTGTTCTTCTCGGGTGTCTCAACCATGTCTGTCACATAGAGCAGCACATCGGCGTCACGCAACGCGCTACGCGAGAAACGCAGCATTGCCTCCTGCAGCTTGTAGTTGGGCTTGAGTACACCGGGCGTGTCCGAGAACACTATCTGCGCATCATCGGTATTCAAGATTCCCATAATGCGGTGACGGGTAGTCTGTGCCTTGAAGGTCGCGATGGAGATACGCTCCCCTACCAACAGGTTCATCAATGTCGACTTGCCCACATTAGGGTTACCTACAATATTTACAAAACCGGCTTTATGCATACATCAGTCAATAAGCGAAAAAAACGCACCCATAAATAATATCATAGGTGCGTTTTATTTCAAACATAAAACTACCCGCAGAGGCCGAACGGCCCATGCGGCAGAACATTCTTTAGACAGCAGCCTCCTTCTCGATAGCGAGCTTGCCTCTGTAATAACCGCACGCACCGCATACAGTGTGATATACGTGCCACTCGCCACAGTTAGGGCAAATTGCCAATGTAGGAGCTACTGCCTTGTCATGAGTTCTTCTCTTGGCAGTTCTAGTCTTTGATTGTCTT
>JAFYQH010000016.1 GCA_017547205.1 Bacteroidaceae bacterium | reverse complement strand
TCGGCAGAGTCTTTCAATGCAAAAATAAAAGCGTTTAGAACCCAGTTCAGAGGTGTGGGAGACATTAAGTTTTTCATGTACAGACTGGCAACACTTTATTCTTGATTATTGCCAGTACCAACCCGAAATATCCGCTGAGCCCAAATATTGAAGTATTAAGGGGTACAGGAGATCCCGAATAATGGCTACAATGCATTGCCGATAACCGTAGGTGAGAGCCCTACAAAAAAAGAGAACCGCGTTAGCGATTCTCTTCGGTGGGCCATCTAGGGCTTGAACCTAGGACCTCCAGATTATGAGTCTGTTGCTCTAACCAACTGAGCTAAAAGCCCGAGTATTCTGTTTTGGAATACTTTGCAAAGGTATGGCAATTTCTCTTACATTGCAAATTTTTTATGCTAAAAATTGTAATATCTGATGTTGAGCATAAAAATATAATGTTTTTAATACTTCATCCAGCGCCAGAGTTCCTTCAGGTTCGGCTTCTTACCGTGCATGAGTATTCCCACGCGGTATATCTTTGCGGCACCCCATACGACAAGTAGGAACGATGCGTAGAGTATAACTGCCGACACTGCGATTTCCCATGCGGGTATCTCATATGGTATACGTGCCATCATGACAATGGGCGATGTGAGCGGTATCATCGAAAACCAGAACGCAAGGTCCGATGTTGGGTCATTGATTACAGATATCATTACAAACAGGCTTACGATGATGGGTATTGTAATGGGCGTCTGCAACTGCTGTGCATCCTGCGGGCTGTCGACCGATGAGCCTATGGCGGCGTACATGGCTGCGTAGAGCAGGAATCCTCCAACCATGAATATGAGCAGCGATGCCAGTATTGTGGCAATGTATTCCATATTGCTAAGCATCATAATGGCCTGCAAAATTCCAATTTCGCCTGCACCTTGCATGGCTGCAGCCCCGCCTTCCTTCATCATGGCAAGTGCTGCGACAATCTCGTCGGGCAGTACCATAGGCATCACGAAATATGCTACACTGCCTATCAGGGCAATCCATATTGCAATCTGCAGCACTGCTACTGACGCAACACCCAGAATCTTGCCCATCATCATCTCGAACGGGCGCACCGACGATACCATGACCTCCAGCACGCGGTTGTTCTTCTCCTCTATTACTGACTGCATTACCATAACGCCATATATGAGCAGGAACATGTAGAGCATGAAACTGAGCACATATGCAAGCACCGTTGCCACTACCGACGACGATGATTCGGCCTCCTCGCCGCTCTTCTCCGGAGCGTTCTTGTATGACTGGATGCTTACATTGCTTTCAATGTCTGCGAGTATCTGCGGCAGGTTCTCAATGTTGTGTTTCTTGAGTTTTTCGTTCTGCAGCACCATCTCTATCTGTGTGGTTATGTTCTGCTCCAGGGCTATCGATGTTGAACCGTTGGTGTAGAGCTGTACATTGTTGTGGTTCTCCATAATATCGCTGCCTATGTGCAGCACGGCGAAATAGTCGCTGTACTCGGTGCGTGCTATTTCAATGGGCAATGGCGTGGCTATGAACTCGACCTCTTTGTTGTTCTGCAGTGCCTGTGCTATTATTTTGCTGTCGTCGACAACGGCTATCTGTTTGAGGTCACTCTCGGAATATATTGTAATGAGCATTGGGGCGAACATCATTCCCAACATAAGGAATGGGGTGAGCAGTGTCGTTATTATGAACGATTTTTTGCGTACACGTTCGTTGAATTCTCTTCCTATTATTATTCCAATTTTGCTTTTCATGGTAAAAATGCTTTTGTGTGGTTAAAGATTTCCGTTTACGGCACGGATGAATATGTCGTTCATCGACGGTATTATCTCGCGGAACGAGCGTATCTCGACACTTCCGTTGGCGGCAGCTATCACACCGCGTACCTCGCTGTCGGTGGCGATGTGCAGTTTCATCTTGTTGAAACCTACCGGCGACGGTGTTGAGTCCATTATCTCGCAGCGTCCTTCAATAGCCTTGCGCAGGTCGACCTCTTCACCGCGATAGTCTATCTCGAATATGTTTGCTCCATGCCTATGGCGTATCTCCTCGACATTGCCCGATAGTATGTTCCTAGACTTGTCTATGAGGGTAATGTGGTCGCACACCTCCTCGACCGATGACATGTTGTGTGTCGAGAATATTATTGTGGCCCCCTTGTCGCGCAGTGTTAGAATCTCGCTCTTTAGCAGGTTGGCATTTATGGGGTCGAATCCCGAGAACGGCTCGTCGAAGATGAGCAGCTTTGGTTCGTGCAGCACGGTAGCGATGAACTGTACTTTCTGCGCCATACCCTTGGAAAGCTCGCTGACATTCCTGTTCCACCAGCTTTCTATGCCGAATTTCTCAAACCATCCCTTCAGCTTATCCGTAGCCTCCTTGCGTGACATTCCCTTGAGGCGAGCAAAGAATATGGCCTGTTCACCCACCTTCATCTTCTTGTAGAGGCCCCGTTCCTCGGGCATGTACCCAATCCTGTACACATCGTCGGCGGTTATCTCCCTGCCTTCGAAAATGACACTTCCGTTGTCGGGGGCGGTAATGCGGTTTATTATTCTCAGCAGTGTCGTCTTACCGGCTCCGTTGGGTCCCAGGAGGCCATATATGGAGCCTTCAGGTATCGACAACGACACGTTGTCAAGAGCTACATGCTTGGCAAAGCTCTTGGTTACATTCTCAATTCTTATAATATCCATAATCGTTGTGTTGTCCTTTTTAAATTAGACGCAGCGAAGTTATAAAAACTTCCTGTTTTACCCCCCCGTATGTTAATATTTGTTAAGGCAAGGGCTGGGCGTGGCTGCAGCTGGCAGCCCCCGGGTGATGGTGCAAAAGTAGATAAAATTTCCGTAAAAAGGAATTTTTGTATAAATTCGCGTTGGAAAACAGCAAGCAATGATAGAAGGCAAGAAACTACTAATTTTCGACCTGGGCGGTGTGCTCATCGACCTGCATATAGACCGCTCCTTTGCGGCTCTTGTGGAGTTGGGAATACCCCCCTCGATACTTACCGAGAGGAACTGTCTCATCAACAACTATATGATGCAGTTCGACCGCGGTGACATCTCCCGCGATGATATGTTCGCCTATATGGCCTCACAGCTGCCGGCCTGTTCGCGCGAGATGCTTGGGGCCGGCATCACGGAGCGGATGCAGGAAATATGGAACATGATGCTTGGCGACTATGCTCCATATAAGTTCCACCGCATACAGGAACTGCGCTCCCGGGGCTACCGTGTCGTGATGCTCAGCAATACCAACGACGGACATTGGGATGAGCTGGAGCGCAAGTTCGCCCAAACTGTGGGTAAGCCGCTGCATGATTTCTTCGATGCCTTCTATCTCTCCTACCGGATGCATAGCCGCAAGCCCGAGCAGGAAATCTTTACGCAGTTGCTTGCTGCCGAGGGCGTCTCACCCGGCGATTCGCTTTTCTTCGACGATTCTGCCGAAAACTGCGATGCGGCCCGTGCGGTGGGAATGGGTGCCGTGCTCATGGAGAGGAATGCTGCATGGGGCAAGGAACTTATGGAGGATTGAAATGGAACACATAAAGGATATATACAAATACAAGCCCGTACCCTGTGCGGCAACTGTCGGTTCTTTCGATGGTGTGCATTTGGGGCACATGGCCATGCTCGACGAGCTGCGTGCCCATGCCGTGGAGCGCGGGCTGCCGGTGATGGTGGTGACCTTTGCGCGCCATCCCCGTTTGCTATTCGACGGCAATTGCGAGCCGTTCCTGTTGTCCGACAATGAAACAAAGGCCTCTCTGCTGTCTGCAGCCGGTGCCGACATTGTGGTGGAACTCGATTTCGACACACAAATGGCCGGGATGGATGCAGCCCGTTTTATGAAGGAGGTCCTCAAGGAACGCCTGGGTGTAGAGTTGTTGGCCGTAGGTTACGACCATCGTTTCGGTAAGCCTTGCGAGGGTGAGTGCTTCGAGTGCTATGCCGCCTATGGCAGGGAACTGGGCATCGACGTTGTCAAGCTATCCCCTTTCAGCATCGACGGTGTTGCCGTGAGCTCATCGGTAGTGCGCCGTGCCCTCTCTGCCGGTGATACCGATGCCGCGTACAGGTTCTTGGGGCATCGTTACGGTTTCGACGGCATTGTTGTCCACGGTGCAGGCATAGGCCGGGGACTTGGTTTTCCTACTGCCAATATTGTGCCTGTTGAGGAGATGACCCTGCTGCCTGCCGACGGAGTCTACGAGGTGGCGGCCTTTTTGGGGGACGTGCAGTGTGAAGGAGTGATGAACATCGGTGTCAAGCCCACCATCGGCGGTAACAGGCTGCGCACCATCGAGGTTCATCTTCTTGACTTCTCGGCCGACATTTACGGGAAAAGAATGAGAGTGGAGCTTGTGCGCCGTCTGCGCGGTGAACAGTTTTTCGACAGTATGGATGCCTTGCGCGCACAGATAGATGCCGATGTCGCAAGGGTAAGGAATAAAAATTGAAAGTTATGAAGAATGCATTGAAGATGGCAGGTGTGATATTGCTGCTGTTGTTCGTCTATTCGGCGTTCCAGGGCCTGTTTGCAGGGCTTGTAGCCGGAATTTTCGTGGGGTACGAGGCTGCGAGAGGCAATGTATCCATAACCCAGTTCCAGGATGTGGCCGGGATAGAGAAACTGACTGATATTCCCGGTCTCGAGAACCATATGGCATGGGTGATGGCGATTGCCCTTTTCCTTTCTGCCATATGCATGTTGCTGTTCATACATGCGGCCAAGTTCTTCCGCCTACGTGTCTCCATATTCAGGTCTATAGAGCCCAAGCCATTGCTAGTGTCCACACTCCTTGTCTTTACATCAATGTTCGCTCTTAATCTCTTTGTGCAGTTCTTCCCAATCGAGGATGCGCTTGCCGATGAGTTTCAGGGGCTTACGCACAACATCCTGGGTGCGCTTACCATCTCTATCCTGGGCCCGGTGCTCGAGGAGGTGATGTTCCGCGGTGCTATACAGGGGTATATGATGCGACGCGTACGCACTCCGTGGGTTGCCATAGTCGTTGCAGCCCTTGTGTTCGGAGTCTTCCATCTGAATCCCGTACAGATAGTCTATGCTACACTGCTGGGTGTTGTTTTCGGCTGGATATACTACCGCACCGGCAGTCTATTGTCGGTAATTGTAGGCCATGTTCTCAACAACAGCATAGCTACGCTCACCATGTTGTGTTTCGAAGAAAGCACTGAGAGCGAGATTATAGAAAACATCTCGCCTTTTGCCGACAATGTGCTTACCATATCGTTCTTCGTCATTTTCTCGCTGCTTTCCGTTATGCTGGCTCTCAGGCTCAACCGCATGCTGCCGCCAGTCCCGACTCCATGGCACGAGAGTGACGAGCAGGCTGCTCCTGCAGAAGCCGGTTCGGATTGTGCGGAATCCCGTATAGGTTGATTATTCCGGTCAACGGTTGACGGCGGGCAACTCCCGTCCGTATGCAATAGGGTAGGGCATCAGTCTCCTGCCCTGTTCTTTATATATCCGTATTATACCCCTTAAGCCTGGCACGCAGCACCTTTGCCCTTGCCGGCGCCGTAACCTTGTCCATCAGCGCCCAGAACCGGTCGCTATGGTTCATCTCTACTGTGTGGCACAGCTCGTGCAGCATTACGTAGTCAATGAGTTCGTCGGGGAGCAGCATCAGGTAGATGCTCAGGTTAATATTCCCCCGGTTGCTGCAGCTGCCCCATCGTGTGTGTACGTCGCGCAGCGTGCAGCGGTTGTATGTGAATCCATGCTTGGCGGCAAGTACGTCAAGGCGTTGAGGCAGCAATGACTTTGCAGCCCTTGTCATGGCACGCCTTATGACCTTTCTTATCCACTCCTGCATCCTGCTGTCGGCAAAGTCTGTCTTTTCGGGGCATAGTAGTGTTGCGCATCTGCCCTTGCACCGTAGTGTAAACTTGTCGCCGTTGTACAGCTCTATGCCGAACGAGAAGTTCTCCCTTTCTATGCGGTAGACGCTGTCGATGACGATGGGTTGCCTCTCCTGTCTGCACTGCAGCAGCTTCGGGCCGCATTGCTCCAGGGCCTTTTCAATATCTTGTGCGGTTGCGGTCACGGGTATGGTCATGTTAATGGCATCGGGTCGTGCGCGCATGGTCATGCGGCGGGCGCGCGGGTTGCGTGTCACGACAATTTTGCCCCACACGGGGTGGTCGATGATGCTTTTTGCAATCATTGCCTCTATGCGATGATTTGTGTGCCTTGTGTGCCGTCTATGGCATCGGCTTGTGTGATGATTACCTTGGCGACTCCGTTTTCTATGGCGTTGAAGGCGTTGTCCATCTTCGGTATCATGCCCCCGCTTATGGTACCGTCGGCAAGCAGTGTACTGTAGCTCTCCCGTGTGATGGTAGGTATTACCGAGGCTGCATCTTCCGGGTTGCGCATCACGCCCGGCAGTTCAAAGCAGTAGGTCAGTGTCACGTTATAGTGCCGTGCCAGTGCCTTTGCTGTCTCTGCAGCCATGGTATCGGCATTGGTGTTGAGCAGATTGCCCTTGCCGTCATGGGTGAGCGGTGCTATGACCGGGACTATCCCTTCGTGTATCAGTTTTGCAAGCATTTCGCCGTCGGCATGGTCCACGTCGCCTACAAAACCGTAGTCAACCTCGCCGGCAGGGCGTTTGTGTGCCTTTATGATGTTGCAGTCGGCACCGGTCAGCCCAAGTGCGTTCGCCCCGCGTGCCTGCAGCCCGGCAACGATATTCTTGTTCACAAGTCCGCCATATACCATGGTCACGACCTGCAGCATGGCCTCGTCCGTTATTCGCCTACCGTTTACCATGCGGCTCTCAATGCCCAACCTACCTGCCATGGCCGTTGCCGACCTGCCACCGCCGTGAATGAGCACCTTGTGTCCAGGTATGGCAGCAAAACGGTCGAGAAGATTGTCGAGTGAGTTCTTCTCCTCGACAATCTTCCCTCCAACCTTTATGACTGTAACATTCTCTTTCATCAATAGTCGAGGTATGTGTATCCGTAGAGTCCCGAGCGATAGTTCGACAGGAACTCCTTGCCCTCTTCGAGCGATATGCGTCCTTCCTTCACCGCGCTTGTAACCCAACGCTCCAGTGTGCGCACGAGCTTGCGTGCGTCGTACTGTACATAGTCGAGTACATCGGCAATTGTCTCTCCGTCGATAATCTTCTCAATGTGGTAGCCCTCGTCGTCGACGCTCACGTGTACGGCGTTGGTGTCGCCGAACAGGTTGTGCATGTCGCCGAGAATCTCCTGGTAGGCACCCACGAGAAATGCTCCAAGGTAGTATCGTTCGTTCGATTTCATGCGGTGTACCTTCAGCGAGTCGGCCTTGCTGTTGTAGTTTATGAAATCTGTTATCTTTCCGTCACTGTCGCATGTCATGTCCTGTATTGTGCAGCTGCGGTCGGGACGCTCGTCGAGACGGTGTATCGGCATGATGGGGAAGAACTGGTCAATACCCCAGCTGTCGGGCAGGCTCTGGAAGAGCGAGAAGTTGCAGAAGTACTTGTCAGCAATAAGTTTCGGCAGTTTGCGGAAGTCGTCGGGCACGTGCTTCATGTTCTTTGCAATGAGCAGAATCTCGCGTATTATGCTCCAGAACATGCTCTCGATCTGTGCGCGTGTCTTCAGGTCAACGATACCGTGGCTGAACAGCTCCAGAGCCTCCTCGCGTATCTGCTGCGCATCGTGCAGTGCCTCGAGCATGGTGCGCTGGTCAAGCTCACACCATATCTTGTAGAGTTCCTTGGCAAGTTCGTGGTCATTGGCCGCAACTTCCCAGTCCTCGTCCATCTGCGGCAGTGCCGCTGTCTCCAGTACCTCGAATACCAGCACCGCATGGTGGGCCGATACCGAGCGTCCGCTCTCGGTAATGATATTGGGGTGGGGGATGCCGTTCTTGTCAGCCGCATCAACCATTGTGTATATCGCGTCATTCACATACTCCTGTATCGAGTAGTTCACGCTGCTCTCGCTGCTTGACGAACGTGTTCCGTCGTAGTCGACACCCAGTCCGCCGCCAATGTCGGTGAACTCGATGTTGTAGCCCAGTTTGTGCAGTTGCACGTAGAACTGTGAAGCTTCGCGCAGTGCGGTCTTTATGTGGCGTATGCGTGTCACCTGGCTTCCTATGTGGAAGTGTATGAGGCGCAGACAGTCCTTTATGTCGAATTTCTCGAGTATGTCAAGTGCCTCGAGCAGTTCGCTCGATGTGAGTCCGAACTTGCTTGCGTCTCCGCCGCTCTCTTCCCACTTGCCGCTGCCTTCCGATGCCAGTTTTATGCGTATTCCGATGTTGGGGCGTACTCCCAGGCGTTTTCCTATCTTGGCAATGCGTTTAAGCTCGTTCAACTTCTCCACCACAAGGAATATACGGCGTCCCATCTTCTGGGCAAGCAGTGCCAGCTCAATGTAGCTGTCGTCCTTGTAACCGTTGCATATGATGAGCGAGTCGCTGTCGGCATTCATTGCTATCACCGCATGCAGCTCGGGTTTTGAACCGGCCTCCAGGCCTATATTGTATTTCTTGCCATGGCTCATTATCTCCTCGACAACGGGGCGCATCTGGTTTACCTTGATGGGGTAGACGATGAAGTTCTCGCCCTTGTAGTTGTATTCTTCCGATGCCATCTTGAAACATCCCGAAATCTTCTCGATGCGGTTGTCCAGGATGTCCGGGAAACGTATCAGCACGGGTGCTGTCACGTCTCTCAAGGATAGTTCGTCCATCAGTTCCTTAAGGTCTACCTGTACGCTGTCCTTCTTGGGGGTTACTGCTACGTTACCTTTCTCATTGATG
Source organism: Bacteroidaceae bacterium (assembly GCA_017547205.1). GTDB lineage: Bacteria > Bacteroidota > Bacteroidia > Bacteroidales > Bacteroidaceae > HGM04593. Next base: position 29,987 of record JAFYQH010000016.1, on the reverse strand, counting down.
CTGAAGTATGATGCTCCCCAACCATTGATATTGTAGAGTTCTTCAGAATCCTCAATGCGCCATTTTCTCATGTCTTTGGTGTCCGATAAGAGTTAGTAATGTGCTATATATTCATTTGTCTATTCCGAACTGTCGGCAGAATGCCTCTACCGAAGTTTCTATCTGTTCCTTGTCCTCGAGCCTGTCGGCCACGAACGACTCCTTAGCCTTGCTGTAGTACGGTAAGCGCTTCTCCAGCTGCTCGGTGATGAACGTGCGCAGTTCCTCGTCGCTCTTTTCCCTTATGAGCGGCCTCTTGCTGCGCGCTATGCTAAGCCTTATGAACAGCCTCTCTACCGGCACGTCAAGGAATACTGTAGTGCCCTGGCTGTTCATGTACCCGATGTTGTCGAAGAAACACGGTGTCCCTCCCCCTGTGGATATTATTACATCCTCGAACTCGCCCACCTCGTGCAGCATGCGCCTTTCGAGGTCGCGGAAGTGCTCCTCGCCCTTCTCGGCGAATATCTGTGCAATGGTCTTGCGGAATCTCTCCTCGATGTAGCAGTCGAGGTCGATGAACTGCATGCCCGTACTCTTGGCCAGTGCCCGTCCGAGCGTAGTCTTGCCCGCTCCCATGTATCCCACGAGGAATATGCGTGTCATCACTTCTTCTTTGTATATTTTCTTTTTGCAGGGGCTTTGCCGCCTTCCTGCTGTTTCTTTACGATCTCAAGGCACTCTTCGAGTGTCAACTCGGCAGGAGTCACGTTCTTGGGCAACTTGTAGTTGCTGTTCTGGTACGCAATGTAAGGGCCGAATCTTCCGTTCAGTACCTGCAGTTCATGTTCACCGGTGAAGTTCTTTATCACCCTCTCTGCCTCGGCCTTCCTCTTGGCATCAATCAGCTCGGCAGCCTCCTCCAGCGATACAGTGAGCGGGTCGTGTGTCTTGGGAAGTGTCACATAGGCCGCTCCGTGCTTGATGTATGGTCCGAATTTTCCGGCACCTATCGTTACGGTTGCCCCTTCGTACTCGCCGAGCGTACGCGGCAGGCTGAACAGTCCCAGGGCCTCTTCCAGCGTTATAGTCTCGAGTGTCTGTCCGGGCTTCATCTGCGCGAATCGCGGTTTCTCCTCGTCGCTTGCGGAGCCTATCTGCACAATGGGTCCAAACCTGCCTATCTTCACCGATACAGGCTTGCCGCTTGCCGGGTCATTGCCCAGTACGCGCTCGCCCACCTTGTACTCGCTCTTAGTCTGTACTATATCGTCAATCTTAGGCTCGAATTCCTTGTAGAATTCCGAAATGTGGTCGGCCCAATGTCTCTTTCCGTCGGCAATCTCGTCGAACTCCTTCTCCACGCTAGCTGTGAAGTTGTAGTCCATGATTTCGGGGAAGTAGTCAAGCAGGAAATCGTTTACGACCATGCCAATGTCAGTCGGCATAAGTTTCGCCTTTTCGGCACCAACCGTTTCCTTGCCCTCCTTGGCAGTTATCTTGCCGTTCTTGAGTGTAATTATATCGTACTTGCGTGTTGTTCCGGTCTTGTTCCCCTTCTCTACGTACCCGCGCTGCTGGATTGTGCTGATGGTTGGTGCGTAGGTTGACGGTCGTCCTATTCCCAGTTCCTCGAGCTTGCGTACGAGGCTTGCCTCGGTGTAGCGGGGCGGCTGCTGGGTGAATCGTTCAGTGGCTACAATCTCCTTTATTGTCAGTTCTTCGTCTTTATGTACGGCTGGTATTGCTGCGGTATCACCGGTCTCCTCGTCGTCTATACTCTCGCGGTAGACCTGCAGGAATCCGTCGAACACGGTAACCTCTCCGGTTGCCACGAAACTTTCGCTATGGTTACTTATGGCGATGTTGACCGTGGTCTTTTCTACAAGGGCATCGGCCATCTGCGAAGCTATCGTGCGCTTCCATATTAGTTCATACAAACGTTTCTCGGGTACAGTTCCCTCTATTGTCGCATTTGCCATGTATGTGGGGCGTATAGCCTCGTGTGCTTCCTGTGCGCCCTTTGAACTTGTGGCATAGTTGCGACTCTTTATATACTTTTCGCCGTATTTCTCGGCCACTACGCTTTTGCTCGATCCTATGCAAAGCGAAGAGAGGTTTACCGAGTCGGTACGCATGTATGTTATGTAACCCGACTCATAAAGCCTTTGTGCAACCATCATGGTCTGCGATACGGTGAATCCGAGCTTGCGTGCAGCTTCCTGCTGCAGTGTCGATGTGGTGAACGGTGCTGCGGGGCTCTTCTTGAGCGGTCTTGTGTTCACGTCATCAATCACGAACGTTGCGTCCTTGCACGACTCCAGGAATGCCTCGGCCTCTTCCCTTGTCTTGAATCTTTTCGACAGTTCAGTGTTGAGCGTATTCTTTTCACCGTCGGTATTGTTCAGTTCGAACAGGGCGGTTATTCTATAGCCGCTTTCTGTCGTGAATCTGTTTATCTCGCGTTCGCGTTCTACAACGAGGCGCACAGTAACGCTCTGCACACGTCCGGCCGACAACGCCGGCTTTACCTTGCGCCATAGTACGGGCGACAGTTTGAAACCGACTATGCGGTCGAGAACACGACGTGCCTGTTGTGCATATACGAGATTTGTATCAATCTCTCGTGGGTTCTCTATGGCATTCAGTATAGCATTCTTGGTAATCTCGTGGAACACAATGCGCTTTGTGTTCTCTGGCTTCAGTCCCAATACAGTGAACAGGTGCCAGCTGATGGCTTCTCCCTCGCGGTCCTCATCGGATGCAAGCCATACTATATCGGCTTTCTTGACCTCGTTCTTTAGTGTATCTACCAGTTTCTTCTTCTCCTCGGGAATCTCGTATACCGGCTCGAATGTGTCGGTGTTTATACTGAACTCCTTCTTCTTGAGGTCACAAATGTGTCCGTAACTCGAAAGAACCTTGTAATCCTTTCCAAGGAACTTCTCAATCGTCTTTGCTTTGGCCGGTGACTCAACTATAACCAAATTCTTCTGCATATCTCTTAAGCCTTTTTGTTCAGGGGCATTGCTCCCCCGCAAATTCGCCGCAAAAGTAGAAAAGTTTCCCGTATATTGAAATCAAAAATCATAAAAAAAACAAAAGGTACAGGTCTGTCTTTTCCATAAAATAATATATTATTTTAAATAGGTAAAAAAATTACCTTGGAAAAAACAAGCCTGCACCCCTTGTTCTATTATTACAAGTATCAGAAGTTCATTGTGGCTCCAATCATGCCGCGTATACCACGTGTCTCGTAGCCGGCATAGTCATAATAGCTGTTGTTCAAAAGATTGTTGCCCTGCACGAATGCGCCGAACCTGTCGTTTATCTGGTAGCTTGCGCGCGCATAAAGGTCGTTTTTGTTCTTCAGTCGTCCAACTGTCTCGCCCGAGGTGTAGTGTGTGAAGTTGTATCCCACCTTCACGGCAAGTCCCTTCATGGGGCGTGCCTCGGCATTGAGGTCCATTGTTATGCGTGGTTTCATTATGAGCAGGTCGTCGTACTTGCAGTTCCAGCTGTTGAAGCGCAGGTCGCCCGACAGTGATAGCCAGCCTTTGCTGTCGTACTTGGCCTTTCCTCCTACGAAGAAGTTGCGGGTATCCTGCTGTGCCAGCTCCACATATATGATGTCGTTGTACATGTTGCCGACAACCTGCATCAGGTCGTCCTTCGTATATACAAACCCAGTATATGCTTCAAGTGTAACAGGTTCGAAGTGCTGGAAACGTGCCGACAGCAACATGTCTACTACCTTGTATGTAGGTTCAAGCTGCTGGCTGTACGATGCATCGTAGTTCCAATATGGCGTGATTGCATTCATTGCCTCGAATCCGTTGTGAGTTCTGCCGCCCTTTATTTCGGCATACAGCCCAATCTTGTCTGCGAGCATGCCCTCGATTGTTACGTTTGGTGCAATTGCTACAGCTGGGGCACCCTTTGTTCTGAAGTTCATCTTCAGCCCGGCCTTTATCTTCCAGTCGTTGTATACCATGTCGGCGTAAGGGTTAATGTCGAAATAGGATACGTTGTGGTATTTGCTTGTCGCATCGTTCATTCTGCTGCTGTAGAAGTAGAAGTTCGCGTCAATGTCCGCCGTAATGTTGCGGAATACCTCACCGGGTAGCTCGAACCCTATGGTTCCACCCAGGTTCATGCCCATCTCCCCAATGCCCTTGTCGAGCCCGGCCGAGTATGCACGATGGTTGTATACCATTCCTGCATGAGCCTTGTATGAGAATGAACCGGCAAGGTTCGATGCAATATCCGCACCGGCCTTCAGTCCGGTGATGCCCTGCTTGTTCGTGGTTCCCGGGAAACCGACCAGGTCCTGATAGTTGAATACCTCTCTGTTCAGACTTCCGGTCATGTTAAGTGTAAAAGAGCCGAAACGACGAGTGTATTCAGCATCAAGGAGAGTCCTGAATATTCTCGATCTCCAGTCGTAATCCTCGAAAAGTCCGTCTACCCCAGTGTTGTAGCCGTCGAGTGATGCAAGCGCCTTTAACTCGCTATCTTTGTCTATCTTGAACTTGTATGCGGCCTTGAGGTCAACCCAGTTGCCTGTTCCTGCTCCAAGACGTGCGTAGCCGTTGTATGTCCCCTCCTGCTTGGGTAGCAGGTCGCGTACCCTCCTTTCGCTGGTGAATCCGTCGAACGGGTTGCCCTGGTCCGAGAACTTCAGTTCAATGGGGGCAGTCCTGCTCTGTTTCTCCTCCTTGGGGGCTGTTTTCTTTTTCTTTACATTTACGAGAACCGGGTTGTAGTCGTTCTCTACGTTTACGACAGCATTCTCCTTGCCCTCTTGCGCGTATAGTGCAGCGCCTATCAATAGGGCCGATAATGATAGGATAATCTTCTTCATATCTATATAAATAATTTTGTTTTTGTCATTTCATGTCGGCGAGCCTTTCTTCAATCATTCCGGCGATGTCGTCGTTTCCCGTGTAGTTGCTTTGTAGCGAAAGCAGGTACTGCTTTGCTTCCATTTGTTTGCCCTGCTTGAGGTATGTATCGGAAAGGAGTATAAAACTGCGTGCAAGCCAATAGCCATGCGGGGTACTCGCCTCTATGAATTCGAGCACGACCTTCTCGCAGTCTTTGTACTGTTTCCTGTCGAACAGCAGCTGTGCAAGCAGGTACTTGGCTTCGGCCCCCTCGGCAGTGCCAGTGTCATCGGCTATTGCGGCTAGGTCCTCGATGGCGCTGCTGTCGTTGCCTGTAGCTATGTTTGCCTTTGCCCTGCGGTGGAGTGCAGTCTGCTTGAGCTCTTTGCCGGCTGTTTCGTCGGCAATTATGCCCGTGGCATATTCCTTGACCACATTGTACTCATTCAACTTGTAGGCAGCCTCCATTATCCTTGTTCGTGCGAGGAGGACCCGTCCCCCGTCTGTGGTCGTCGCTTCAATCCTTCTGTACAATTCCTTCGCTTCGCTGTAGTTGCCGCCTGTGAAATGTATGTCGGCGGCAAGCGACATCGCTTCGCCTGTATATCTGTTCTCTACGCCGGCATACAACTTCTCAAGGTGGCTCAAAGCATCCTGGCCGTTCCCCTCTTCCTTGAGCAGCATCCCCAGGTAATAGTGGCAGTCAATGTAGTGCGCCCCTGTAGGGTGCTTGCTTAGGTATGCCAGCATTTTTTTTCTTGCATCCTCCTTGTCGCCACGGCTGTATGCTTTTTCGGCCACCATGTAAGTGAGCGAGTCCATCTCGCTCTCCGTTATGCCGTCGGCAATCCCCGCGAGCTCGTCAACCCTGCCGGTCTCGACATATATGCCCTTTAGGTCTTGCATGGCAACCTGTGCCTCCTCGCTGCCCGGGTATTTTGCAATTATATCCCTGTAGGCTGTGGCTGCTCTTTCGCTGTCACCGGTAGTGTTGTATATCATAGCCTTCTCAACTGCGGCTCTACGTGCAAGCCCGCCCTGCGGAAATTTTCTTATGAGTTCATCGTATGTCGCCACAGCCTCGCTGTACATCTCTAGCTCTATGTATGCACGTGCCATCTCGTGATAGGCCTGCTCGGCATACTGGCTGCCGGGATGTGCTGCCAGCATCTGCTGCAGTGTCTCTACCTTGCCGTTGTACTCCTTTGAAAGTCCCATGGTGAGGGCCGAGCGGTATAGCGCGTAGTCGGCCCCGTCCTTGCCACTCCTGCCTGCAATCCTGTAGTGCTTGTCAGCGTCGGCATACCTGCGTCGGTAGAAATAGCAGTCGGCAATACGGTTGTGCGCATCGGCAATGAGTTCCTTGTCGCCACTGTCACTCTTGACAAAACGCTCGAAATGCGTGCGTGCATCGTCGTAGCTCTTCAGCTGGAACAGGGAATAAGCCAGGCCATACATTGCCATGGTGCTGTTCTCGCCGCCGGCCGAAAGCGAGTTACGGTAGCTGCCGGCGGCAGCTTTGTAGTTGCTCATCTCGTACAGAGCTTCCCCTTTCAGGTATTCAGCCGCCGAACGGGTCTCCTTGTCGTGCTGTCCTGTTGCCAGTGAGCGGTCGAGGTGTTCCACGCACTTTTTCATGTTCCCGTTCCCGTATTCCTGCAGTCCCAGCCGGTAGAGAACCTTCTGCTTTGCGGCGAGTATGGTTGTCGGGGGAACCGTTATCCTCTCTATCGACTGCAGTGCAAGGTCGTGTCTGTCGGTGTTCAAGTAAACGTCTGCAAGGTACTCCGCTGCCTGCGGTGCGTGTCCCGATGCCGGGAATCCGTTGAGGAACTGCTCGAAAATGCTGATGCTCCCTGCCGTAATGTCCCTTGTCTTGTGCATGCACAGTGCGTAGTTGTACAGGGCTTCCTCGCGCACGCTGTTGTCGTGTCTCATGGCTGCTGCTGCGGCAAAATCCTTTGCAGCACCGTCCATGTCGTTGTTCCTTAGCCTCATGATACCCATGTGTAGCAGTGAGTTCTGGGTTATGGCATCATCCTTTTGCTGCTTACCGTCGTCCGTGTGGCAGCAACGGCCGAACATCTCCATGGCTCTTGCCGCATCGCTGCCTGTCTTGAACAGGCTCATGCCCAACTGATAGTAGGCAATGCGCTGTGGCTCTTCTGTGCCATGTATGTATGTCGTGAGCGGCTCCACCGCACCGGCATAGTTGCCAAGTGCGAATTCGGCTGCTCCCAGTATCTGGTGCATCCTTATCCCCTGCATCTTGCCGTCGTGGTCGGCAATGAATCTTGTGGCAATGTCCTTTGCGCGCCCGGTGTCGCCTTGCTTCAAGTATATTCCTGCTATGTAGTAAGGGACCTCGAGGTAGAACTTATCGCTCAGTTCAATCTTCTTGAACCCACTGTAAGCCTCTTTGAGACGGTCTTTGTCATAGTCGGTTACGGCAAGGTGGAACGTCGCATCACCACCATGTGTCTTGCTTGTTGCCGCAAGCTCGCGCAGAATGGCCGCACCCTCTTCGTCGGCACCGCACTCCTGTTTCGACAGCGCATGGTACAACTTTGCCCTGTCGCGCTCTTCGGGCTGCATGCGGCCTATATCGCTCTTTGCAAACCACGCGCATGCAAGGTCGTAGTTGCCCGTGTAGTAATACGACTCGGCAACGTAGCAGTTCAGCAGCCCTTTGTTGGCTGTTGGGTAGTCATCAAGGTGCTTGAGCAACAGTCCACGTCCCTTAAGGGCGTTCGTTTCGAATGTCGCGAGCGCACGAATCAGTTCGGCCTCTTGTCTTGTGCCGGCATCAAGGTTTCTTGTGTCAATCTTTTCCAGGACAGTGAGTGCAGCGACATAGTCTCCGTCGTTGTATAACCGCTGGCACTCGCTTACGAGGGCCTTGATGTTGCCCGTTTGCGCGGTCATTGTAATATATGCGGTGGCAAACAGCAGGAATATGAATGCTCTTTTCAAAATATCTGTCATAACTCGTTGTTCTTGTACATTTCCTTGAATATGTCAATGCTTTTCCTTATTGACTGCAAGCCGAACTCCCTGCTGTCGAGTTCCTCTATCCCTATCCACTGCAGCCTGTCAACATCGTCATTGGCGGTGATGGTGCTGTAGTCCTTTACCGTGCACATGAAGAACATGTCCATGGTGTGGAGCTCCATGCCCGAGTAGAGATATGTGTTCGGTATGCTGAACAGGTAGCGCGTCCCTGTCACCACAAGGCCCGTCTCCTCGAGGATCTCGCGTGCAACGCCCTCCTCGGCTGTTTCGTAGCTGTCGCAGAACCCGCCCGGCAGGTCAAGCGTGCCCATCGCCGGTTCTTTGGCGCGACGTGCCACCAGTATGCGGCCATTGCCGTCGGTTATTATGCCTACTGTTGCGGCAAGCGGGTTGAAGTAGTATACGAAGCCACACGCGCCGCATCTCTTTGACTTCTCGTCGTTGATGCCGAACTCTGTGCTGCCGCATTTGGGGCAGTGCCTGAAAAGGTGTAACGGATGCTGCATGTCTCGGGTTTTGCTTATTCTGCAAAGATAATGCTTTTTTAAGAGTTCCAAGCCATGCAGTACCGCATTTGTGCGCGTATTTTAATAATTTAAATAATAAAAATATAAATTATGACTGCGTGTTGCCGTTTTAAACAATTTTATCCCGATTATTGACAATAAAACAGAAGAAATGTAGTACCTTTGTCATTCGGATGCTGTGCCACGCTATGGCGCATCAGTCAAAACAGGTCTAAACTATAAAACATAGATAATTATGGCAAACAAAGCATTATTGGTGATTCTTGACGGTTGGGGCGTAGGTAACCACGGCAAGGGCGACGTTATTTTCAATACTCCCACTCCATACTGGGATCATCTTGTATCGGTATATCCTAACTCTCAGCTCCAGGCAAGCGGCGAGAATGTGGGTCTTCCTGCAGGCCAGATGGGTAACAGCGAGGTTGGTCACCTGAACATCGGTGGCGGTCGCGTTGTTTATCAGGACCTTCTCAAGATCAACCGCGCCATTGCCGACGGTTCAATAGCGCAGAATCCTCAGTTGGTCGCTGCTGTTGAGTATGCAAAGGCTAACGGCAAGAAGCTCCACTTCATGGGCCTTACATCGGACGGCGGTGTGCACAGCTCACTCGAACACCTCGAGGCTATGTACAAGTTCGCAGCAGAACAGGGCGTGGAGAATGCATATGTACATTGTTTCATGGACGGTCGTGACACCGACCCCAAGAGCGGTGCAGGTTTCATTGAGGACCTCACATCAAAGGGCCTCAAGCTGGCTACAATCGTAGGCCGTTACTATGCTATGGACCGCGACAAGCGTTGGGAGCGCGTTAAGATTGCCTACGACCTCATCGTAGGTGGCGAGGGCAAACCAGCAGCCGACATGGTTGCAGCCGTTAAGGAGTCATACGAAGAGGGCGTGACCGACGAGTTCATCAAGCCTATCGTGAACAGCAACTTCGACGGCCGCATCGGCGATGGCGATGCGGTAATCTTCTTCAACTACCGCAACGACCGTGCCAAGGAGCTTACAATAGTTCTCACACAGGAGGATATGCCTGCCGAGGGTATGCACACAATCCCCGGCCTGCAGTACTACTGCATGACTCCATACGATGCCAAGTTTACAGGCGTTCACATCCTTTTCGACAAAGAGAACGTGGAGAACACTCTTGGCGAGTACATCGCAAAGCAGGGCATGAAACAACTCCACATTGCCGAGACCGAGAAGTATGCACACGTAACATTCTTCTTCAACGGTGGCCGCGAGGCTCCGTACGACGGTGAGGAGCGCATCCTTGTTCCATCGCCAAAGGTTGCAACATACGACCTGCAGCCCGAGATGAGCGCCTACGAGGTTAAGGAGAAACTCGTCAACGAAATCAACAGCGAGAAGTTCGATTTCATCGTGGTTAACTTCGCTAACGGTGACATGGTGGGCCACACCGGTATCTACAGCGCAATCGAGAAGGCAGTGCTTGCAGTTGACGCATGCTTGAAGGATGTCATCGAGGCTGCACGCAACCACGGCTACGAGTCAATCATCATTGCCGACCACGGTAATGCCGACAATGCAGTGAATGCCGACGGCTCGCCCAATACAGCACACTCATTGAACCCCGTTCCATGTGTTTATGTAACAAACCAGGAGAACGCTACAATCGAGGACGGTATTCTTGCTGACGTTGCTCCCACAATCCTCAAGATTATGGGCTTGGAGGCTCCAGCAGAGATGACCGGCAAGGCATTGATTTAAAAATAAAAGAAATAAAATCCTTCCAAAACAGGGAATAGGATAAAAAGAGAAGATGCAAGGCTTGCGAAACCCCAAATACCGCAGTTTACTAGAGTAAATGAGGATGTTTGGGGTTTCGTGTAACGCAGCAGATTGCTTTTTAGCCATTCCCGTTGATATTATGGTACAGATAGGTAATACAATAGTCTCGTTCGACCTCTTTCAGGAATACTTCTGCTGCAACTTCACGCATTGCAAGGGCGCATGCTGTGTCGAGGGCGATGCCGGCGCGCCGGTGCTGATGGACGAGGTAGACAAGCTTGAGGAAGCGTATGAGGTCATCGGTGACGAGATGACTCCCGAGGCGCGTGCTGTCGTCGAAGAACAGGGTGTAGTGTACAACGACCGCGATGGCGACCTGGTGACATCAATCGTCAACGGCAAGGACTGTGTCTTCGCATCGCACGACGAGAGTGGCAACTGCATCTGTCTCATCGACAAGGCCTATCGCGAGGGACGCACCACATGGCGTAAGCCCATTTCGTGCTACCTATACCCGGTGCGCTTGCGTAAGGTAGGCGATATGATAGGCGTCAACCTGCATAAGTGGGACGTGTGCAGCAGTGCATTCATCAAAGGCCGCCGCAAAGGCATCCGCGCTTATGAATTCCTTAAAGAACCCCTTATAGAACGCTTCGGCGAAGAGTGGTATAAGGAGCTTTTGGTTGTTGCCGATGAATTGGAGAAGCAAGGCTTCTTCAATCGATAAAGCACACAGCAATTGGTCACGCGTAGGATGGATGCAATTCATCCCGCGTGGGTTGCGGACAGTGTGCTTTGTCAATTACTTTCTGTAATCGACAAGACTTGCAGCAATTAGTCGCGGGTAGCGTGGAATCAGTCACGCCCCGCGGGTTGCGAAGAGCAAGGCTTGTCAATTGTTTTAAGCAAGGCCTCTTCAATCGACAAAGCATAAAACGAGTGCACTTTAATTTTTAATTTGTTCAAAAAAGAGCATTTTTAAAATTAAAGTGCACTCGTAATGCGTTGCTATATAGGCATTTATTCCCTAAATGCAAAATAAGCAAAATTTTTAGGCTTATTTTTACATTGCGTTGAATTGCAACAGTTCCTGTTTCTTGTTCTTGTACAGGTAATCGGCAATCCAATAGGCGTATATCGCTGATGGAATAAAGAAAATATCACTACCTTCGAAAGTGTACCTACGACTTTTTGTTTTGGTGGTTGCAATGGTTGTCATCTTCTCTTTATTATTTTCCAGGAATTTATGGAGTGATTTTAGTTCTGTGGGACATTCGGCATATCTGTCGCTCCATTTAATTTCAGTAAGAGAATAAGGCTTCTGTGTTGCTTGGTCTATCCAAACTATGTCAACCTCCCCTTTCTCTCGCCCTTTTGTCCAGTTGGCATAATAGAAATCGCTTTTCCCACCTTGAATCCATTGTGCAAAAATTGCCGTTTCCACCATGCTGCCCATGAAATCGTCGTCGCTGTTGATTGGAGAAAACAAAGCGCAACGAAGAGAAGGGTTTGTCAGGTAGATTTTAAAAGATGTAACCCTTTGCATCTGTTTTGCATTTTGGTCTATTCTGTTTACAACCTTTATAAGAAAGGCGGCTTCGAGGTACTCAAGATACCTCTTAAGAACATCTTTTTTTATTCCAGCTTCTTTTGTCAGCGATTCGTATGAAAATTCGTTGCCAGAACGGAATGCTATATGTACAAACAGCCTATTAAGTTCCTGTATGTCTGTTATTCCATATAAACTGGGTAGGTCCCTTAACAGAACTTTGTCAATAATGTCGTTTTTAATGTATTGTCCGGGATTCTGTCTTATTTTTTCGGAAAAAACGACCTCGGGATACCCACCATAATTTATGTAGTCAATAAAGTGTCGGTTAAGCTCGTCTATGTTTATTGTTCCGTAAGGTGGTATCCCGCTTCTACTTTCTGTGATTATTGAATTAAGTTTCAACAAATTTATATATTCAAAAAAAGTAAGGGGCGGTAACATGAAATCGGTAAACCTGCCGGCTCCGCTTTCATTGCTTTTCATTTTGAGTGCAGCTGCAGCAGAGCCTGACGCAACAAACTTCACATGTCTGTATGTGTCAACCAATGATTTTAGATGCACTTCCCAGTTTTTAAGGTACTGTATCTCGTCAAAGAAAACATAAAAACCCTCACGGTTTTCATCTTGTAACAAAGCCTCTTTTGCGTATGTAAACAGTTCCTCAAGTGAGGTGTTGTTGTATATCGGGGTATCTATTGATATGTATATGATTTTATGTGGGTCTATTCCAGACGATATAAGTTTATCTATGGTATGAAAAATCATTACGGTTTTTCCTACGCGGCGAGGTCCCATTAAAATAACAGCACGTCGTATTTCGGAATCCTCAACGAGTGGGTAGAACTCATTGAGATATGCCCTTGGTGGCATTCTTTTATAATCTTCGGGGATTGTTGAGGTTATCCACCAAGGATTGTCTATCGACATTCTTTTTATTATTTGCTCCTTCAATTGTTCGCTAAGTTTTTTCATAAGACCATATTTTAATAACGCAAAAATAGTATAGTTTGTTTTAAAATGCAAATATTGTTAAAATAAGATGTTTTTATTATGCTTATTATGTGCATTTTGCTTCAATAAAGTATAAAACAAGTGCACTTTAATTTTGAATTCGCTCAAAAAAAGAGTTATTTTAAAATTAAAGTGCAGTTGTAATATGTTGTTATATAATTGTTTATCTGCCAAATGCAAAATAAGCGAAATTTTTAGGCTTATTTTGCATTGTGCTTGACTGCTAAAAATAAACAGCACTTTTATGCAAAACTGCTGTCTGAAACAGCAGTTTTGTTTTGGTAGTGTTTAAAGTGTCGAAAATCAATTTATTGACAATAGTGAATTTTTGCTGTTTCTTGTGGTAAGGCCAAAAAGGGCAAGGCTGACGCAAATGCAGGCAAAGCTCCCCTCCGACACTTCGTGCCACCTCCACCTCAAAGAGGGGAGGAGTTTTTTCCTTTTCGCCCATTTTGTGCTTCTGTACTTCTGTCAAAAATAAATTGATTGCGTTCATTCGTCAATACATTGCTTTTGTCCCTGATTTTTAGGCGTTTTGTAGAAATTTTGAGGGGTATATTTATGTGTAAAAGTTTGGTTAATATATATTAAAGCAGTATCTTCGCGCCGGCTTATTGTGACCTATACTTCCCTCTCCTTTGGAGAGGGGTAGGGTGAGGCTTTTTGAAGCCGGAGGGGAGATGATAAGAAAATCACAAAACAAATTATAAATCTAATTATTATGAAAAAATTTTTACTTTCAATTTTTGCCGTAATGCTGGCAGTGTTCAGTGTGCAGGCGGAAGAGGCTGTATTTAACTTTGCCAACTTGTATGGCACGGAGACTTTAAGCAGTGTTGGTGCCAAAACTGTTGATGGTATAACAATTTCTTATGTTAAGAATTCTGCGCAGAATGCTGCAGCCTTTAACAAGGATGGTACATTAAGACTGTATTATGGTTCTAACAATGGTAATTCGGCAACTTTTACGGCTGAAGCGGGAAAGAAAATAACATCAGTTGTAGTGACGGCTTCTTCTGCAAACTATGCGCCCGATGTAAAATATAGTGTTGATGGTGCAAATGCGGTAACAGGAACATGGTCTAATACAACATTGACTATTTCAGGAATTAAGGCTAGCGCGGTTACAATTCAAAATGTAGGTACTGCTCAGTTGAGAACAAAAGTTATTACTGTTACTTATGTAGCAGAAGGCGGTGAACCGGATCAGCCTGAAACTCCAGTTGCTCCTGCAGCTCCAACCCTCCCGGCATCTTGCAATTTTGATAGCTCAATGACTGTTACGATTGCAAATATTGCAGAAGGTGCAACCGTTTATTATACAACTGATGGCTCAGAACCTACAGAGGCAAGCACAGAATATACTGCTCCTTTTGAAATCACAGCGACAACTACTGTAAAGGCTATTGCTGTTAATGAAGGTGGTCCAAGCGAAGTTGTTTCTGAAACATATACAAAGAACGAACCTGCAACTCCTCCTGCAGAGGGCGAGGTAGTCGATGTGCTTAATCGTGAATTGACAGGAATTACAATGAATAGTTCAACCTATTCAAATTGGAGTGATAAGACTGTGAGTTCTTCTGCAATATATGCAGGTAATTCTGCCGGCAGCAACGATGCTATTCAGTTGCGTTCAAACAATAGCAATTCTGGTGTTGTAACAACAAAATCTGGCGGTAAGGCGAAAAAGGTTGCTGTTGTGTGGCAGAGTAGTACAAGCAGTGGTCGTACTTTAAATGTATATGGCAAGAATACTGCGTATAGCGCAGCAACTGATTTGTATTCTACTTCAACACAGGGTACATTGCTTGGCACAATTGTTTGCGGTACCTCAACAGAACTTGTAATCGAGGGCGATTATGAATACATTGGCATGCGTTCTGCAAGCAGTGCTATGTACTTGACAAGCATCAGCATAACTTGGGATGCAAGTGCAGGTGTAACTCCGGTTGCTCCTAATGCTCCTGTTCTTCCTGCTTCAACAACATTTGAGGGTAGCATGTTGGTTGAGATTACAGGTATTGCAGCAGATGCTACTGTTTATTACACAACAGACGAGAGTGACCCCGCAACATCGGCTACTCGCGTAGAATATACCGAGCCATTTGAAATCACTGCTACAACAACCGTTAAGGCTGTTGCTGTAAACGAGGTTGGCGCAAGCGAAATGGCAACTGCTACATATACTCTGTTTGTTGTTGAGGAAACTACTGGTTATTATATAAAGGTTGTTTCTGCTCCTGCAGACTGGAGCGGTAAGTATCTTATCGTTTATGAGGAAGGTACAGATGCATACGTGTTCAACGGTAAGGACGAGGCTAACGGTTATGTATCTGCTGTAACTGATGGTGATGTAATTAAGGCAAACAGTGAGATTGATGCTGTTGCTGTTACAATTGCAACAATGGAAGGCGGTTACTCAGTAAAGACTGCGGACGGTTACATTTATGGTACATCTAATTCAAATAAACTAAACACTAATGCAAGTGAACCGCAATTAAATACTATTGAGTTCACTGCTGATGGTGTTAATATTGAGGCTGGAAGATATCTTCGATTTAATTCAGCTAAAGGTGATATGCGTTTCCGCTATTATAATTTGACTTATGGTGAGTCTGTTCAGCTTTACAAATATGTAGAGGAACTTCCATTATATCACACCCTTACAGTAACAGAAGCCGGCTATGCTACATTGTACCTTGGTTTCAATGCAAGAATTCCATCTGCAGTGGAAGCATATACAGTAACAACAGTAAATGACGGTTGGGTATCTTTGACTCAGGTAACAGGTGTTCTCCCTGCAAACACGGGTGTTATCATTAAGGCTCCTGCTGGAGAGTATAAGCTCTTCAATGAAGCAACTGCAACCGCTGACGTTACAGGCAACCTCTTGGAGGGTACACTCTTCAACGAAAACATTGAGGAAGAGGCTTATGTTCTTTCTAAGCTTGACGGTGTAGTAGGCCTTTACAGAGCAGAAAAGAACCAGTTGGATGGTACTGCTTGGCTTAACAACGCCAACAAGGCATACTTGCCTGCAAGTGCAGTGCCTAACAAGACCGCTGCATTCTACGGCTTTGATTGGGACGGTACAACCGGCGTTGAGAAAGTAGAAATCAGAAATGAGAAAGAAGAAATCTACGACCTCGCTGGCCGCCGTGTAGAGAATGTAACTGCTCCTGGTATTTACATTATCAACGGCAAAAAAGTGCTCGTTAAATAAGTGATTAAAAGAGGATTATGGCTTCGTAAGCCGGCTGCCTTTGGCGGGCCTTTGCTGCACTCGTTGTAAAACGCTAAAGCGAGCTTTGCGTTTCACTCGTTTGCCTAAGCCTTGTATTTGAACCTTTTTATCTCACTTATTAGAAAATAGGAAAGCGAGGGCGGTTCGCCCGCCCTCGTGAAATAAATTTTAGACATAAGAACAAAACTCCCCCGTCACTTTGTGACACCCCCTCTTTAAAAAGAGTGGGAGTTTTGAATTTGCCTAAAAATAAAAAACGAATAAAAACAATAACGATATATGAAGAAGATATATGTATCACCTCTCATGGTAGAGGTAAACGTTGAGGCGGAGGCAATGCTCGCTGCTTCATTGAAATTGGATAATGAAAAGACTGTAGATACCTCAAACGGCGGTCAGCTCTCAGGTGGCAACCGCGGTGAGTGGGGAAACCTTTGGAAGTAAATCAAAATAGAGGGGGCTTGATTCAAGTCCCCTCTATTTTGATTTATATTAGGTTCCCCACGAACGAAGTGGAGACACGTAGTGGCTCCTTTGATGTGTGTAGCAATAGTCGCAGGTAGCACGGGTATAACTCGTGCCCTGCGGGATGCGATAAACGCACATCGAAAATGGGGAAACCTTTGGAGTACAGTATCTAATTACTCGACATCACGAGCGGTGAAAGGTCACGCGAAGTGCGGACGTAGTTCGCACCGCGTGGGTCACCAACAGCGAGTGCTGTCAAGTACAGTAATTAACGGCTCGACAATGCCGTCAGCATCTCGTCAAGCGTAGTGCCGGCAGGTCTTTCCGCTGTGTTGCTTACGGTGCCAGTTATTCAGAGATTTGAATCTTTGACGCGAGGAATGGTAATCTCTAAAGAAAAACCGGCACCGTTGAAAAATCCAATGCAAGGCCGCTTGTTTTCAGGCCATTGTGCGAGGACCGTTCAAACGTAATGCGGCAATTATATTTCTTAAAATTGCCGCATGCAGTGCGATCCGCAGCACCCTGAAAACAAGCGGAAGCCTGGAGTGACGAGCAAGTGCCCGACCGAGGGATCGCACTCTGCGGCGTGAGCAAAGGGCACTTGCGAAGATTTTTCCCGTGTGCCGGGGCTTTTTGCAACTTTTTGGCCGCCAAAAAGTTGGTAAAGAACGACAACCAAATGAATACAAGACAACAGTAGTAGGCTTAAAAGCGGGAGAGCCTTTTATGGAATACGACTGTGTGCCGCAACCAACAGCTGTTGGCATTGTCGAAACTCCGTTTTAGTCTTTCTGCTTTCAGTTTTGCATCATCTAACATTCTCTGCCATTTGCTATTTCCGGATTATTATCGTATTTTTACACGATATTAGAATAATTGTATACAAATGGCGGTAACTGTAGTTAAAGTAGAAAACCGTATGCAGCTGAAACAGTTCGTGCGTTTCGGCTACGAACTATATAAGGATAACCCATACTATGTCCCCGAACTCTACGAGGATGCCCTTTCCACTCTTAGAAAGGACCGCAATGCCGCGTTCGAGTTCTGCGATGCCGACTATTTCCTTGCGTACAAGGACGGCAGGCTGGTGGGGCGTATAGCTGCCATCATAAACAACCGTGCCAACGAGAAGTGGGGGCACAAGGCTGCACGCTTCGGCTGGGTCGACTTCATTGACGATGCCGAGGTGGTTGACGCTCTCTTTGCAACGGCCGAGGCCTGGGCACGCGAGCGTGGCATGGAGGAGATGCATGGCCCTCTGGGCTTCACCGATTTCGACCGCGAGGGAATGCTTGTCGAGGGCTTCGACCGCCTGGCAACAATGGCGACCATATATAACCATCCCTATTATCCGCGCCACATGGAGCGCATGGGGTATGCGAAGGATGTCGACTGGATAGAGTACCTGTTCAAGGTGCCGCCTACGAAATGGGACAAGGCCGAGCGCATATCGGCCATTGTGGAGCGCAAGTATAACCTGCGTGTGGTACAGTGCAAGTCGCGCTCCGAACTTGCAAAACGGTACGGCAAGTCGCTCTTCGAGCTCGTCAACGAGTGCTATGTCGACCTGTATGGTTACTCGGCATTGAGCTCCAGGCAGATAGAGAGCATGATAAAGATATATCTGCCGGTGATTGACCTGCGTCTCGTGTCGCTTGTGGTTGACCAGGACGACAATCTTGTTGCCATGGGAGTGAGCATGTACTCGCTTGCCGATGCACTGCGCAAGGCCAAGGGACGTCTGTTCCCGTTCGGCTGGTGGCACTTGGCCAAGGCGCTGTTCTTCAAACGTTCAAAGCGTGTTGACCTGTTGCTGGTAGCTGTGAAGCCCGAGTACCAGAGCAAGGGTGTTTTTGCGGTTGTGTTCAACAGGCTGCAGAGTGCCTTCATCGACATTGGCTTTGTTGACGCCGAGAGTAATCCCGAACTCGAGGATAACGAGAAGGTGCGCAGCCAGTGGGATAACTTCGAGAAGGAGCAGCACAAGCGCCGCCGCGCATACAAGAAGATGCTGTGAGGGTGCAGTAATAGAGTACAGATAACAGGTTTGGTAAAAGAACTGATGTAAGGGGGTGCAAGCCCGCAAACATATACCTATATGACAATGTCCGAGGATAAAGATTTGGAATTCAATGCGAATGAGCAGCTTGTGGAGGCTGCCGCGTATACCGACGATTCGATACGTCACCTGAGCGATGTAGAGCATATACGCCTGCGTCCGGGTATGTACATTGGTAAGCTGGGCGACGGCTCGCAGAACGACGACGGTATATATGTGCTGTTGAAGGAGGTTATAGACAATAGTATCGACGAGTTCAAGATGGGCTTCGGCAAGCGTCTTGAGATCGATATAACAGAGAACCATACGGTGGCGGTGCGCGACTATGGTCGCGGCATACCGCAGGGAATGATGATAAAAGCGGTGAGCAAGCTCAATACCGGTGCCAAGTACGACGACAAGGTGTTCAAGAAGTCGGTAGGTCTCAATGGTGTGGGACTCAAGGCCGCCAACGCCTTGAGTACACGTTTCGAGGTGCGCAGTTACCGCGACGGCGTGGTGCGCTCGGCAATGTTCGAGAAGGGTGTGCTGGTGAGCGATACAACGGAGAATACTGCCGACGAGAACGGTACGTTCGTGTCGTTCACTCCCGATAACTCGCTGTTCCGCAACTATGAGTACCGCGATGCCTACATTGAGACCCTGCTGCGTAACTATACCTACCTGAACACGGGCCTTACCATTATGTTCAACGGCAAGCGCATTCTCTCGCGCAATGGTCTTGCCGACCTGCTTACCGACCGCATGACGGCCGATGCGCTCTATCCCATAATACACCTCAAGGGTACCGACATTGAGATAGCCTTCACACATGCACAGCAGTATGGCGAGGAGTATTACTCGTTCGTGAACGGACAGCATACCTCGCAGGGCGGTACGCACCAGAGTGCCTTCAAGGAACTTGTGGCGCTTACGGTGCACGATTTCTTCTCGGCGAAGAATTTCGAGTACTGCGACATACGCAACGGTATAGTGGCTGCTATAGCGATAAACATACAGGAGCCTGTCTTCGAGAGCCAGACAAAGGTGCGCCTGGGCTCAACGACCATAGCTCCCGACCCGGGGAGCATGAGCGTGAAGAAGTTTATCAGCGACTTTGTTAAGGAAGAGCTCGACAACTTCCTGCACAGGAACCCCGACATAAGCGATGTGATGCTCGCGAAGATAATGGCCTCGGAGAAGGAGCGCAAGGACCTTGCCGGTCTCACCAAGCAGGTGCGCGAAAAGGCCAAGAAGGTGAACATGCATAACCGCAAGCTGCGCGACTGCCGCATACACTACAACGATACCAAGGGCGACCGCATGGACGAGAGCTGCATATTCATTACCGAGGGCGATTCGGCGAGCGGTTCAATAACAAAGAGTCGCGATGCCAATACTCAGGCGGTGTTCAGTCTGCGCGGAAAGCCGTTGAACTGCTTCGGGTTGAGCCGTGCCGTGGTGTACCAGAACGAGGAGTTTAACCTGTTGCAGGCTGCGCTCAACATAGAGGACGGCCTTGAGGGGCTGCGCTACAACAAGGTGATAGTGGCTACCGATGCCGATGTCGACGGCATGCACATACGCCTGCTCATGATAACGTTCTTCCTGCAGTTCTTCCCCGAACTCATAAAGAAAGGGCATGTGTACATACTGCAGACCCCGCTGTTCCGTGTGCGCAACAAGCGCAAGTTGTCGCGCGGGAAGAAAGGGGCCGAGGAGCGCAAGGAGCAGAAAGGTGATTTCGAGACTATATACTGCTACAGCGACGAGGAGCGTGTGGCTGCGATAGAGAAGCTGTCACCTAACCCCGAGATAACACGATTCAAGGGACTGGGCGAGATATCGCCCGACGAGTTCCGTAACTTCATAGGGCCCGACATGCGTCTTGAGCGCGTGGAACTGCACAAGGACGATAAGGTGGAGGATTTGCTTGCATACTACATGGGAAAGAACACCATGGAGCGCCAGAACTTCATCATAGACAATCTTGTAGTCGAGGAGGACAAGGCCGGCGAGGAGGGCAGGTAATATGGAGCGCAAGGTGCTTTTTGCAGGGACATTCGACCCCTTTACCAAGGGACACGACGCGCTGGTGAGGCGTGCTCTCGCAATGTTCGACAAGGTGGTGGTGGCTGTGGGGCGCAATATTGGCAAGAGTTGCATGCTCTCTGCCGGTGAGCGTGTGGCTGCGATAGAGGAACTGTACCGTGGCAACAGCCGCGTCGAGGTGCTTGCCTATGACGGGCTTACGATGGACCTGGCGCGCGAGGTGGGGGCAGTGGCTCTGTTGCGTGGAGTGCGCAGTGTCAAGGACCTTGAATATGAACGTGAGATTGCCGATGTGAACCGTTGCGTCGGCGGGATAGATACGGTACTGCTTGTGAGCGAGCCCGAACATGCGTCGGTCAGCAGCAGTGTGGTACGTGAGTTGATGAACTATGGCAAGGATGTGTCGTCCTTGCTGCCAAAGAAATAATGACTATGAAAAGGATACATGTGTTTTTTGCAGCACTTGTGCTTGTCTCTACGGCAATGGCACAGGAGCTCTCGCAGGATGTGATAAAGATGATGTATGTGGGCAATGCCATATCGCGCTTTTATGTCGACGATACCGACCTTACCAAGGTCACTGAGGCCGGTATAAAGGCTATGCTCAAGGAACTTGACCCGCACTCGACCTACTCTACTCCAAAGGAAACAAAGTCGATGATGGAGCAGATGCAGGGTAGTTTTGGCGGTATCGGCATTCAGTTCAATATAGTTTCCGACACGCTCTACGTGATACAGACAACCATGAACGGTCCGTCGGAACGTGCCGGTATACTGGCCGGTGACAAGGTGGTTGCAGTCAATGACACAGCCATTGCCGGTGTTAAGATGGAGCGCGATGAGATTATGTCGCGTCTGCGCGGTCCCAAGGGTACTAAAGTAAAGGTTGACGTGGT
Source organism: Bacteroidaceae bacterium (assembly GCA_017547205.1). Lineage (GTDB taxonomy): Bacteria > Bacteroidota > Bacteroidia > Bacteroidales > Bacteroidaceae > HGM04593. The sequence continues at coordinate 8,563 of JAFYQH010000016.1, read as the reverse complement.
GCGCCGTGGTATAGAACGCAGGCTTGTCTTTGAACTTGTGCGTGACGATATTTCTACCGAGACTGTCGATGCTGCATATATGATTGACAAGAAGAACGGCTACATACGCATCACTTCATTCGGCGCAAAGACACACGAGGAGTTTGCCACAAAGCTGGATTCTCTCAAGGCGCGTGGCATGAAGAACCTAATAATCGATCTCGAAGGCAATGGCGGCGGTTATCTTGAGGCTGCCGTGAAGATTGCAAGTGAGCTCATCGACGAGTCGAATCTGGTTGTGTATACCGAGGGGGCGAAGATGCCGCGCTTCGAGTATGTTTCAAAGGGAGAGGGTCGTTTCCGCAAGGGTAACTTGGTGGTAATGGTCGACGAGACGTCGGCATCGGCATCGGAGATTCTTGCCGGTGCGGTACAGGATTGGGACCGTGGTCTTGTCGTTGGGCGCAGGAGTTTCGGAAAAGGTCTTGTGCAGCGTCCGTTCCAGTTGCCCGACGGTTCAATGATACGTCTTACCGTGTCGCGCTATTATACGCCATCGGGCCGTTGCATACAGAAACCCTATGAGAACGACTCGGTTAAATATGAGGATGACCTCATGAACCGCTACAACAGTGGCGAGATGACGTCGGCCGACAGCATACATTTCCCCGACTCGCTCAAGGCGTACACTCTCCGTCTGAAACGTACTGTCTATGGCGGCGGTGGAATCATGCCCGACTATTTCGTGCCGGTCGATACGATGAAGTACACAAAGTATCACCGCACACTGGCTGCCCGCGGTTCCATAATACAAGCTTCGTTGCATTACTTGGATGAGCATCGTGCCGAGCTTGTTTCAAAGTACAGCGATGTTGATGAATTCGAGAAAAAGTTCGAGGTAGACGATGTGTATATGCAGCTGTTGCGTGACCAGGGTGTGAAGGACAGCGTGAAACTCGAAGGCGGCGAAGAGGAATACCAGCGTGCCTTACCCGAGCTGAAAAAACAGCTAAAGCAGCTAATCGCCAGGGATTTATGGGATATGAGCGATTTTATGAAGATGTATAATAATAGCAGTGACATATTCATAAAGGCATATGACCTTATAAGGCAGAAAGATTTTAACAAGCTGATGATTAAGGAGTGATTGACCCTATATAATGGCAAGGCCGATGGGAAATTTTATTTAATGTAACGTGAGTTCGATATAAGAATTTATACTAAAATTTAGCGTATTTTGTCATCTCGAACGTACGTGAGAGATCTCTTATTTTACGATATTTTTGAGATTCCTCGTCGCTACGCTCTGTCGGAATGACAGGTTCGAGATTTGATTTTGCTTATATCGAACTCACGTTAATGTATAAAGACGAGGGTGCCCAAAAGTAAAATGGGGCACCCTCGTCTTTATATACGTTTGCCAGTCTCCTTTTGTCATGTGGCAGGCGAAGAGCTCCGGGTTGTTATCTCAGGAACATGTTGTGTTGTTTCTCGAACCCAATGGTTGTCTTTTCCTCGTGTCCCGGGTAGACTACGGTGTCATCGGGCAGCGTGAAGAGCTTTTCCCTTATCGATGCCAGCAGTTGGCGGTGGTCGCTGTCGGGGAAGTCGGTGCGGCCTATACTCTGGTTGAACAGGGCGTCACCGGTGAAGACAACCTTGTGGTCGGGCAGGTAGTAGGCGAGGCTGCCGGGCGAGTGTCCTGGAACTGCAATTGCAACTGCCCGCTGATTGCCGAAAAGTATCTCGTCACCGTCCTTCAGTATACGGCCGAGAGCCGGTACATCCTCTTCGTATTTTATACCGAACCGTGCCACACGCTCCTTTATGTTGGCTGCCCAGTGCCAGTCTCCGTCGCTTGCCCAGGCTTTTACGCCGAATGTCTCTTCAACGAATGCATTCCCGAATATATGGTCGAAGTGCAGGTGCGTGTTCAGGTAGTGCTTCAGTGTCAAACCCTCTGTCTGCAGGAAGCTGCGTATCTGTTCGCGTTCATTGGGGAACCATGCTCCGCAGTCTATGAGCAGAGCTTCGCCTGTCTCGTCCCAAAGAAGGTAGCAGTTGACCTGGATGGGGTTGACTATGAATTTCTTTATTTCCATGGCCGGTTGCTTATATCTGTACGTAAACGACTTTCTTGTCCTTGAAGTACTCCTCGGCAAAGAATGTACTTACGTCGACAATCTCGCTGCTATTCTTGAACGGCTGTGTCTCGGCGGTCATGTCGCCACCCTTTAGGCATATTATTCCGTTCGGCAGTACGTTCTCCTGCGTCTTTGATATGTTCTTGCGGCATATCTTCACAAGGTCGGGCAACTGCATCACGGCACGGCTCACAACGAAACTGTATTTCTCCTTTATCTCCTCGGCGCGGCTATGGCTAGTGCGTACATTCGCGAGCCCGATGGCCTTTGCAATCTCTCCGGCTACACGTACTTTCTTGCCTATACTGTCGACAAGATGGAACTGCACCTCGGGGAACATTATGGCAAGGGGTATGCCGGGGAATCCTCCTCCGCATCCCATGTCCATGATTGTAGTGCCCGGCTTGAAGGTGATGTACTTCGCTATTGCCAGCGAATGGAGTACGTGGTGCAGGTAGAGGTTCTCGATGTCCTTGCGTGAAATGACGTTTATCTTGCTGTTCCAGTCGTAGTAAAGGTCATAAAGGGCCTCGAACTGCTCCTTCTGCCTTTCGCTTAGCTGGGGAAAATATTTTATTATGCTCTCCATTATTTGAGTATGTCTTTTATTCTGTTATAGTCGATGTCGAGCATTATCTCGCCCGCTGCATAAGGCGCAATGTCGTATCTGTTGTATATGAATGTGATTTTTTCCTTGCCTACTATGTAGTTGTTCGATATGTAGAAGTCGTTTATCAGGTATCCGCGTACCACCACCTCTGTTACAGGCTCTACCTTGAAGTGGGCGGCAAGTGCCACTACCAGTTCCTGGGTAAGGCGTGTCTCGTAATCGTCTTTGAATATATCCTGAAGGACAATCTCTTTTCCTGTAGCCTTGTCGAAGTTGAGTGCCGTATAATAGCTGTTGGGATGTGCCCCGCCAGTGTAGACTTCATTGAATATTATGTAGTTCAGAATACCCTTGTGGCCGCATTCCACTTCGCAGGTTATGTTGTAGCTGTTGTTGAACCATGGCGCGTCCTCCCGGCTGTCGATATAGTCGGAGCGCATCTCCATATACTCGTTCCTGCAGTTTGCGATAAAGGTGTCGCAGGCTGCTGTCAGGTCACTGCTTTCGCTCTCGAACAGCGTATAGGCAATGGCCTGGTTTATGTTGTCGGTAACTTCCTTGTTGTCGGTCTCTATTAACGAGAGCGATATGTCTATTGTAAGTTCAGGCGAATTGCTGCCCTGTTCATCGAGCTTGTGCACCTGATGTATCTCCAGGGGAGTTATTCTTATGCCTTCCTCTATAGTGGTGTTCTCGTCTGACATTCCTTTCCTTGTATTGCCTCCGCATGAAAGCAGGGTAATCAAAACTAAAGAAAATATAAAGGCTGCACACTTTTTCATGTTTCTGTTGTTTAATGGTTAACCGGATAACCAAAGGTAGTGCATTTGCAAGTAATGGGCAAGAAAGAGCAATCTATTTTTATCTTTATGGTATAAAATGTGAAGTTGCTGTCGTCGTAGCCTGATACTCTCTTTGGCCCCGTATTTTTATTAACCTTAAATTTGACGATTATGAGAATGTGTCATGTAATTGCATTTGCAGGGGGTGTGCTGGCCGGTGGAGCCATAGCTCTCCTGTTTGCTCCCAAGAAGGGCGAGGATCTCCGTAAGGATATCAAGAACAAACTGTATGATATAAAGAAGAAGCTTGACGAGTCGGTCGGCGGCTGCAAGGATGGCTGCTGCTGCACCGAGGAGAAGGCCGATGTCATCATCAATGAGTAGTATATGGGTATAGGAACTGGTCTTGGGAATCTCTCCAAGGAGGCCGGGGAGTATGTAAAAAGGAGCATCGACAATTGCAAGCTGCAGGCGGTTGAGCAGTTGTCGATGCTCATAGGCGATATGGTATGCGGATTTGTAGTTTCAATGCTCCTGTTCATAGCCTTCCTGTTTATCCTTTCCCTGGTGACGATGGTCCTTGCCGCCTACATCGGATATCTCCTGTCTGTAACGGCTGTCGTGGTGCTTCTTCTGTTGCTTGCGCTGCTGGCATATGTGTTCCGTGTTCCGCTGTTCGTCAATGGTGTTGTGGGTAGGCTCGTGGCTTTGTTTTACGGAAAGGAGTGTGACGATGAATGAATTTGCCGGAATAAGAACGCTTGAGGCACTAAGGAGTGCGAGGCGCAGGAACGAGGTGGCGCGGAAGAGGGCCTATGAAAGAGCTGTATGTTCCGCTGCTGATGTCATTGAGGTGCTCAATCCCCAAAGGATGGTTTCGGAACTGCTTGACAAACTGTCTCCATTGATGGAACTGTATAGGATATTCAAGAACTGCGGGAGATAGCATTGCGCACCTCCCGCAGTTCTTGAATCATAACAGTTTCTTGACCAGCCCGAACATCCTGTATGGCATGTAGCGGAACGGGAGGTCGAGCAGCGTGGTGGTTGTCACTATGGATCTCTTGTGCGAGAATGCGTCGAAACTGAGCCTGCCATGGTAGTGTCCCATTCCCGAGTTGCCTACACCGCCGAACGGAATCTTCTCGTTGGCTATGTGCATTATGGTGTCGTTTATGCACGAGCCGCCGGCCGATGTCAGCTTAATGACCTCTTTGCCGTTATTTGTCTTGCCGAAGTAGTAGAGTGCAAGGGGTTTTTCCCTGTCACGTATGAACCTAATGGCCTCTTCCCTGTCGTTGAAAGGTATCATGGGCAGTACGGGGCCGAATATCTCCTCCTGCATTACGGGCGAGTCGGGTGATACGCCGGCAAGCAGGGTGGGCGCAATGTATCTTTCGCTTGCATCGGTCTCGCCGCCCAGAACCACTTTGCCGTCGCCGAGGTAGCCACTGACACGCCTGAACGCCTTGTCGTTTACCATGCGCACGAAGTGTCGGCTCTTCTTCACATCCTTCCCATGCAGCTTTTCCAGTGCCTTGCCGAATGCCGTAATGAATTCCTCTTGGCGGCTATGGTGTATCAGCAGGTAGTCGGGTGCAATGCATGTCTGCCCCGCGTTGAGTGTCTTGCCCCATGCTATGCGGCGTGCCGCAACGTCAATGTCGGCATCGGCATCGACTATGCAGGGGCTCTTGCCACCCAACTCAAGAACTACCGGTGTCAGGTTCTTTGCTGCCGCGGCCATTACCTTGCGCCCCAGTTCCGGGCTGCCGGTAAAGAATATAATGTCGAAGCGTTCCTCGAGAAGCGCACTGTTCACTTCGCGGTTCCCCTGCACGACGGCTATGTATTCCTTGTCGAACGTGTCGGCAATCATATCCTCTATCACGCGTGACACTGACGGTACGTAGGGCGATGGTTTAAGTATGGCCGTACAGCCGGCAGAGATGGCTCCTACAAGCGGGTTCAGCAGCAACTGTACCGGGTAGTTCCATGGCGATATTATGAGCGCGTTACCGAGCGGTTCGCTTATCACGCGGCTGCGCGAGGGCATCATCTTCAGTGGGGTGCATGCCGTGCGGCTTTTCATCCAGCCGCGAAGGTGCGACAGATGATTCCTTATCTCCCCTGCGACAATGCTCAGTTCGGTCATTATCGCCTCTTCATAACATTTGTGCAGGTCTTTCCAAAGTGCGTCGCACAGCGGTTTTTCCCACTCCTTTAGTGCTCTCTGTAATTTCTTCAGTTGTTCCTTGCGGAAGCGATACTCCAGTGTTGCGTTGCTTGCGAAGAATTTCCGCTGCGCAACAGTAATCTCCTTTATCTCTTCTATGGGGGTATTTGTCATGGTATCACTTTTTTATACTCTTTTCCCTTCCGGTAAAATGGTCCATGGCATGGAAAATGCCTACAACCTCTCCAAAGATATAATCGAAAATCGGAGTTGGCAACAAGGCTTGGCATGTTCTTATGAAATGGTAGCCGAACGGTATTCCCTTGAAGTTCCTGTTCTTCTCTATGCCTCTCAATATCTTCTTTGCTGTGGGTACGGGCTTGAGTATGGGGAATATGCGCGACTTCACGCCGTCGAACATTCCTGTATTTATGAAGTAGGGGGCTACAGTGGTGAAATGGACCTTGCTCTTCATCTGCTTAAGCTCGATGCGCACGCTGTCGCTCCATCCTATCATTGCCCATTTGCTGGCTGCATATACCGACATGCGCGGGTTCGATATCATACCGGCTGCCGATGCGATGTTGCACACGTGTCCGTGGTTGCGCTCAATCATTCCGGGCAGGAACTGTTGTGCAATTATCATGGGCGCAGTTGCATTTATCTCCATGGTACGCTCGATTTCCTTTATGCCCAGTTTGTCGAATGTGGCATTGCTTGTGACTATGCCGGCGCAGTTGATTACAATGTCTACATTGCCGCACTCCTTCTGTGTCAGCGCCGCAGTCTCAACTACCTTGTCGCTGTCCGAAACATCGACCCTGTATCCCTTGACGTTGCCTATACTCTTGAATTCTTTTACCGTTGAGGCAATGTTCGCCTCGTTGATGTCCCATATTATAAGAGTCCTTGCACCCTTTTCCAGTGACATGCGTCCCATCAGCCGTCCTATTCCCGATGCACCGCCAGTAATGAGGATGTTGTTTCCTTTTATCTTGGTCATTATGTTGCCTTTTTGATTGAAAAAATATAATTTTATACATTTGTGACTGCAAATGTAGTACAAAAGGGATAAAAAATGACCCCTTTTTCGCATTGTTTTAGTATCTTTTAATTGTTGCGAGGTGAAAATATCCTATACTTGTTTTTTTATATACACTAAGATCTATTTTATTGTCCTGTACGGCAGGCCGTCGATGCGTTCGAGAGGGTATTGCCCCTCGAGCAGGCCGCTTATTACAGCGTCACGTGCTCCTGCGCTCTGGTAAGGATACAACTCGAACAGTGGCATTACCGATGCGAAGTGTTCCATAATCTCAGCCTGTATGCTCTCGTAGTTGCTCCAGTCTGTGTCGGCGGTGAAGCAGTAGAACTGTATTGGCAGGCCTGTCTCTACGGGTTCGAGCGTGCGTACCATGATGAGCATGTCCTTCCTTATCATGGGGTGGCGGTGTAGGTAAATGTCGGCATATGCGCGGAACAGTCCGGCATTGGTGTCTACCGTGCCGTTGGCGAGCCCTTCGGGGTTGGCGGTGTTGCTGGCGTTGCCTTGCAGTAGCTGTTCGGTCTTCTTTGCGATGTATGTGCCCAGTTCTGTGTCGAGTTTCCCGAGCCGGCGGAGCATGGCGTCGTTGCAGGGCTTTATGCTGTCGAGTTTCATCGTGTATCCGCGTGCAATGCGGCGTCCTCCGCTCTCGCTCATGCCGCGCCAGTTGATAAAACTGTCGTTGATAAGGGTGTAGGGCGGTATGGTTGCTATGGTATTGTCCCAGTTACGTACCTTTACTATGGTAAGGGAAATGTCGAATACGTTCCCGTTTATTCCGGTCCCGGGAAGTTCTATCCAGTCGCCCAGGCGTATCATGTCGTTCTCGAGCAATAGGAACCCGCCTACAAATCCCATGATACTGTCCTTGGCTATGAGCATGAGTACGGCAGCGAACGCACCCAGTCCTCCTATGAGGTAAAAGGGTGACTTGTCGGTGAGAATAGAAATTATGACGATTACAGCAATAATGTATACGATGACGCGGCTTATCTGTATGAATCCCTTTATTGGTCTGTCGTGGTAGCGGCTGTTGGTGAATGCCGATTCTCCCACTGCTGCCAGCATTGCATTCACTGCCATTACGACGGCAACGACAAACCACAGCCATATGACGTGTGTGGCGTAGCCGTACAGCAACGACTTGTTGTCGGCCATGAACGGCAGTAGTCCGTTCATTATTATCGGCGGCAGTATGTATACCAGTTTCCTTAGCCTGTTGCCTTTAAGTGTCCTGGATAAAAAAGCATACTCCTTGTGGCGTACTATCCGTTGTACCACAAAGAGTATGATTCTGTATGATATCTCTGCCACGGCAAATGCCAGAATGATGGCAATGCCGCTTGTGATGACTGTTCCGTAACTCTCAGTTGTGTGCTGCGACAGTCCCAACTGCTCAAGCAGATGCTCTGTTCTCTTGTAGAGGAAGCCGGCAATATCTTCTTTCATCTCCTTTTTTATATATAACAAGCAAGGAGACGGTTTTGATTGTCACAGCTACTCTCTGGCTCTTATTCAAGCTTCATGCCCAGGTTGTGCATTATGAAAGCATAGATGTCGGTCTGCTCCTCTATTACCTTTGCTATGGGCTTGCCGCTGCCGTGGCCGGCCTTGCTGTCGATGCGTATGAGCTTGGGAGCATCGCCTGTGTCGCTTGCTTGCAGCGTCGCTGCATACTTGAACGAGTGTGCCGGAACCACACGGTCGTCATGGTCACCTGTGGTTACCATTATTGCAGGGTATTCCGTGCCGTCGTTCTTTATGGTGTGCAACGGTGAGTAGCCGATTAGGTACTTGAACATCTCCTCGCTGTCGTCGCTGCGGCCG
>JAFYQH010000069.1 GCA_017547205.1 Bacteroidaceae bacterium | reverse complement strand
ATAGATGTTGACCCAGCAATGTTCATCCCGACAGAGCAAAGCGACGAGGGATCTCTAGCAACAATATACGAGATATCTCACGTTCGTTCGATATGACATCAACGCGTTTTTAGTATGTGGGTCAACTGCTATATTATTACCAAATTTAATTAAAGATGAGGGTTTCAACAGAAGTCCTCATCTTTAACTTTTAAGCACGCATATCTTTATTTAGTACCACTGCCTTCTGCTGAGAATTGCAGATGATTAAAATGTTACAGAGTGGTCATGTTTGCGAACGATATCCTACAACCCGCAAGGTTGCGGAGATTGATTGTGTGAGATTCTTCGCTTGTGCTCAGGTATGTCGAGCAGAAAGAGAGTGAAGGCGAAGAGGTTTTCTATAGCCTCCACGAATTTCAAGTGATTGACGACTAAGCAAGCAAATCCCCAGGACAACCTTATTATACAGGTGGTCTTGGGGATGTTTTTCTTTTTATACTTTCCAAAGCGGCTCCATTTCCCAACCATCTGGAAAACCGAGTGCTTTCAGGTCAACTTCTGGGAATTTTACAAACAACCATTGAAGTTTTGCAAGCATGTCATTTTCGGGAGAAACAATATCCAAGAAATACTTGATGATACAGATATTAAAATAGATTCGTAAAGAATCTGTTGATAAAGTTATCCAAGGACGGTTTATACGATTGGGAATAGTTGCACGAATTGTGTTTTGTTTATTCCAAACACGAGCATGATGACAACAAGAATTTCTTGTCAATGTTATGATTGTCAGCCACGACTCGAATGGCTCTATTTGCAAGCCAAATGCTTGAGATACACGCTTCTTAATCTTTTTGTCCTTTATATTGCTATATATGTTCGTAATAATGCCAAAAGGTAGTATCTCGGAAAGTATCCAAGCCGGAGGGTATGGATTCGAGTATGTCTTTTTAAAGTGTACAATAAACTCTTCTCTTGATTTTCGCAATTCAGCGTCTATCAACTGCATCGTTTTTGTAAACTTAGTACTGTCTGTAAAATAAGTACTATCTGTCATCCAAAATGGATTACCAGTTATTTCACAACATGTATTGGCAATGGCACTTCGAACTGCTACTTCTATCTTCTCAATCTCGTTAAAAAGAAGCAATCTTAACTTCTTGTCAAAACGATAAAGCATCATAACTTTATCAAATGAAGCATTGCTCTTGTATTTGTGTAATCCTTTTGGTGTGCAAAGAAAAGGATACATATATGCAGACAATCTGTAATAACCGATGCGTTCAATGTAGTGCTCGGCTTTATTTGTGTCAGAAATATGCAAACCTCTTGATTGTAGCAATGAGACAATATCGTGTGGATTTGAATAACCTTTGCTAAATGGAATAGTCGTAACCATGGGTGTGTATATAAATAAAAACGACCCGCACATTTGAGCATTGTTAAGAGGCTTGGCGGGTTCTAGTGTTGCAAAGGTAATACAAAAAAGAAACGTTTGCAATAGTAAGCTTCTAAAAAAATCAAAACAGGGAACTTTTTAGCTTTTGTTTATGAATATACCCAAGGTTGAGAACGTTTGTATTTCTACTGTTATGAGATTGAAGAAAGAGTTTTGTGAGTAAACACAGCAATCCCCAGGACTGCCTGTAAAACGGCGGTCTTGGGGATATTTTTTATTCCACTTGGGTTGTTTCTTATGTAGATTTACTATATTCAAACACGATCTATTAGAACTCCTTTAGTCGGTTTATCTCATCAAAAAATCACAAATATCGTTATTTTCTTTGCTAAAGTAAACTATTTGGTTAACTTTGCGTTGTAGATTATGACAATGTAATGGCAAATAGAGAAATAAAGTTTTATAAACACTATTTTAATGAGTTTTTGTTGCACAATCGGACAAGGTCAGGCGTAAAATAGCTCAGACATTGGTTTGGTTGCAGACAATAGACAGATTGCCGGTTTCAATACTCAAACATATTGAAGGTGTAAATGGATTATACGAAATAAGAATTGAGTATTCCGGAAATATTTATAGGGTGTTCTGTTGTTTTGATGAAGGGTCGTTAGTGATACTCTTTAATGGCTTTCAAAAGAAGACACAAAAGACACCCGCTAGGGAAATTGATAAAGCAGAGCAGTTAATGAATGAATATTTTAAAAGTAAGTAGTTATGGAAAAGTCTAAAAAAGATGCCCTTATGAATTGTGGTAGCCTTGACGAACTCCTGAATGTAGAATTCGGCAATGTAGGTACTGCAACACGTGATGAGTTTGACCGCGAGACAGAGGCATTTTGTCTTGCCCGGACACTAAAGGAAGAACGTAAACGTGCCGGACTGACACAGGAAGAACTGGCTAATAAAATTGGAACTAAAAAGACCTATATTTCTCGTTTGGAAAATGGCAAGGCTGATATACAGTTGAGTACACTCTTCAGAATATTTGAAGGTCTAGGTAAGCGCGTAAGTCTTACTATTCTTTAAAGAAGAAATGAAATTCTATAAGGTATAGATGCAAAAACATCGGGACTTTTTCTTTGTTCAGACAATTGCATATTGGATGCTGTAGAATGTGATTAGACGGCCTATTTGCGACCACCCGAAAAGTGGTCGCTTTTTGGTCGCAAAAGGTCGCACGGAATAGTGGTTTATGGGGCAATGTGGGCTATTCTGTGGCTTCCGGACACCTTTGATATATATAACTTTATGGAGCTCCGAAGTGTCTTAAATGAGCCATAATCAACCACTGTCACCATCCCGAAACAGCAACAAAAAAAGAGACACTCCTACGAGAGTGTCTCTGTATAAAGAGTTAGTTATTAGCTAATTACTTAGAAAGTGCACCAGCGATATCAACTGCGATAGCAACAGTAGCACCAACCATTGGGTTGTTACCGATACCGAGGAAGCCCATCATCTCAACGTGTGCGGGAACTGAAGAAGAACCTGCAAACTGAGCGTCGGAGTGCATACGGCCCATTGTATCGGTCATACCGTAAGATGCAGGACCTGCAGCCATGTTGTCTGGGTGCAATGTGCGGCCTGTACCACCACCTGAAGCTACTGAGAAGTAGTTCTGGCCTGCGAGTACGCGCTCCTTCTTGTATGTACCTGCAACAGGGTGCTGGAAACGTGTCGGGTTGGTTGAGTTACCTGTGATAGATACGTCAACGCCTTCCTTCCACATGATAGCTACACCCTCACGAACATCGTCGGCACCGTAGCAGCGTACCTTAGCACGTGGGCCGTCGCTGTAAGCGATCTCGCGAACAACCTTCAACTCACCAGTGAAGTAGTCGAACTCAGTCTGTACATATGTGAAACCGTTGATGCGTGAAATGATCTGAGCAGCGTCCTTGCCAAGACCGTTGAGGATGCAACGGAGAGGCTCCTTGCGAACCTTGTCTGCCTTAGCTGCAATCTTGATAGCACCTTCTGCTGCTGCGAATGACTCGTGGCCAGCCAAGAATGCGAAGCACTTTGTCTCCTCGCGGAGCAAACGTGCTGCGAGGTTACCGTGACCGATACCAACCTTGCGGTCGTCTGCTACTGAACCAGGGATACAGAATGCCTGCAAACCGAGACCGATTGCCTCGGCAGCGTCAGCTGCGTTTGAGCAACCTTTCTTCAATGCGATAGCAGCACCTACAACGTAAGCCCACTTTGCATTCTCGAAACAGATAGGCTGTGTCTCCTCACAAATCTTGTAGGGGTCGATGCCGTACTGCTCACAAATTTCGTTAGCCTCTTCGATAGAAGCGATACCGTTCTCGTTAAGTACAGCGAGGATCTGCTTGATACGACGATCCTGACTTTCAAATTTTACGGGTCTTATCATAGCTTAGT
>JAFYQH010000068.1 GCA_017547205.1 Bacteroidaceae bacterium | reverse complement strand
TATACAACGACGGCTTGCCATGGCAAGCCGTCGTTGTATATGTGTATAAAAAAAGTTTTGCTGTAAGAGTAGAACGACGAAACTCCGAGAATACAAGATTTGAGGGCTCCTGTCCTTTGTAATCCACCGGCTCTCTAAAGCTACCCGAAGGCGTGGCCCGCCATTGGACAATGTGAAGCTTACTCGGTTTTCGATAATAATTGATGAGTTTCCCAGTCAACCGATACAGCAAAACCGTACACAAACATAGAAATGAATTCTGAAGAAAGCAAGCGATAGCACTATTTTTTCTTCCATTTTTAGAAAAATACACCAACTACAACATCAGTTCACAAAAAACGAACAAAATGGGAGGTACCCTCCCCCCCAGTCCGCAAACCAAACAACTCAGCACTGCCAAAAATAAGAAGTGCCACCCATCGGGCGGCACTCTTATCTTATCGGAAGACAGGAAGTTCTTACTTCACCTTGTCAACGATAGCCTTGAATGCTGCGGGATTATTCATGGCGAGGTCTGCGAGAACCTTGCGGTTGATCTCGATACCAGCCTTGTGAAGGGCACCCATGAGCTGAGAGTAAGACATACCCTCGAGACGTGCTGCAGCATTGATACGCTGAATCCAAAGTGCGCGGAACTCACGCTTCTTGTTACGACGGTCACGGAATGCATATGTAAGACCCTTCTCCCAAGTATTCTTGGCTACGGTCCATACATTCTTTCTTGCACCAAAGTAACCTCTGGTCAAACCTAAAATTTTCTTTCTTCTTGCTCTTGAAGCAACGTGATTTACTGATCTTGGCATAGTTTTAAATTCTTTTGAATGTTAGCGTCGCACCGGGCGAACTTTCATGCTAATACACTCGGTTAATAATACAATACTTAACGCAATGACAACAATTCCTTAACACTCTTCACATTAGCAGCATCGAGAGTTGTAAAGTGTACAAGGTTTCTCTTCTGCTTCTTAGTCTTCTTTGTCAGGATGTGACTGTGATAAGCATGCTTTCTCTTGATTTTACCTGTTCCGGTAAGAGCGAATCTTTTTTTGGCACCGGAGTTAGTCTTAACTTTTGGCATTTTAAAATAAAATTATTAGTTAACAATATCGGTAACGCACTATCCAGCGCTACACGCTTTTTTTAATCTTCCTTCACTGGTTCTGCCGGTTTTGCAGGCTTTTCTTTTTTTACAGGAGCCGCCTTCTTGGCCGACAGCATGATTGTCATGCGCTTGCCTTCGAGTACCGGCATCGAATCCACCTTGCCATACTCCTCTAGATCCTTCGCGAAGCGGAGAAGCAGAATCTCACCCTGCTCCTTAAAAAGAATCGAGCGTCCCTTGAAGAACACATAGGCTTTTACCTTGTCGCCATCCTTGAGAAAACTTATCGCATGCTTAAGCTTGAAGTTATAGTCATGCTCATCGGTCTGAGGACCGAAACGAATCTCCTTCACGTCAATCTTCACCTGCTTAGCCTTCTGCTCCTTCTGGCGTTTTTTCATCTGATAAAGAAACTTTGAATATTCAATAAGACGGCATACAGGCGGATTGGCAGTCGGAGAAATCTCCACAAGGTCAAGTTCCTTTTCCTCGGCAAGAGCCAAGGCCTTATGAGTTGGCATTACAACCGACTCGATGTCATCACCTACTATACGCACCTCATGGGCACGGATTTGTTCGTTTACACGATACTGATTCTTCAGGTTGTCGTTCTTCATTAAATATTATATAAGTCCTTTAAAATTCAAGTGATTTTTACATCCATGCCCCAAGCAGGACACATCTCTTCAAAATCGGATGCAAATTTATCATTTATTTGTCATATAACGAAGAGGTTTAAGCATTTTTTTCAGAGCAAAAGCAAAAAAACAGTCCCGGAACGCACAAAAAACATGCGGCTGCATAACAAAGCATGCAGCCGCACTATCACTGATCACCAATTCACTCCGCAGGAGCAACCTCCTTGCGTATGGTACGTGTACGTATTTCCTCGCATATTGCAGACACGAATTCCGCGATAGGCTTCACGCCCTCGTCACCGGCAAAACGGCTGCGAACAGCAACTGTACGGTTCTCCTCCTCCTGCTGACCAAGAACCAGCATGTAAGGAACACGGTTGTTGCGCGCCTCACGTATCTTGTAACCGATTTTCTCGGAACGGTTGTCAACATGTACAAGCACACCGTTCTTCTTGAGCTCGGCAGCCACCTCATGAGCATAGTCGCCGTATTTTTCCGAAATAGGCAGTATACGTACCTGTTCAGGAGCAAGCCATGTAGGGAATTTGCCTTCGTACTTCTCAATGAGCCATGCAAGCGTACGCTCGTAGCAGCCCATACTTGTACGGTGTATGATATAAGGACGTACTTTCTCACCGTTCTGGTCAATATAGTACATGTCGAACTGGGCTGCCAGCAGGGCATCCCACTGAACCGTAATCATAGTATCCTCCTTGCCATAGACATTCTTTGCATTTATATCCACCTTTGGACCATAGAACGCAGCACCACCGGTCTCCTCAACAAAAGGAATCTCCAGTTCGGTAAGCATCTGACGTATATGTTGCTGGGTTTCCTCCCAAACTTCTGCCTCACCGATGTATTTCTTGCGGTTCTCGGGATCCCACTTCGCAAGCACGTACGTAACATCGTTCTGCAGACCTAGCGTTTCCATGACATGCTTTGCAAGTGCAAGGCAATTCTTGAACTCCTCGACCATCTGGTCGGGGCGCACGATAAGGTGGCCTTCGCTGATTGTGAACTGTCGCACGCGTGTCAAGCCGTGCATCTCGCCCGAATCCTCGTTACGGAACAGGGTTGATGTCTCGCTGTAACGCAGCGGAAGGTCGCGGTAAGAGTGGTGCGTAGCCTTATACACATAATACTGGAACGGACAGGTCATCGGACGGAGCGCGAACACCTCCTTGTCCTTCTCCTCGTCACCAAGAACAAACATGCCATCCTTGTAGTGGTCCCAGTGGCCAGAGATCTTATAAAGGTCACTCTTTGCCATGAGAGGCGTCTTGGTACGTATATAGCCCCACTCATTATCTTCGAGGTCCTCAATCCAACGCTGTAGGGTCTGCACTATCTTTGCACCCTTGGGCATAAGAAGAGGAAGGCCCTGACCAATAACATCGACTGTTGTAAACAACTCCATCTCACGGCCGATCTTGTTGTGGTCGATATTCTTTATATGCTCTAGATGCGCTAGATAAGCCTCGCAATCCTCCTTTGTAAAGAATGCCGTGCCATAGATACGTGACAACGAAGGATTGTTCTTGTCACCGCGCCAGTATGTGGTTGAAGAAGAGAGCAGTTTGAAACCCTTTATCAGCCTTGTATTGAGCAAGTGCGGTCCCATGCACAGGTCTACGAAGTCATCCTGTGAGTATATAGTAATGCGCTCACCCTCGGGTATAGCATCTATAAGTTCGAGCTTGTATGTCTCGCCCTTTGCCTTCATCATCTCAACAGCCTCGTCGCGGCTTATCTCCTTGCGCTCGATACGCGGGCTCGACTTGATGATCTTCTTCATCTCTTTCTCTATCGCCTCAAGATTCTCCTTTGTAAACGGAGTACATTCGAAGTCATAGAAGAAACCAGTCTCCGTAGCAGGACCGATCGTAAGCTTTGCTTCGGGGAAAAGATGCTTTACCGCCTCGGCCATTATGTGCGTCGCTGTATGACGCAACACACTCAGAGCCTCTTTAGACTCCAACCCCACCAGTTCAACACAAGCACCGTCAGCAGGCATGTCACGCAAATCAACGACACTGTCACCATCCTTCACGGCAACATAACTATTGAGGAGTTTCGGGTCAACCGAAGATATAATCTCGATGTACGACTT
Source organism: Bacteroidaceae bacterium (assembly GCA_017547205.1). Lineage (GTDB taxonomy): Bacteria > Bacteroidota > Bacteroidia > Bacteroidales > Bacteroidaceae > HGM04593. The sequence continues at coordinate 37,558 of JAFYQH010000068.1, read as the reverse complement.
GCCCTCAAAAGCGAATTCGCGCACATCTCCATTGAATGAAATCTTTATCATATCGTAGTATTTTAATTATTTACAATTCTATCCAAAACCGGATTCGACATACAAAGGTATGAAAAAGCAGGCAAGATTCAAAAACCATGATGAATTTTTAAAGTTCATTGATTCCATGCAACAACACCCGGTAGACAAGGAATAGTTCCGGAGGAGATGCACTGACATCTCCACCTTTATAGGCAACCTATCTTCTTCCCGAATACTTGAAACGTTTCATCACATTATAAGCCTGGAACAAGCCCAACTCACCGGCCTTGCTCAAGTCCGCAGCACCCTCATTCACATTACCTGTGTACATGCGTGCAAGACCACGATTGAAATACGCCTCGGCAAAGCGGTCATTAAGTTCAATCGCACGCGTATAGTCGACTATAGCCGACTTGTAGTCGCTCAACTTCACAGACACGTTACCCCTGTTGAAATAGGCATAGGCAAAATCGGGCACAAGAGCAATCACCCTATCCAAATCCTCCTTAACAAGACGGTAGTCAAGGCCGAAAGGCCCCACAACCTGCCCGTTCGTCACCGAGCCGACATCATCGACAGCATCAATTCCTTCGCTCTCAAGTTGGCGCGCACGGACAAAAGAGCGGACAAAGTACAGGTTCCACGAAACAGAATCTGCAGCTATCGCATGGTCAAGATCCGCCATTGACGCCTCAAGATCCTGCACCAGATAGCAGTCCAGCGCACGCAGCATAAGATTCCTTGTGCCCAAGGAATCTTTCGAAACAAATTCGGAGAGGACATTTATATTATCGAAGCGATACTTCACCTCCATTTCGGAGAGTGCCCTTTCGTTATTTGTCAGAAGCAAGTCCTGAGCATCGCCAAGCATGCGGTTAAGTTCCTCAAGCGGCTTGTAATAATTGGCCAACCTCTCGAGTTCCTGTTCATCCTGATAATATGTAAGAACAAACATCGGCTCAAGCTCAACAAAGACATTCCTGTGCTGTATCTTACCTCTGTACTCTGTAGTATATTTATTTGAGTAGGAATCATCAGCAACCACCATCTTGTTGTAATTGCGTATATTTTCGTCAGAACGCTTTCGAGTCTTGTCATTGTCGGCCGAATACTCCTCCCTGAACGCATCAACCCCCTTATTGTATATATCGATCTGACGTTTGAGAAGCCAGCGCTCATCAGCCTCGGCTCCCTTTTTGTCGCCATACTTGCGACGTGCCGAGGCGCGGCCACGATAAGCCTGCTCAAAATTAGGATAGTCCTCGATTACTCTACTGTAATCATCTATCGCGCCTTTGTACTCACCTATATTTTCCCGCAGCAAAGCACGGTTGAAGCGCGCCAAGGTATTATCAGGGTCTATCTCAAGAACCTTGTCAAAATCCTCTATGGCACGGTTGTCGTCACCCACATTCATACGCAACAGACCGCGGTTGTAATGCGCAAGGAAGCTAGCAGGTTCAACATACACCGCCATATCGTAATCCTCCATTGCCCCGCGCAAATTATTCATATGATAGCGCACAAGGGCCCTGTTGATATAGCTGCCGCTACGGGCCGGCATAAGGTCTATTGCCTTGTCAAGATCCTTCTCGGCAGCCTCATAGTCACCCGTCTGGTAGTACATTATCGCACGCGCGTCGTACACTTCGGGAGAATAACGGTCGTAATCGACAGCCATCCCTACCATCTTCATGGCATGCGCTGTGTCCTTCAGATTCATGGAAACCTGCATGCGCAGCAGATAGGCATCGGAGTTGCGTGGAGAAAAAAGCAGCAGGGAATCTATGACCCGCGATGCCTTCTCCCAATCTTCGGACTGCATTGCCACCATGGCCAGGTTCTGCCACACATTGGCATTCTGGGGATCATATTTTATAGCCATGCGGAAATCATTCTCGGCAGTCGCCAGACTATCCATCTTGGCACGACACAGACCACGCAACTGATAGCTGCGCGCCACATAAGGATTCTTCTCTATCGCGACATCGAGATCCCGTTCAGCACCTGTATAGTCATCGAGATAGAACTTTGCAAGTCCGCGAAAGAAATAAGGCTCATGGAGAAAGGGCTTCGCATCGACAACCTGATTGAAATATTGTATCGACAGCACATAGTCCTCGAAATAAAGCGCATTGCGCCCTATTTCCATCATCCTTACAGTGTTCAGCTGCGCATGACACAGCATTGCCGCAAACACTACAAGTAAAGAGACCCAAGCCCTGCAAAGCGTCATCGCAATACCCTCTTCGTCTTATAGGTACAGCTCACCTTGCCCTTTGCAAGATCAAGCAGTTTACCCTTGTTCATCTGACGACGGAGAAGAGAAAGGCGGTCGGCGAAGACTTTGCCCTCGAGATGGTCGAATTCATGCTGCATGGCACGCGCAAGAAAGCCGTCAACCCATTCGTCATGCTCCACAAAGTTCTCGTCGAGATACTTCACATGTATGCGCGACGGGCGAACAACTTTCTCATGAATGCCAGGAAGACTCAGACAACCCTCCTCCATCGATTCGGTCTCATCCGATGTTTCAATTATATGAGCATTTATGTACACCCTGCTGAAATCCTTGTATTCGGGATAGTCATCGGAAAGCACATCCAAGTCCACCACAACAAGTCTTATGGCAAGACCTATCTGCGGCGCTGCAAGACCTATGCCGTCGGCGTGATGCATTGTCTCGAACATATTCTCTATAAGTTCTTTGAGCTGAGGATAATCCGGTGTTATATCCTCGGCAACCTTGCGTAGTACGGGCTGACCGTACAAATAAATTGGAAGTATCATAGTATATCGTTCTTGTTTTATCCCTGCATTCTCCTGCTCTCCATATACGATTGCAGTATTATCGTAGCACTTATTTCGTCTACCAGTTCCTTGTTGCGGCGCGCCATCTTGCCAATGCCCGATGCCAGTATCGTCTGATGCGCAAGCACCGACGTGAAGCGCTCATCATGATACTCAACCGGAATTGCAGGCAACAGCTTTCGCAAGCGGTTGACAAAAGGGGTGATGCGGCACATATTCTCCGAGGGCTCATTGTTCATCTGCTTGGGCAAACCCACAACGATACGCTCTACAGGCTCACGCTTCACATAGTCGAGAATATAATCGACTAATGATGGAGTCGATACCGTAGTGAGTCCATTGGCTATTATCTGAAGTTCGTCAGTCACAGCCAGCCCTGTACGTTTCTTTCCATAATCTATTGCAAGTATACGAGCCATATGCCACAAATTCCGTTTATCCCGCAAAGTTATGGTTTTTAAACGAAATGTTCAGCCAACGAAGGCAAAAAAAACTGAACAAATGATAAAGGGCCACCGTGGCCATACACAAAAAAGGGGTGGCGTTAGTGCCACCCCTCAATATAATACAAGTAATTCTTATTCCTCGTCCTTTACTGCCAACTCCTCAACGAGCTTGTTCTGTACATCGCCAGGGACAAGTTCGTATGTTGCCGGAGACATTATGAACGATGCACGTCCACCGGTAAGAGAACTCAATGTAGTTGAGTATGACGCCATCTCCTTCAAAGGCACCTTTGCCGAGAGTTTCTCATAACCGTTCTCGCTCTCCATACCCATGATCATACCGCGACGGCCCTGGATGTCGCTCATGACATCACCCATCTTGTCCGACGGAACGAATACCTCAACGTCGTATACCGGTTCAAGAATCTTTGGACCGGCCTCACGGAACGCCGCACTGAAGGCATTACGGCCTGCAAGCATGAATGAAAGCTCGTTTGAATCAACCGGGTGCATCTTGCCATCGTAAACAATGACGCGCACGTCACGGGCATAAGAACCGGTAAGAGGACCGCGCTCCATACGCTCCATCACACCCTTGAGGATAGCAGGCATGAAGCGTGCATCGATACTACCGCCGACAATGCTGTTCACGAACACGAGTTTGCCGCCCCAGTCAAGTGTAACCTCCTCGGTACCCTTGGCATTGATCTTGAATTCCTGACCACCGAAACGATATACATCCTGCAGTGGCTTGCCCTCCTCATATGGCTCAACAATCATGTGAACCTCGCCGAACTGTCCGGCACCACCCGACTGCTTCTTGTGGCGGTAGTCGGCACGCGCAGCCTTTGTAATTGTCTCACGATAAGGAATCTTTGGCTCCTCATACTTCACTTGAACCTTCTCCACGTGTTCGAGACGCCATTTCAATGTACGAAGGTGGAACTCACCCTGGCCATAGACGATAGTCTGGCGGAGTTCTTTGGACTGCTCGATACGCCATGTAGGATCCTCCTCGTGCATACGGTTAAGAATCTGCATCATCTTCTCGATCTCTGACTCATTGACAGGCTTGATTGCACGTGAGTACTTCGATGCCGGATACTTCACAAGAGCAAACTTGTGGTTTGAATCCTTGGCATTCAATGTATTTCCAATCTTGATATCCTTCAACTTAACGGTACAACCAAGGTCACCGGCCTTGAGTTCATCAACAGCCACGCGGTTGGCACCTGCACTGCAGAAGAGCTGCGCGATACGCTCCTTAGAGCCACGGTCAGCGTTCAACAGGTCGTCACCGGCCTTGAGAGTACCGCTCATAACCTTGAAATAGTTTACCTCACCGATATGAGGCTCTACAGATGTCTTGTAGAACAATATTGACGTAGGCGCATCGCTGTTGTAAGGAACAGTCTCGCCCTCTGCATCAACTGGCTGAGGCATGTCTGTAATCTCAGGAGCCACGTTCGCAAGGAACTCGAGCAGACGGCTTACAGCCACGTCGGTAGATGCAGAACAGCAGAGAACAGGATATACACTGTCGGTAGAAAGACCCAGACGTGCACCCATACGTATTTCATCAGTTGTCAGTTCCTCGCTCTCGAAGAACTTGTCCATCAGACCCTCCTCATTCTCGGCAGCCTTCTCAACAAGCTCCATATGAAGAGCCTTTGCCTTCTCAAGCTCACCGGCAGGAATATCCTCAACAAGAGGCGGCTGACCCTCACCGGTGAATGTAAGTTTCTTCATAAGAAGAACGTCGATGATTGTGCTGAAACCGGGACCTGCGTTCAACGGATACTGTACAGGCACCACCTTTGAACCGTAGATTGACTGCAGCTGCTCTATGATGGTGTCATAGTCGCACTTCTCGTTGTCGACCTGGTTCACGACGAACATCATGGGCTTCTTCATTTTCTTCACATAGCGGTAGCAGTTCTGTGTACCCACCTCAACACCATACTGGCCATTGATGACCATCATCGCAAGGTCGGCAACTGTCATCGCGCTCACCATACTGCCTGCAAAGTCATCGGAACCCGGACAATCGATAAGGTTCAGTTTCTTACCTGCCTGCTCAATCTGGAATACAGTTGAAAACACCGAATAGCCATACTCCTGTTCAACAGGGAAGTAGTCACTAACGGTGTTCTTTGCCTCAACGGTACCTCTACGTTTGATAATTCCACCCTCAAAGAGCATAGCCTCTGTGAGAGTGGTTTTTCCAGAGCCGGAACATCCTACGATTGCAATGTTCTTGATTTCGTTAGTCTGATAAGTTTTCATACTATTTTTGTTTTAATATGGAAAAGGAGCACTGGCCACAAAACAAATAATCATCATCATTAGCGACAGTCTTTACCTGCATCATCCCCCACTCCTGTCCCAAAAGGTTAGTTAGTTAAAGTTTCAATTGGATTGCCAATGTAGGAATTTTTCAAAACAAAAGCAAATAGAATGCGAATGTTTTTTCAAAAAGATAGAAAAAAGGTAACTTCGCAGTGCAATTTTAACATAAAGTGACAAATGGCCGGCATATACATACACATACCCTTCTGCAAGCAGCGCTGCAACTACTGCGCATTCTATTCATCTACCTTATATAATATACAGGAGAGGTATGTCAATGCGTTATGCCGCGAACTTATTGAGAGAAAGGAATATCTAACCGGAGAAGCCATAGAGACAATATACTTTGGCGGAGGGACTCCTTCGACGCTCACCATCGCGCAGCTGCAGAAGATATGCAGCACCGTCTATGCCACATACCGGATATCCGAGAATCCGGAAGTAACAATAGAGTGCAACCCCGATGACCTTACCGAGGAGTTCCTTTCCGTTTTGCGCACGATGCCGTTCAACAGGATAAGTATGGGAGTCCAGAGTTTCAACGATGAACAGCTGAAACGTCTTGGACGCCGGCACAATGCCGAGAAGGCACGACAGGCAGTCGCCAACGCCCGCGCTGCCGGCTACAAGAACATAAGCATCGACCTTATGTTCGCGCTCCCCGGCTCCACCAAAGAAAGTTGGCAGCACGACCTTGAAACCGCCATAGCACTGGAACCCGACCATCTGTCGGCCTATAACCTCATGTACGAGGAGGGCACACCACTCTACCGTTCATTACAACGTGGAGAATTCGAAGAGTTGAGCGAAGAGGAGAACGTTGAGCAGTTCGGCATGCTCATAGAAAGCATGAAGAGTTCAGGTTACCGTCATTATGAGATTTCAAACTTCGCCCTGCCTGGATGCGAGAGCCGCCACAACAGCAGCTACTGGAATGACACTCCCTACATAGGTTGCGGAGCTGCAGCCCACTCCTACAATGGCACATCCCGCGAGTGGAACATCGCCGACATAAAGGAGTATATAAAAGGTATTGAAAGCGGAGAACGCAACTACGAGATTGAACACCTCACCGAAGAGGAACGATACAACGATGCCATCCTCACCCGTCTGCGCACCGCCGACGGCCTGCCGCTCGACTGGATGAAACAAAAGTTCTGCGAAAAGCTAAACCTATACATGAAAAAGGCCGCAGACAGGCAGATAGAACGCGGCAATCTCAAAGAGCATAACGGCACGCTCTCGCTTACCGAAAAGGGAGTCTTCATCTGCGACGCCGTTATAAGGGAGTTGATATACATTGAATAACCCTCAGACGCCATAAACAGACAGCGTACTTAAATAAAAATATTGGGCCACGACGATGTTGCCGTTGCCCAATATTTTTTATATATCTTGATTATTACATCAAGCTGTTTGCAAGTGCAAGTATTTCCTCACCGATCGCATCGGCAGCCTCCTGTGTGGGACCCTCTGAATATATGCGGATAATTGGCTCGGTATTGCTCTTGCGCAAGTGTACCCAAGTCTCGGGGAAGTCGAGCTTGACACCATCAACAGTGTTTATTTCGGCCTTGCCTGCGTATGTAGCCTTGATTTTCTCAAGGATAGCGTCAACATCGCAACCTGGCTTAAGATCAATGCGGTTCTTGCCCATGAAGTATGCCGGATATGTAGCGCGCAATTCGCTTACGGTCTTCTTTTCGTGAGCAAGGTGGCTCAAGAAGAGGCAGATACCAACCAAAGCATCGCGACCTGCGTGGCAAGCGGGATAGATGACACCGCCGTTGCCTTCGCCACCGATAATAGCGTTTGTCTCACGCATCTTGGTAACAACATTCACCTCACCTACTGCTGAAGCTGTATATGTGCAACCGTGAGCATTTGTAACATCGCGGAGAGCGCGTGTTGAACTGAGGTTTGAAACCGTATTGCCCGGAGTGTGCTTCAACACATAGTCGGCAACAGTAACGAGTGTATACTCCTCGCCGTACATTTCGCCGTTCTCACAAATGATTGCAAGGCGGTCAACATCGGGGTCAACAACGAATGCTACGTCGTTTCCGCCCTTTGCCATAAGACCCATGATATCACCAAGGTTCTTTGCAAGAGGCTCGGGGTTGTGCTGGAAGTCACCGGTAGGCTCGCAGTAGAGCTTGTCCACCTTTGTGATACCCAACTTCTCGAACAGTTTGGGAAGTATTACGCCACCGACAGAGTTCACACAATCGATAGCCACCTTGAAACCGGCAGCCTTGATAGCCTCAACATCTACAAGAGGCAATGCGAGAACTGCATCAATATGCTTGTCATCGTAAGATTCGTCAAGACGGTATTTTCCAAGTGTCTCAACGTCGGCATAGTCGAACTCCTCTGCAGCCGCAATACGGAGAACCTCCTGACCTTCGGCAGCATTGAGGAACTCACCCTTCTCGTTAAGTAGCTTAAGCGCGTTCCACTGACGTGGATTGTGGCTTGCTGTGAGGATTATACCACCACAAGCATCCTCCATAGTAACAGCAACCTCTGTAGTAGGAGTTGAGGCAAGGCCTATGTCAACGACATCGAAACCCATACCCATGAGTGTTCCGCAAACAATCTTGTTTACCATTGAACCGGAAAGGCGGGCATCGCGTCCCACGACAATCTTGTTGCTTGTCTTTGTAGTAGTCTTACGTATCAGCGCTGCATAGGCTGATGTCAGTTTCACCACGTCCAGTGGAGTCAGACCCTCATCGGCTCTGCCACCGATGGTACCTCTGATACCGGAAATTGACTTGATAAGTGTCATATGAATTTTATTTGGTTAGTTATTGTTTCAATCCATTAGTCATAATCGTACATTGCCTCCGGCTGGAAAGTTATCTGGTACAGACAAGGGTAAACATAGGACGCTGCCGTAATCGTACCCTTTGAATGTGGAACAATTATGTTCACCTTAGCCAGATTATCCGTCTTGCGTGTAAAGTAGAGGAACTTCAGTGGAGTCAGCCAACCTGTAGGTACCGCATTGCCATATATGCTAGACATCACACCAGACGTGAATGTAGCTTCGTATGTACCGCTTGTATTGGTCACACGCATTTCATCCGGATCACTCGAAAAAAGATTAGTCGATATCGTATCGCCCTCCTGAATGTTATACTCATAATAACGGACAAGAATGTTATAGGTTTTACCATCCTCAATCTTACGGGCACGGGGCGCATCCTTGGGATTATTGACTATCTGCATGTACACATCATCAATCTCCACGAACTGGTTCCTTGAGACATCTGTCATAGAATCATTAGCAACAAATTCGTCAAATGTAATGATCTCTATATTCTTTTCTACAATAAACTCATGCACCGCACCACGCTCACGATCCTTCATTTCGGAATATGTCACTCCATCGTCACATGAACAGAACGACAAAGAGAGGAATGTAATGAGAAAAATAAAACTGGAAATGTTTTTTTTCATACGTATCGTTATAAAATATCCACACATGGCCCAAACGGCCACAAATATTCGCGAAGATACAAAAAAGTTATTTATAACAATATACAAGAGTCGCAAATTATTACAGAATCGGTCTTTAAAACTGTTAAAATATCATTCTGTGAGTTCAGTCCTATACTTTTGCAACACATTCCTGAATACTTCAACAGCCGACTCCATGGAACAATGCAACTCGCCACCGGAGGCATTCATATGGCCGCCCCCATTGAAGAACTCTGCCGCTACTCTGTTGCAGGGAAAATCATCAACACTGCGCAGGGAGACATTTATTTTACCGGGCAGTTCCTCACGAAAGAAACATGAGAAGCGCACCCCTTTCATCTGCAAAGGCTGGTTCACAAGCCCTTCGGTATCGCCTTTCCTGGCATAGAAACGCATCAGTTCATCATGCGACAATGTAATGAGCGCAGCATTGTATTTCTTGAAATACTCAAGCTTCTCATACAGGACATATCCCCAAAGGCGCATACGTGACAGAGAGCTGTTATAGAACACCTTGCGGTATATCAAGTCCTTGTCTATACCTTTCAACAACAATTCCGCAATTATAAGATAAATGTCCTTACGTGCCGAAGCATATGCGAACGCCCCAGTATCGGTCATCATTCCGGTATATATACACTGCGCGATATCGAATGACACGGCACCAGTACCGGAAAGAGCCACAATCACCCTATATACAAGTTCCGCTGTGGAACAGGCTTCGGGGTGCGAAACAGCAACACTGAATTCATCCGAAGGAAACGGATGATGATCTATAAGTACTTTAGGCACATTGAGTGACGACACACACTGCCCTACATCACCTATGCGTGAAAGCGTATTGAAATCAAGACAGAAGAATGCGCCCGCACCAAGGATAGCTTCACGTGCCGACTCCACATTTCCTTCGTACACCAGCACATCACCGGCTGCCGGCAGCCAAGAAAGGAAATCGGGAAACAAGTTCGGTAGCACCACCTTTACGCGCTTGCCGCGAGCCTTGAAATAATGATACAATGCAAGCGACGACCCCAGCGCGTCACCGTCGGGGTTCTTGTGCGAAAGGATTACAATATCGGTTACCCTATCCGCTATGGCTGCAATATCATCAATGCAACTCTTTTTTATAAAATTATCCAACATCATATATCAAATCCTGCACGAATATACAAAACAAGCGTAATAATATACTGCTTTTTGAATTTTATTTATCTCTCATAGGATACAAAGTAAAGGATTCACTGTCCGGAACAATCTTGACAGCACCTGTCATTGATATGTCCACCGCATCCACACCCAGCCTGCCACACTCCTTGAGTATTCTCGCACGGCTACTTTTATAGAGCGATGCATCCAGCACAATGCAATTTGTGGGATATACCTCAAGCAGTTCGCTTATACTCCCCAAAAAGCCACGGCACAGGAGCAACACATCAACAGGCTCCACTAACTCACTGTCGTCCCAGTTACCGTTATCGAGCAGCCTCAGCGTCACGCCCGAAAACGATAGCAGACCATCCTGTAACTGCAACAGCGAATCACGGCATGAAACATTCGCCCAGAGTGGAGCCGACAAACGTTCACGCTTAATGTAAGGTGAAGACACATACTCATACTCTGCATCATCCTTAGGCACAGTGGACACCAGGCAATTTTTTCCCGATACAGACACGACATGCACAAGAGGGTTCTGCCGGTTATTGTACACGAGCATGTAATCCTCGCATTCATTGTCCTCACCCAAGAGTCCATGCACACCGGCATATACAGCCATTGAGAATATTGTAAGAACCACAAGCCACCACTTGCGGCCTATTGCGGCAAAAACAAGAACCATCAATGCAACGGCCACGGCAAAAGCACCACACACACCTATTGACGGAAGTTCATATGAAGCAAACGGCAACTCAGAAATGAATGTCACAACGGCATTCATTGACTTAACGGCCAGACCAAGCCCCCAGGCCACGGCACCCCCCAATAAAGGCACCGATGAGAACACCCACATTGCAACGGCAAGGAACATAACCGCAAAAGCCATAGGCACGACAAAAAGATTTGTCAGAAAGAAATACACCGGAAACACGCCGAAATGATACCAGACAAAAGGCAGAGTACCGACTTGTGCAGCGAACGAGAAAATGAGGATATTTACGATATAACCATATGTAGCTCCATGCCCGGTAACATTCATTGCTCTCTGCAGATGCGGTGCCAGCACAAGTATGTAGAAGACAGCTGCAAACGAAAGCTGGAAACTCATATCGAACAGAAGATGAGGGTCGAAGAGCAGCATCACTATTGCTGCGAACGCAAGCGAGTTCATCGATGAATTCTCGCGCTGCATACAACGCCCGGCCGAAACGACCGTGAAAAGTATTGCAGCACGTACCACCGAAGGTGATAGACCCGCCACAAAGGCAAAAGTCCAAAGCAACAGGAGCACAAGGCACTCACGCACCACAACAACAGCCCTCCTGTCGCCACGATAAGGGAGTATAAAGAGCAACAGCATATAGAATATACCTAGATGAAGCCCCGAAAGGGCCAGCACATGACTTGCCCCGGCAATGGAATAACTCTCCTTGAGTTCCTTCGGGAAATCGCGTTTCTCACCTATAGTAAGCGCGGAAAGCAGCGACTCCTCGTTATCATGAAGCCCTAGTGAACGATACAGTCCCACCACTCTTTCACGCATAGCCAAAGCTGCCATGCCCACACTCCATTCGCTCGGAGAGATGGATTTCCAGCTGCCGCTTCTTAAGTATACTCGCCCCGAGACACCTTTAATATAATAAAATTTCTCAATATCAAATTCAGCAGGATTACCGGCATTGCGCACAGGCTCTATCTTCGATTCAAAAGAGATAACATCGCCTATTTCAAGCGTATCGGAATCGACATCACGCGAAAGATAAAGATATACAAGTCCCTTGTCACGCACACTCGGAGGCATTACAGTGTCGATAACAGAAACGTCGGCAAGCACTTTTACATCAGTACCACGAAAAAGTGGAACCTCAACAAGTGTAGCTTCGTAGCGAAGTTTTGCAGCACTCCACTCCCCGGCCTTCTCGTTACATTGCATGCGCTCCACAAAAACACCGGCAACAAACATAAGGGCCATGGCCGAAAAGCCGAAAAGCCACTCCGGGCCCATCTTGAACAATCCCGCCAGCAACAATAGCAACAATACAGCCGCAGCAGGCAGCAGATGCACGACGTCAAAGTGACAATACATTCCCATGGCTATTCCCGCCATAAGGGAAACAGCCAGACAAAGTAACGGATTGGATTTCAGTATATTTCCGCTATACACAATGCTACAGTGCACGCAATGCAGATATTACGGCATGGGGGTCAGAGTCCTTGAACACTGCATTTCCGGCAACAAGGGCATCGGAACCTGCATCAGCAAGCAACTTTCCGGTAGCAGCGTTCACACCACCGTCGACCTCGATAAGAGCCTTTGAACCCGTAGAATCAATCATCTCACGCAGTTCCTTCACCTTGTTCACTGTATGAGGGATGAATTTCTGCCCACCGAAACCTGGATTCACGCTCATTAGCAGAACCAGGTCGAGTTCATGGATGATATCCTTGAGAAGGCATACCTGTGTCGAAGGATTAAGAGTGACACCAGCCATCATTCCAGCATCCTTTATCTGTGTAACGGCGCGGTGCAAGTGCGTGCATGCCTCGTAATGAATGTTCATTATGCGTGCATTCAGTTCCTTGACAGCCGGCAAATAGTTCATCGGTTCAACCACCATCAGATGCACATCGAGCGGTTTCTCACACAGTTCCGCAACATATTTGAGTACCGGAGGACCAAACGAGAGATTAGGAACGAACACTCCGTCCATAATGTCAATGTGCAACCAGTCGGCAGCACTGCTGTTTATCATTTTCAAATCCTCATGCAGGTTGCCGAAATTCGCCGACAACAACGATGGTGAAACTATCTGCGCCATAATGATATTTTGTTTATTACGCGAAGATAATGCAAAGAGAGGGCAAATGCAATACAAAGCCACAAAACATGACGAAAATGCAGGAGCAAAGCATCCCGCACAATTTGAAATAATGGAATAATTTGCTTTTCTTTGTAAAAACAAAAAAAAGACATTAACAATCATGAATAAAGTTGGAATCAAGTTTCTACTCCTTACCATAGCAGCATACATGCAAGTATCTATGGCCACCGCACAGACTTTGAATGACATTTTCTCCGCATCATTCGCAAAAGGCATTCCCGTACACATCACCAACAACCGCGACAAGGGATTCGCTATAAAGACAGACATCAACGGCAACGCCGTCACCAGCAGAAATGCCTCATACACGACGGATGAAATATGGTATCTTGTAGGCAACGCCAGCGGGTTCAAGCTATACAACAATAATACGGGAAAGAAAAAGGCGCTTAAGCTGGAGGGTAATGAAAGCGGCTCGGCAGCCATCATGGCCGACGAAAAGGAAGCGACACTGCTTGCAATCGCTGAGCAGGAAAAAGGCGGATATGCCATCACCCCAAAGGAAAACAGCGCACAGAGTTTCAACATGTTCGGCGGTGCTGGACGTGAGATCAAGCTCTACAGCAGCGACGATGCCGGTAGCCATTGGAACATCACCCCCGTTGACATGAGCAGACCACTCAGAATCAAGTACAACACAATTGGCGAAACTGCTCTTGAAACAAACACAAAAGCCGGAGAAATAACGTTAACCACCAACGGCAACACAAGCAGCATAAAGCTCGACATGGAGGAACTCCCCGAAGATATCACATGTTTCCTGCCGAAAGACGCAAAATTAAGCATCACAACAGGCAAGACATACCACGGATGGAAACTCGACATAAACGGTGGCAAGGAAGTTGCGGAACAGACATTGCCGAAGAATGGCCTGGATATCACCGTAAACATCACCGCCGACAAGGAGAACAAGTTTCAGTATCTTTTCTATTCACCCGACGAAAAAGGTATCCCCTACCGCATCCCGGCCATCGCAACGACCGCAAACGGCTACGTATTTGCAATAAATGACTACCGCCCCTGTGGCAACGACATAGGATTCGGCGAAGTTGACCTCGTGATGCGCCATAGCACGGCTGCCGGCAGTGAGTGGGACGGACATTCGTGGAGCGAGCCTGTCAAGATAGCCGACGGCATGGGTAAGGAAGCCCCCGAGACATGGCTCACTGGATTCGGCGACCCTGCTGTAGTTGCCGACCGCGAGCACAACGAGATACTAGTCATGAGCGTATGCGGAAACCGTGTTTGCTGGCACGGCAACTATGGTGCAGGTACCCCCCAGAACCCCGAGAACCCCAACCGCATGGCACGCCTGCGCATAAAGTTCAACGAAAAAACACAGGAGTGGGAAGCAAGCCAACCCCAAGAGGTCACCTATGATATATACCCCTTGTTCAAGGACAAGAACGGCAAAGCACATGTTGGCTCAATGTTCATTGGAGCCGGACGCATAGCACAGAGCAACATGATAAAGGTTGGCGACTATTACCGCATATACTGCGCGGTGTGGGCCGTAGAGACCGGCAGTTACCGCCACCACAACTACGCGCTCTACTCCGACGACTTCGGCGAGACATGGAACCTGCTGGGTGAGCTCGGCAACGACTTCAACGACAGCCCTGCGCCGTTCGGAAACGAGCCAAAATGTGAGGAACTACCCGACGGCAGTGTACTCCTGAGCAGCCGCAAGGGACATGGACGCTACTTCAACGTGTTCCACTACACCAACTTCGAGAAAGCAGATGGCTACTGGGACGGAGCTGTAGCAACAGAGCAGGCCGGCGACCTCAAGTTCGGCAGAAACGACACCAACGGCGAACCCCTGCGCATAGGCAACCTACTCCTGCAGTCGGTACCTACCGGCGACAGCCGCAGCGACGTCTCGGTATATTACAGACTGCTGAGCGACGACCCTGCGACATACACTCCTGCTGAACTTTCAAAAGGATGGACAAAGGTACAGATCAGCGACAGAGGATCGGCCTACTCGTCAATGTGCATACTGCCCGACGGCGAAAGCATCGGACTCTATTACGAAGAGGAACCGGGAGGCTACTCAATGGTCTACATCCCGTTAAAGCTGAAGGATATTCTCGACGCCGAGACCTACAGCAAATGGGAAAAGTAGCATCACCAATAAAATCGTAGAACTTAAGTGCAAAAGCACGGGGGTTCGCAGTGTAAGTCGTCTCAACAATCTCGTCCGAAGGGGGCGTATTGTCCACGGCTGCAGGTGTTTCGTCGTCATCACTACATCCCATCACTGCAACGACCGAAGCAAGTATCAGCAGAACTTAATAAAATTTGGTTCTAAAAAACATATGAATTCGGTTATTAGTTCAACCTATTGATTCCGCAAGGATTTATTTCTTATTTTTTACTTCTTTATTAGCACGTTCCACCAGTCGTCGTGTCGCTTCGCTCAAAGGTGGCACTGTAGAAGGAATCACAAACTTCACGTCCTTAGACTTGTTCCTGTATTCTTCCTTGGCCTCATCGCGGGATAGATAATCGCGGTCGACAATGTACATCTCAATCAGGGAACGGATTACAATCGGCTTATCCGATTTCAATGCCTTGCGAAGATACTTTCCTCTACCGTCCGCTTGCATCACAAAACTGGCTTCTATCAAATCCTTCGGCAGATAGATTCCTTTGTCGTTCACTTGATAAGCCTGCGTTAGGTAAAGTTGATTGAACTCCATGGTACAGCCTACAAGTTTCAACAGCCAAGGAGAGATTTTATGATCTTTACAATCTGCCAACCCGTCTATGGTAATGGTAAAAATCTTGTCATTCTGCTTTTTGATGCGCAATATTCCCGACTTGCCCGATTCTTCCTGAAGCTTTATGGAGTTCCCCGACTCCTTGAAGGACGCAGGAGCAGTAACCTCTTTGCTACTCGGTTCAAAGATGGCTATCATGGAAGGAAACTGTGTTTCCGGATCGGTAGTAATGCTGTCTTCACCGAATAGCTGATAATGCGAATATTGGCGGCTTTCAAGTATACGCAACGATGAATTGCCACCAAACTTAGCATCTTTCGTAGTCGGAACAAAACGCTCAGCCATATGCTCCAGAAAGGATGTTATGGTGTCGCTTTCATTGTACATGCTGAAATATTCACGTACATAAAAAGTCTGCTTTAATACATTGCGCTCAACGGGGACAATAACCACTTCATCAAGTTCATAAGCTATTGGGGTCATTTCCCAGGTCCTGTTTCCCGGACGTTCGATAACAAGCTGTTCGTACCCAATACAGCGGAGAGTGACAGGATAGGCCGATGCCGGTATTTCAGAGAATACACCGTCGTTATAAGTGAAGCCCACCATATTTCCCTCGGCATCCAAAATAGAAGCGGTAGAAATGGGAGAGCGGTCGGTTGCATCAACGACACGTTCCTGGGCATCGACAGAACGACAAAACAGCAGGATTGCGATAAGAAGTATAAGCGTGTTTTTCATTTTTATATGATTTGGGTTATAAAAATACTCCTAAATTACGAGAGCATCAAATAATATAATCCTACATTTTAATCAATATTAGGCATTAAGCCTAATGAAATCATAAATATAAACCGAATTGTAAACCAGAACATAAAAATCTGTTTAAAATTTAACTAATTGATGCAAATTTTAAAATATGGCAGAACTTATTCCGTCCGTCCCTGATTGAAGTTGACTATGGTTAGACCCGCTATTTCAAAAAAAGAGAGTAGCCTTATCGACTACTCTCCATATATTAACCTTTCGGTATTACTTACTTCTTCAAAGACTCATCAGCCTTACCCTGTGGCAGCATCTCCTCTGCGAACATGTAAGCACCGGTCTTAGGTGATTTAACCAACTTTACAACCTTTACGAACTTCTCCTTATCACCTGTCTGGAGGGTTGCAACTGCTTTCTTAGCCATCTTTTATTACTTAATTTCTTTGTGAACGGTTACTCTCTTCAAATATGGGTTGTATTTCTTCAACTCCAAACGCTCTGTAGTATTCTTGCGGTTCTTTGTTGTAATATAACGAGACATGCCGGGAACACCACTGTTCTTCTGCTCTGTGCACTCAAGGATTACCTGAACGCGATTTCCTTTAACCTTCTTAGCCATAATTACTCTCCTCCTTTAAAAACTGAGTACTTTTACATCCTCCCAAGCAACGTGGCCGTTCTTAACTGCGCTCTTGAGTGCAGCATCGAGACCTACTCGGTTGATAATTTTTAACCCCGCTGCACTCACGCGCAACTGAATCCAACAATCCTCTTCTACATAGAAGAACTTCTTAGTAAACAAGTTCACATTGAAAAGACGCTTTGTTCTTCTCTTTGAGTGTGAAACATTGTTACCCACCATAGCTTTCTTACCGGTGATTTGACAAATCTTAGACATCTCTATATATTTTTTGTTTATTCTTTTGATACCTACTCAAAACAGAGTGCAAAGATATAGGATTCCGAATAATCTTGCAAACAAAACTCGAATTATTTTTCGATTTTGCTAAAAAGTGTTGCATTAAGCACATCATTCATCAGATGCAGGACTTCGAGCACAGTATTCTTCACATTATTCAAGCGTCCTTTATCCCCGAGCGACAGCAATTTCACCTCGACTGTTCCTTTTATATAAGCAGCAATCCACACTGTCCCTACCGGCTTCTCCTGCGTGCCACCGCCAGGCCCTGCAACGCCGGTAGTCGCCATGGCACAATCGGAGCCTGTTACCCGTGCTACACCGCACACCATCTGCTCCACAACCTGTTTGCTGACAGCCCCGTATTCCTCGAGTGAAGAGGCCGACACTCCAAGAAGGTTCACCTTCACCTCGTTATGATATGCCACAACAGCACCCCTCATCACGCTGGAACAGCCGGCAACAGATGTTATTGCAGCCGAGACTGCACCGCCTGTACAGCTCTCTGCCGTTGCGAGCGTCAACCCATTGGCCGCAAGCGCCTCCACAAGCTTTGCCGACAGCACACCTGTTTCATCACATACACAAACCATACCCTAATTATAATATGGTGCGTGTGAACGCGGGCTGGTCCATGGCACAGAAATCCTTGTCCAGAAACTTGTGATAGCCCACAATACCTATCATAGCCGCATTGTCGGTAGTAAAGCCGAATTTCGGGATGAATATCTCCCAATGGTAACGCTTTGCATAATCGTGGAATGCCTGACGCAATGCCGTATTGGCCGAAACGCCGCCAGACAGGGCTATGCGTTTTATACCCAACGATTTCGAGGCCTTATAGAGCTTATCCATCAGAATTGCCACTACAGTCGCCTCAAAGGAGGCAGCTATATCCTCCTTATGTTTCTCGACATAGTTCTCGTCCTCGGCAACCAGTTTGCGCAATGTATACAGGAAAGAGGTTTTAAGACCGCTAAAACTATAGTCAAAACCCGGAATATGAGGTTTGCTGAACGCGTAAGCCTTGGGATTGCCCTGTCTCGCAAGCCTGTCTATTATAGGACCTCCCGGATAGCCGAGCCCCATGACTTTGGCACATTTGTCCATAGCCTCCCCAGCCGCATCATCTATCGTCTGGCCTATTATTTCCATATCCTTATAGCTATTCACCTTCACGATTTGCGAGTTACCGCCCGACACCATCAGACACAGGAAAGGAAACTCCGGAGCTGTATGCTCCACACCGTCCTCCTTTATGAAATGCGCCATTATATGCCCCTGCAAGTGATTCACCTCGACCATGGGTATATTAAGCGAGGCTGCCAGTCCCTTCGCAAAAGAGACCCCTACCAACAACGAGCCCATGAGACCAGGACCACGCGTAAAAGCAATGGCACTAAGCTGTCCCTTCGTAATACCGGCCCTTTTGATAGCGGCATCCACAACCGGGACAATATTCTGTTCATGGGCACGCGAAGCCAGTTCGGGCACCACCCCGCCATACTGTTCATGCACAGCCTGGCTCGCCGTAACATTTGAAAGCACGACATCGCCACGCATCACCGCAGCCGATGTGTCGTCACATGACGACTCTATTGCCAATATATATACATCTTCCATATCCTGTCGAATAATAACGGACAGCAATGCCCAGGCATTGTGCCACAAATGAATTTTCGTTACGCGAAGATACTGCTTTATTTCTTTTTTCACTATATTTACAAACCAAAACTTTCATTCAAGGAACCATGCGCATAGAAATCTTCACCCGCCGCAGCCAGTTGCCCGAACTCATGGAGGGCTCGGCAACACATTCCGTGCACATGTTCGGTGTCCTTGAAAAGAGCAACGGCTGCAAGCCCTACATGCTCGTTGCATACGATGAAGACGGGAAAGAGATCGGTCACCTGCTCATCACAAAGAGAAGGGACATACGCCTGTTTCCCCCGGTACTGAGCTATTGGTACTCAATATTGGGCGAGGGCATATACCGCGAGGGATGCAACAACCGCGAGGAGATTTTCTCGATGTTCATGGAAAAGGTGTTCGACATGTTCGACTTCAGGCACGCATTCATTGAGGTGCAGAACATAGAAGACTCACGCTTTGCCTACGGCACGTTCAACAGACACAACTTCATACCCGTACGCGACCTGCGCATGTACATATCTCTGCACAGCAAATCCCCTACCGAGAGACTCACACGCTCCTACCGTGCACATATACGCAAGGCCGAAAGCAATGGAGTAACCTACAAAAGAGCCACAACAGCCGGGGAAATCAGTGCAGGACTGCAGCTTCTCAAGAACTACTACATGAGCAAGACAAGACGTACCCTGCCGGGAAAGAAAGCCCTGCAGGCCATGCTATACAACGACGACGGCACACTCTCAGACAAGGCAAGCCTGTTCATCGTGCAATACCGGGGCAAGACCATCGGAAGTTCCATATGCCTTTATGACAGGGAACGCGCCAACCTCGCCTACAGCTGCGGGCTTCGCAAACGGTACCCCATGCAATACCCCGGCATAATGGCAATATGGGCTGCACTTACAGACGCTCACAGGAACGGCTACCCACACTTCGAATTTCTTGAAGTGAGGAACATTTCGCGCCTGCACGCCAACTTCGTGAACACCCTATTGAACTATGGCGGCAAGCAGGTAGGTACACTGCGCTGGTACCATTTCAAGTGGAATTGGATAAATAAAATTTTGCGTGCCATATACGTTTGACCATAAAAGCACGTTATACACTTATGCAACATTCGTGCACATGCACACGGCAAAACTGACAAAATGAGAAAGAGGACATTTTTTGCAACAATAATACTGATACTGCTGGCCACCTGCGCCATGGCACAGAGAGTGACCATAAAGGGACGTGTAACCGACGAGAATCACAGACCTATAGAAATTGCCAACGTAAGCGTAGTCGGGAGCCTTTCGGGCACCACCGCCGACTTACGCGGAAACTACGTCCTTACATGCGAGAGCAAGGACAGCCTTGTAGTCGCCTACTCCATGATAGGCTACCAGACACGCAAGCGCACATTCCGCAACCCCAAGGACACTATAATAATGAACGTGATGCTGCCGTCAGTCGACTTTGCGTTGCAGGCTGTAGAAATTGTAGACAAGGAGCGGCAGATGGGAGGCACGCAGAAGATAGAGGTGCCTGACATGATACGCCTGCAACCTTCGGCAAGCGGCAACAGTATTGAAGATATCATAAAATCCCAGGCCGGAGTCAGTTCACACAACGAGCTGAGTTCGCAGTACAACGTACGCGGCGGAAACTTCGACGAGAACAGCGTGTATGTCAACGGTATAGAGGTGTACCGCCCGTTGCTCATCAGAGCCGGACAGCAGGAGGGATTGAGCTTCCTGAACCCCGACATGGTAGGTGCCATCGCATTCTCCACCGGAGGATTCGAAGCCAAGTACGGCGACAAGATGTCGTCGGTACTCGATATCACCTACCGCAAGCCACGCGAATTCGAGAGCACCATATCGGCAAGCATGCTGGGCGCGAGCGCCTACGTCGGATGGGGCAACAGCCGTATAAGCATTTCCAATTCAATACGCTACAAGAGCAACCAGTACCTGCTGGGCACGCTCGACACTAAAGGCGAGTACAAGCCAAAGTTTCTCGACTACCAGGCGTTCATCGACTGGCGTATCACAGACAGGCTGAGCCTGAGTGTAATAGGAAACATTGCACAGAACGAGTACAAGTTTACCCCGACAGACCGCACCACCACATTCGGTACGCTCGAGGACGCGAAGGAATTCAAGGTATACTTCGACGGCTGGGAAACCGACCTGTTCCGCACCATGTTCGGAGCCGCAGCCCTCAACTTCACCCCCAACGAATACCACCAGTTCACCCTGCAAACCTCTATGTTCAAGACCAAAGAGGAGGAGACATACGACATTCTGGGCGAATACTGGCTCAACGAGATAACAACCAAAGAGAACATGGGTGTGGGCGGCTACATGGAACATGCGCGCAACTACCTTGACGCCGACATAAAGACAGCAGCACTCATAGGAAAGCACTACCTTAAGTCGCACGATCTTCGCTGGGGCATCGAATGGAAGAAAGAGAACTTCGACGACAATCAGCGCGAATGGGAACTGCGCGACTCCGTTGGCTACAACATTCCAAGCGGAGGCATACTTCGCCCGGTATACAGCCTTGTATCCAAAACATCGGGAAGCAGCAACCACTTCAGCCTATACGCGCAGGACACATACAAGTTCACATGCAAATGGGGTGTAGTCTCGATCAATGCAGGAGTCCGCGTATCGCACTGGGACTGGAACAAGGAGACCATAATATCGCCACGTGCCAGCATAGGCCTCATCCCGAGTTTCAACAAAGACCTGACGTTCCGACTTGCGGCAGGTGTCTACTACCAGACACCGTTCTACAAGGAGATGCGCGACACAACCGTTGTCGACGGAATGGCAACAGTCACACTTAACAAGAATATAAAATCACAAAGGTCGATACAGCTGGTACTGGGTTGCGACTATCACTTCGAAATGCTCGGACGCCCATTCAAGTTCACGGCCGAGGCATACTACAAGAAACTCGACAACCTTATACCCTACAACCTCGACAACGTCCGCATAGTCTACTACGGTGAGAACTGCGCCAAGGGCCACGCCGCAGGTATAGACCTCAAGTTGTTCGGTGAGTTTGTGCCGGGCACCGACTCATGGGTAACATTCTCGATAATGGACACAAAGGAGCAGATAAACGGAGGAAAAAAGATTCCACGCCCCACAAGCAGCCGTTACAACGCATCGCTCTACTTCACCGACTATTTCCCCGGTACCGACAAATGGAAGATGAGTTTGCAGGCCACATATGCCGACGGACTACCGTTCGGCCCGCCGCACACAGGCCGCGAAAAGCACATATTCAGAGCACCGGCATACAAGCGTGTCGATATAGGAATGTCGTACCGCCTATTCAACAATGAAGACGAGACCTACCGCAAAGGAGTAAGGAAATACCTGAAGAACATCTGGCTGGGAATAGACGCATTCAACCTGCTCGACATAAACAACGTAAACTCATACTACTGGGTTAGCGACGTGAGCAACAACAACTATGCAGTCCCCAACTACCTCACCGGAAGACAGATAAACGCCAGAATACTGATAGAGATGTAAATCGGCTGTCAGCAACATACCAGCCCCGAATGTACCCATCAAAGGCCCTTCGGGGCTTTTTTACTCGTGTACACCCTCACGGCATCACCGGCAAAATCAGGCTCATCCTTGACAATTTAAAATAAATTATATTAATAAATTAATTGTTAATATTATCTTTGCAATTACGTGCACAAATATAGTCTTTACTGAAATATATAGACAAAACAACAATAACACAATCATCATGAAAAAAAGTCTTCTTTCTTCTTTGTTAATGACACTTTTATGTGTCACGACAGCATGGGCGCAGTTCAGCCCGACAGACGGAGCAAGATATGCCCTGCAGGAGACAACAACAGGACTGTTTCTTGACATTCAGACAAAGGGTATAAATGAGCCCAATGCCAACGGCACAACCAACAACATCAGCCTTAATGTAAAGCCGGTTATCATCTTTTTTGAGAAAGGTACAAACTGGAAGCTTAAGAATATAAACGGAGAATACGTTTGTACCGGCAGCAGAAACTGGAATGCCACAGTAGGAACCGGCAATACGCAGGAGTTCATTATAGAAGGATCATCTATAAATGAATTGACCATAGCGAAAGGAAGCGGAGCATATATCTCAATGGACAACCCAGTATCAGGACAGCCATTGTACAACAACAGAGAGACTGGGCTGAAATTCAAACTCATTGAATACAGCAACCTGCCCAACCAGTTCACATACACACTGAAAAGTGAAACTGGCACTTACATGAATTATACAACGGTTTCAGGATCTGTAGTTTCATACCGGGCAGAACCGACATTTTTCTACTTGAAGCCGTCTGCAGGCCTGTTCTACATTGAAGACAATAATAAT
The DNA here is from genome assembly GCA_017547205.1 of Bacteroidaceae bacterium. GTDB lineage: Bacteria > Bacteroidota > Bacteroidia > Bacteroidales > Bacteroidaceae > HGM04593. Next base: position 13,962 of record JAFYQH010000068.1, on the reverse strand, counting down.
GCCGGCAAGTTCGTCGGTTCGACACACAATTGGAATGCAACAACAGATTTTTCGATGTGGACAATGCTGCAACACGATGAAGAGGGATTTGCACAGATTGCAAGAGCCACAGACAACAGCAAACGCTTGGGTAGTGACCAGAATACCAACGTCGGAACAGGAATTTTCACCAATGTAGGTGACGGGTGCAAGAAATGGTTTGTAGAGGGCTCCATCAATTACACCACAGCCGGAACTTTACAGGGCGGCAAATATCATTTCACATCCGACCGTTTGCCATACGTAGGCTTATGCAACAGAATACGCTTCACACTTACCGAATCGGCTGCATATTACAAAAACGGCAAGAAACGTATGAGTTTCGACTCTTTTGAGCTAAAAGACGCGAAAGGCAACAAAGTAGAACTTGCAGCTATTAACTTTGAAGGCAATTACAACAAGTCGTACGCCAGCATGCTCGACGGCAATAACAATACATATTGCTGCGGTGACTGGAACGCAACTGCAGATGGTGACGACTGGTTCGAGATAACACTTGACGAGGACCTCGGCGGTGCATTCTCGTTCTCATTCGTTACCGAGAATAGTACAATGAACGCGAAAGTATTCAGTATCGACTTCACATATGAAAAAGTTGAAAAAGAATATACTGTCAACATCATTGCTCCAGACAATGCCGAAGTTCTATACAAAGGCAACAGGATTGAAAACGGCACAATTCTCACAATCGATGAAATCAATGCAGACCACTTTGAAGGAAATGACATTGAAGGCTACACATGGAATGTTGTTATAGACGAAGCAAACAGAACTGTAACTATAACATACACGGCAATACAGGCAGAAGTAAACCCAAAGGCAGTTGTCGACCTTGTGAACCGTATCGGTGGCGAAGGTACAGCCGAAAAGTTCAGATTTGTGCTTGACCCTTCAATGAATTCCAGGAAAGAAGTTTTTGTAATTGGCAGCGAAAACAACAAAATCCTTATCAAGGGTACAACAACGAGCGCACTGACAACCGGTCTTGGCTGGTACTTGCAGAACATTGCAAAGATTAACATCGCTTGGAATTCGCTCAACGAGAAAACCGTAAGCGGTGAAGCTTATGCCGACCTCGGCAACCTGCCGTTGCCTGCACAGGAGACACACGTGACCGATGCCAAGTATCGTTACTACTTGAATACCTGTACCTTTGGTTACTCAATGACATCGTGGACCTGGAAACGTTGGCAGCAGGAAATTGACTGGATGGCCCTGCATGGTATAAACATGCCATTGCAGCTTGTAGGTCTCGAGGAGGTATGGCGCAGTTTCCTCACAATGAAGGATGCACAGGGCAACAGCAAATATGGCTACGACGAAACTGCCGCCAAGGCTTTCGTTGCCGGCCCTGCATTCATAGCCTGGTGGGCTATGAACAACCTCGAAGGCTGGGGCGGTACGGCAGCCGGTACAAAGAGCGGTGGCACCTGGGAGGGTGCAGGCGGTGTACAAGACGACGCATGGTATGTACGCCAGAAGCGGCTTGCCAAGCAAATAACCGACCGCCAGCGCGAGCTTGGCATGCAGCCAGTACTGCCAGGCTGGAGCGGTATGGTTCCTACTAATTTTGCAAAAAAGTCAGGATACGCTACAAGAGGCAATGGTGGAAATTGGGCAGGTGACTTCGTGCGTCCCCTCCTTTTGAATGTAAGCAATGCCAACTATGCCGAAATTGCAGCCGACTATTACGCATGCCTCAAAGAGGTTATGGGTGAGAGCCAGTACTATTCAATGGACCCGTTCCATGAGGGTGGCGGCGCCGGTACTATGGAAGATTACGAAGCTTTGTATGCAGCTATGGAAACTGCAAAACCTGGTTCACAGTGGGTTATCCAGCAGTGGCAGTGGAGTGCAACACAGAAATACTCTCTCACAGCAGTACCTGCAGGCCGACTGATTGTACTTGACCTATTCTCGGACGGTTCACCGGCATTTGACGGCTACAACGGCTACGCTCCACAAGAAGCCGTGTTCTGCGCAATTCCCAACTTCGGTGGACGCTCGGGACTTATGGGCCGTTTGAACAACCTGACTGACAATTACTTTAAATTCAAAGGTAAATACTCAAGTATAAAGGGTATCGGTGCAGCACCCGAGGCCATTGAGCAAACACCTGTAACATACGACCTCCTATTCCAGCTCCCCTGGATGAACGGCACCAAGCCTGACGTTGCAGAATGGATTAAAAATTATGCAACTGCGCGCTACGGTGCAGACAATACTGTTGTACAAGAGGCCTGGGAGCTCCTGCGTCAAGGCCCCCTCAACTATGGAGCTGACGGAATACAGGGCCCAGTAGAAGATGTTTGGGCAGCACGACCCAACCTTAACGCAAACAAGGCCAGTTCGTGGGGCAAGACCTTGAACGATGCAAAAGGCACATACACAAAAGAACGCCAACAGATGCTCATAAATGCCACATATAAGCTTCTTAGCCAAAAGAATGCACTTGCCCTCAATGACATTTATGAGAGTAACTACAACTATGACATCGTAGAGTTCGGTGGTGCGGTGATGGCCGACTACGCCTACTACCTGCTTTTGAGTATCAAAGACGCCAAGAATGCAGCCGGGAATGGTTTCAACAACGATGCCACATACACCGCACGCAAGAACGCTTTCCTTGCCCTGATTGGCGACGTTGACACATTCAAAGGTACGAACCTCAACTTCCGCCTTGGAAAATGGACACAGGAAGCACGCGACGCAGCCGGCGAGGTTGATGGCGCAACAACAGCAACTCCAGACTGGTATGAATACAACAACGCACGTACAATAGTTTCAACATGGTCAAGTCCCAATACAAACCTCAACGATTACTCATACCGCTCATGGCAGGGACTGATGAAGGACCTTTACCTGCCACGCTGGGAGTATTATTTCAATAACGGATGCAACGGTGGTGAATATGGGTACTTCGAGTGGAACTGGGCACATGGCATGACACACAAGGTTGGCGATACTGGTGTAAGCAGTACCCAGCTTGTAAAAGGAGAGCAAGGTCACACAGACAGCTATACCCGTGCCCCCGAAGGAAACACTGTTGAAGAGGCCAACAAGATATTGGCAAAGTATATAATCCCTGTAAAAATGGCAGACGGTACATATTATTACGCATACCGTCACCTTGCAAATGACTTGACCGGAGTAATTAACATTCCTATCAAAGAAAGCTTTGACTTGACTGAATATTTCGGTGATTTAGACGGTGCAACAATCAGCGGCGACTTCATTGAAAGCGGAGCCACAATGTCTAATGCAACCATAAAAGCCGGCATAGCAGATGGCATATACACCGCAACTATAACATTGAAAGACGCAACCGTACTAAAATTCAGTGTCACAATAAACCCTTTTACGTTAGACCCCGACAAGTTGTATGTCATCAAGTCAACAGCAAACGATGACTATTGCCGGGGTAAATATGTTTACACTCTCTACGAACCGACAACACGCAGCAGAGGCAACTATACCGGGACACATGATCACAACCACCTTGTGTTCGACGACATAGCTGATATACCTCAATTCCCGCAGGCAGTATTCCAGTTTGAAAACACGAATGTACTGGGTAAATACAAGATGAAGAACCTACATACAGGCTTGTATGTCAAATCATTCAGCGGTACACACATGGGCACCAAAGTCGAAGCCGCTAATGTCATGATTGCCCCCATAGCGGACGGACAATTGACATTGAGAATAGGTGACAACAATCCAATGCATGCACAGCAGGACTACGGAGTAATCGTTCAATGGCAAGCTGAGGCAAACAACGCATCAACGTGGACCATAGATGAGGTTACCGAGGTTTCACAGGTGTGTCACTATGTAACTATTAGCCAAGTAGGCTACTCTACCCTATTCCTCAACTACCCCGTTGCAGTGCCAGAAGGTATTACAGCCTACACAGCCAACGAGATTATTGACGACAAGTGGCTGAACATGCAAGAAATTACAAACGGCATAATACCGTCAAACACTGCAGTTGTATTAAGAGGTAAAGAAGGCAAATATGGTTTTGTACTTGCAAATGAACCACGCACTGTTGTTGAAGACATCTTCACCGGCACCCTGTATAAGCAGACAATAAAAAAAGAGAGCGGAAAATACTATGTACTGGCCAATGTAGACACAACGCCCGATGATGGCGTAGACAACAAGGAAGTAGTTTTCTACAACGCTGTAAACAATGAAAACGAAAACGAGTTCACCAATGCTGCCAACAAGGCATACCTGCACATTCCAGAAGCTACAAAGTCGCTATTCTACGGATTCCGTTTCCCCGACGGCGAAACAACAGGAATTTACGGAATAGAGAGTGAAGAAAACAAGGCTGAAGGCATATATGACCTACAGGGACGCAAGCTCACCGAAATTAGCCAATCCGGAATATATATCATAGACGGCAAGAAGTTTGTCCGTTGACAACCATCCCGGAGAGTTTAAAACAGCATTGGCGGCCATTGGCCGCCAATGTCGTTTTAAAAGAATCGTATTACAATCATATTCAATCCATACATCAATTCTTGCAATCTGCAGGTTTCTTTCCCTTGCAGAAGTTATTCGCCTTACCCTTTCCACCAAACTTTCCACGTGGAGCGAACTTCCTGCCATCGGACTTGCCGAAGCCTTTATCGTTGCTGAAGACAACCTGCAGCTGTCTTGCACTCAGAATCTTCGAGAGCTTGCCATAACACTTCTTCTCGACATCGAGCGCTTTCTGGCGTGCATCCATACGAGCCTCAAGGTTCTTCTTTATCTGCACATCGGTAAGATCCTTGCCACGCTCAAGAGCCGGACGGCATTTTGCCATCTCGGTAATATACTCCTTGTATATTGGTGCAAACTCGGCAGCCTTCTTGTCATCGAGCATAAGTTTCTGCTGCATCATCTTGACGCGGAACTCCACACGCTGCTCAGGTGTCGGTTTCTCAAACTTTTTTTTCTCCTGCGCTGTTGCAAACGAAGTGAATGCAACCACTAACGCCACTAATAGAATTCTTGCTTTCATAGGTAAAAATTTATGCTTAATAAAAATGTTCTACCTGTTTGATGGGGAAATAAATGAAAAGTTTAACACATAACAAAATTTAACAGAGCATGGGCGGCAAATTTGCCGCCCATGCTCTGTTATGTCGAATGTTTCAAATCTATTATTTAAAAGCATCGAGGTTGTGCTGCTCATAGAGCTGCTTACCATCGGCTGTATAAAGGATGTCGATACGCTCCTTGTAGAACTTTTCTACCTTACCGCGCACTACCTTCATGGTACTGTTCATCATACCATTCTGCTCGGTAAATGCCTCGGGCAATATCGCGAAGCAGCTTGGTAACCAACGCTCAGGGAACATGCCGGCATGCTCACCACCCTTCTTGAACATATCCACATCGGCCTTCACAAGGTCACATGCAGCCTTGCGTCCCTCGTCAGTTGTGAGGTCAAGACCCTTTTCGGCAAGCGCACGCTTGATATTGTCCTTATTGGGAACAATAAGTGCAATGGTATAGGGAGACTGGTTATTGTAGAGAATGACCTGGTCAATTGTGGGACAAAGGCTCACGAACGCCTCCTCGATACCCTCGGGGCTGTACTTCTCGCCATCGCTTGAGATAAGAAGACTCTTGAAACGGCCCTTCACATAGAGCAATCCCTCGCTTGACATATAACCAAGGTCACCGGTGTAGAGATAACCATCGCGCACGGTCTCGGCAGTCGCTGTCGGGTTCTTCCAGTAACCTGCCATAACGTTCTCGCCTTTGACTACAATCTCGCCAAGCTCACCAACAGGCAATTCCTTACCGTCAGAGTCGCATATCTTCAACTCGATAGGCTTGACAAGCTTACCACTTGAACCAAAACGATAACGTTCGGGGCCGTTTGACGAAATTACCGGGGTAGCCTCGGAAAGACCATAACCCTGATACATGGGCATGCCCACACCCAAATAGAAGTTCTGCAGTTCCTTGTCGAGCAACGCACCGCCACCAACGAAGAAACGGAGCTCACCACCGAAGTTCTCACGAATCTTCGAGAAGATAAGTTTGTCGAAGAGCGCTACCAGCGGCTTAAGGAATATTCTCATACCCTTTGAATCGATATTGCTCTCGCCATAGTACTTCTGGCGTATTGCCATACCCCAGTTGAAGAGCCTTTCTGTAGTCTTGCCCTTGGCATGGATAGCACCCTCGATATTCTTCTTGAATGTCTTGGCCAATGAAGGTACCGAAAGTATGAAGTGAGGACGAACCTCCTTGATGTTGAGAGGTATATTCTTCAACGTCTCGAGACCGGTACGGCCAACCTGCACGGTGGCAGCTGTCGCACCCTTAGACATCATTATATAAAAGCCCACAACATGCGCGAAACAGTGGTCAAGAGGCAAAATGATGAGAGTACGCCATGTCTGGTCGATGTGTACAAGAGTTGAAGCCTGCTCTACATTGGACGTATAGTTGCGGTGAGTGAGCACTACCCCCTTGGGGTCGGCTGTAGTACCGCTTGTGTAAGTGATTGTCGCAATATCGTCGTTTACCAAAGACTGGCCTACGGCAAGGAACTCCTCCATTGTATGAGAAGCCAAAAACTCATCACCCATCTTAAACACCTCGTCAACATGAATCTCGTTCTCCTCGAGCCCCCAGGCATTGCCGAATACGATTATCTTCTTGACCTCGGTAAGCTTATCCTTGATTGCACGTATTTTCTTGAGCTGGTAGTTCGATACAAGAATGAATTTCACGTCACCGTGTACGAGACGGAAAAGAAGGTCGTTACTCTCCTCGAGCTTTATAGAAAGAGGCACATTCACAGCACCGGCATAAAACATGGCGAGCTCACCGATAACCCACATGTTGCATCCTTCGCTCAAGAGTGCCATGTTGTCACCCTTCTTGACTCCGAGCGCCTGATAGCCGGCACCCAGGCGGTAAACCAACTCTTTTACCTGTGAATAGGTTGTTGGCTTAAAACCCACTTTCTTGTCTGTTTTCTCGAGAAGAAAGGTATTGTCGGGATACAGCCTTACTGACTCCTCGAAAAGATCAACCAATGTCTTTTTCATAAGATATTCTTTTTAGTACAGACATGACAAGTCTGTAGTGTTCATTTATGCAAAGATAATAAAAACCGATAACATTACCGCAATGCCGGGGATTATTGTTTCGCAACAGCAGGGCAATTCGCATAAAATGAACAAGCATTATAATTCGAAATAACATTGCAGTGACAAAAAAATAACTTTCAGCATCGGATAAGGCATATGACAACAAATAGCAAAAAAATGGATAAAAAGGATGTAAACCGGTTTATTTAATTATCTTTGCACTATTGCAGGTGCTGTGTAACCGCAACAGGCTGCATGTTTAAGAAAAGACGACCAGTAATATTCTAATTATCGTAACCATGAAAATTTCAAGGATTGAACATTTGGGTATTGCAGTAAAAAGCATTGAGGAGGCATTGCCATACTATGAACAGGTATTGGGCCTGAAGTGCTACAACATAGAGACTGTAGAAGACCAGAAGGTACGCACCGCGTTCCTCAAGGCCGGAGAAACCAAGATTGAACTGCTCGAGGCCACATCGTCCGACAGCACCATTGCCAAGTTTATTGAGAACCGCGGAGAAGGCATACACCACATCGCATACAAAGTAGAGGACGGCGTTGCAAACGCCCTTGCCGAATGTGACGAAAAGGAAGTACGCACCATTGACAAGACACCGCGCGCCGGTGCCGAGGGATTAAAGATTGCATTCCTTCACCCAAAATCAACAATGGGTGTACTAACAGAACTATGCGAAGAATAACAAAGCTGAATAAAGAGACAACATAAACCTAACAACTATGAGCAAGCAATTTGAAAAGATCAAAGAGCTGGTTGCCCTGCGTACAAAGGCGCGCTTGGGCGGCGGAGAAAAGGCCATCGAGAAACAGCACGAGCGCGGCAAGTACACTGCGCACGAACGCATAGACATGCTGCTCGACAAAGGCAGTTTCGAGGAGATGGACATGTTCGTCACACACCGCTGTACCAATTTCGGGCAGGAGAAGAAACAATACCTTGGCGACGGTGTGGTAGTCGGTTGCGGCACAATCGAAGGACGGCTTGTATATGTCTTCGCACAGGATTTCACAGTAACTGGAGGCTCACTTTCCGAAACCATGGCACAGAAGATCTGCAAAGTCATGGACATGGCAATGAAGGTCGGAGCACCTGTAATTGGCATAAATGACAGTGGTGGTGCGCGCATCCAGGAAGGCATAAACGCACTTGCAGGATATGCCGAAATATTCCAGCGCAACATAATGGCATCGGGCGTAATCCCGCAGATATCGGGAATCTTCGGCCCATGCGCCGGTGGTGCTGTATATTCACCGGCACTGACCGACTTTACCATAATGATGGAAGAGACTGCATACATGTTCCTTACAGGCCCAAAAGTTGTAAAGACCGTTCTTGGCGAGGTCGTGACACAGGAAGAACTTGGAGGAGCAAGCGTGCATGCAAGCAAGTCGGGTGTCACACACTTCACGGCGCAGACCGAAGAGGAGGGCCTTGCTCTGATACGCAAGCTCATGAGCTACATTCCGCAGAACAACATGGAGAGCGTCCCCGATGTTCCATGCAACGACCCCATCAACCGCACAAGCGACATACTGAACACAATTATACCCGACAACCCGAACCAGGCATACGACATGTACCGTGTCATTGCCGAAGTTGTCGACAACGGCGAGTTCCTCGAGGTGCACCGCGATTATGCACAGAACATAATTGTCGGCTTCGCAAGGATGAACGGCAAATCGGTAGGTATTGTAGCCAACCAGCCATGCAAGTATGCAGGTGTGCTCGATTGCAACTCTTCACGCAAAGGCGCACGTTTCGTAAGGTTCTGCGACGCTTTCAACATTCCGCTTGTGACACTTGTTGATGTACCGGGATTCCTACCGGGAACAGCACAGGAGTACAATGCAGTCATACTTCACGGAGCCAAATTGCTGTACGCATACGGAGAGGCAACAGTGCCAAAAGTAACCGTAACGTTGCGCAAGTCTTACGGAGGTTCACACATCGTGATGGCCTGCAAGCAGTTGCGCGCCGACCTCAACTACGCTTGGCCTAGCGCAGAGATTGCCGTTATGGGTGCAGCCGGAGCTGCCGAAGTGCTTTATGCAAAGGAAGCAAAGGAGGCCGAGGACCCGAAGGCATTCATCGCCGAGAAAGAGGCTGAGTACAACCGCCTGTTTGCCAACCCCTACCAGGCTGCAAAATATGGCTACATCGACGATGTAATAGAACCGCGCAACACAAGATTCCGCATAATACGCGCCCTTGCACAGCTTGAAAGCAAGCGTCAGGACCTCCCAAGAAAGAAACATGGCAATATTCCACTTTAAGAAACTGTTTTGACTTATGGAAAAGGACAAGAAGACCGACGGTGCTACCGTTGCAGCCATTTCAATGGCACTCGCCGCATACATGGGCGACAACGTTCACGACAACGAGAGCGGAGTACTTACAATAACATATGTGAACAGACATTGGAACAACCTTAATAAATGAGACAATCATGAAAGAGTACAAGTATACAATCGACGGCAACAAATACGAAGTTGCCATAAACGAAGTAAACGACACGACAGCCAAGGTTACAGTAAACGGAGTTGAATACACCGTTGAATGGGAAAAACCAGTGGAAGAGAAACCCGTTGTCAAGGTACAGCCCGTCGCAGCCAAGCCTGCTGCGACAACTGCTCCCGCAGCCACACCCGCAGCGGCTCCTGTGAGCGGCAATGCCATAAAGACTCCGTTGCCCGGTGTCATCATCGACGTAAAGGTAAAGGTTGGTGACACAGTAAAGAAAGGCGACACGGTAGTTGTGCTCGAGGCTATGAAGATGGAGAACAATATAAATGCCGACCGAGACGGCAAAGTTGTGGCAATACAGGTTGCCAAAGGCGATACGGTTGCCGACGGAGCAGCACTGGTAGTACTGGAGTAAGCACACAAGAGACTTGCACAGATATCCATAACGACAATAAACCCCGGGAATCCCGGGGTTTATTGTCGTTATATCTATATTATCATATTCTGTTATGTCTGTCCGGTATGATAACCTTCGGCTTGAATACAGAAGCTTCCTCCGGGGTCATCGATGCATAAGCCATTATTATCACCACGTCACCAGGCTGGAACTTGTGCGCAGCAGCACCATTCAGACAGATAACGCCAGAATCTCGTTCTCCTCTTATAATGTATGTAACGATACGCTCGCCATTGCTATTGTTAACCACATGCACCTGCTCGCCCTCAATCATCCCGGCAGCCTCCATAAGAGCCTCATCAAGGGTTATACTGCCCATATAATGGAGATTGGCCTCGGTAACCGTGGCACAATGTATCTTCGACTTAAGCATATGCAACAACATCACTATTTTCCTCCTTTATATTTAATATTATCAATCAAGCGCACTTTCCCGCAGAATAGAGCTATGCAACCTACGGCAAAATCACTATCCTCCCATTCAGCAATCTCCTGAAGCGTATTGCCGTCAACTATCTGATAGTACTCAAGTTCAAGACCAGGAGTCCCGTTTATAGCATTCTCGACAAAAACCCTTGTTGCAGCCAAAGTATTCTCCTTGGCAAAAGCGAGACTATCAAAAAGAGTACGAGATATCACAAGCGCACGTTCACGCTCATCGGCCGAGAGTAATGTATTGCGACTGCTCATTGCAAGACCATCGGGCTCACGTACAATAGGACAGCCTATGATTTCCACATCTAGGGAGAGCTGACGCACCATCTCGCGTATTATCGCCAACTGCTGGAAATCCTTCTCGCCAAAATAGGCCCTGTCTGGCTCTACAGCATAAAAGAGCTTGCTTACTATCTGCGCAACCCCATTGAAATGTCCGGGACGACATGCACCTTCCATCACTGTATCAAGCGGCGCGAACGAAAAGACACGTGTATCTTCCGCAGGATACATCTCCTCTACAGCTGGAGCAAACACAACGGTCACACCCACTCTTTCAAGAAGAACGCAATCAGCTTCAAGAGTACGGGGGTAGTTATTCAGGTCATTCTTGTCATTGAACTGGGTAGGATTCACGAATATACTGACAACGACAACATCGTTTTCCAGTACAGCACGTTCAACCAACGACGCATGCCCTGCATGCAAAGCACCCATTGTCGGTACAAGAGCAATGCTTTTTCCCTCACACCTATATGTATCAAGCAGCATTCCAAGCTCCTTGACTGTACTTACAACCTTCATTACGCAAACCTGATTATTGTCTAAAAATCGCCAATTCCGTTTAGCGAGTGCAAAGTAACAAACAATTGGTCATAAAAAGAAATAAATAAAATAAAATTATTATGCACCCACCTTTCATTGTAGCTATTTTGCAACCGTAGTATACAAAACACAAGAAATCACCCATTATCAGTTAACAACTGTCAAGCGATTACCTATTCTTATAAAAACCTTTAAAAACGGATAGCTATTTGTCCGGTTGGCATTTTTTTTGTAATTTTGCGAGGCACGGACTACATTCGTGTTTTTTAAAGAGATGAAAGCTGAAAAAATTTTATTTATTACCCAAGAAATCACACCATTCGTCCCCGAATCGCCAATAGCGAAAGTGAGTCATGATCTGCCACAGTCAATACAGGACAAAGTAAAGGAAATGAGACTTTTCACTCCGCTTTGGGGAACTATAAACACACGTCGCAACAACCTTCACGAGGTCATTCGCCTCTCGGGCATGAACCTGATAATAGATGACACAGATCATCCTCTTATTATCAAGGTTGCTTCGCTCCAGTCGGCAAGAATGCAGGTCTACTTCATTGAGAACGACGACTATTTCCACAACCGCCTTATGACAAAGGATGAGAATGGAGCCGAGTACAGCGACAATGACGAACGCATGATATTCTTCAACCTTGGTGTACTTGAGGCTGTCAAGAAACAGCGATGGTGCCCCGATATAATCCATTGCAACGGCTGGATGTCAGCACTGGCACCGCTGTACGCAAGGAATGCATACAAGGATGAACCTTCTTTCCGCGACTCGAAGATAGTAATATCATTGTTCGATGAAAGTTTCGATGGAGAACTGGCCGAAAGAGCAAAGGAAAAAATGCAATACAAGGAGATGCCCGTAGAATGCCTATCCGAATTGGGAGACAAGGTTACATATACCGAGCTCATCAGGTTGGCCATCAGGCACTGTGACGGTATAATCATAAACAGCGACAATGTTCCCGAAGAATTTGTTGAATACGCAAAATCATTGGGCAAGGCCATTCTTCCCAAGCAGGAACCCGAAACCTTCGCAGAATCCTGCTACAACTTCTACAACATGCTTCTTTGCAACGAATAGGCCTCACATAGCACTCTGACAAAAAAACGGTAATCAGCAACAAACTGTTGAATCAGAAATTTATGAAGAAACTTACTTGTTTTATTTTGGCCGCGACAGCCATCCTAACATTCTCACAGTGTGACGACACTACAGACACAGTGGGCAACAGCACCATAGCCGACCAGGACTTCATTACAGCAAGAACAGACACGTTTTTCGCCACATCATCTACAATAACGGCAAACGACTCCATTCTTGCAAACACAAGCGACGTATATCTTGGGAAATATACCGATGCCACTGACAAAACAACATTAACATCCAGTTTTATAACCCAGTTCGCATGTACTGAGAATTTCACATTCCCCGAAGAAGGTGTTGTCGGTGACTCAGCCACTTACACCATCCTACGCCTATACATCGACAGCTACTACGGAGATTCGCTCAATGCAATGCGTTGCGAAGTACACGCACTGGACAAAGTACTCGACGAAGGAACCCCATATTACACAAACTTCGCACCCGAAGAATTCTACGACACAGGTGCCAAGCCCTTGGCAAGCAAGGTTTTCAACGTAATAGACTTCACCGAACCCGACAGTATACTCGAAGGCGAATACACAAAACGCATTGATATCAGACTGCCTAACAGCATAGGCAACAGATTCATTAACTTGTTCTATGAGACAACCCCTGACGGAAAGAGAATCGGTAAGGAATATTTTGCGAATTCGGAGGCTTTCATCAACAACGTGTTCAAAGGAGTATATGTAAAGTGCACCCAAGGCGACGGAACACTTGTCAAAATCTTCCGTTCAAGACTCGACATCGGCTTCGACCGACTTATAAAGAGCAGTAGCGGCGAAATGGATTCAATACAGAACCTTACTGCACCGTTCTATTCAGGCAAGGAAGTTATGCAGGTCAACAAGTTCGCCAACAGCAACATAGATATCCTTTCCGAAGAGAGCGGACATACATACATAAAGACCCCGGCAGGACTTTTCACAGAGATTACACTCCCCGTTGTAGACGTTATAGAGAACTGCGACACCATTAATTCAGCAAAGATCTCTTTCGAGAGATACAATGAAGGTAAAGGTACGCCCTATACAACCATTCTCATGGTAAGAAAGAGTGAAATGCACAGTTTCTTCCTTAAGAACGGATTGCACGACAACAAGACATCATACCTGACCAATATTTCAAGCGACAACAAGTACACGTTTGATAACATATCAGAAATACTGAAGCGTCTCTATAAAGAATACAAGGACGGAACAGCACAAGACAGTAATTGGGAAACAAACAACCCCGACTGGAACAAGGTTGTACTCATACCGGTGAAGACGACATCCGATTCATACGGGAATACCCTGAAGATAATTCACGACATAAGCCTAGCAAGCATAAAGCTTCGTGGAGGCGATGCATACCAGATTCCTATACAGATTGTAACGAGCAAGTTCAACGATTGAACAACCCCATATACGTTTACAGGGGCTGTGCATGCACAGCCCCTGTAAACGTATATGGGGTT
>JAFYQH010000067.1 GCA_017547205.1 Bacteroidaceae bacterium | reverse complement strand
ATATGGTGTGTTCGGCACCACTATTGACGCTTATCACGATGCAGTTAATAAAACGATACAAGCTATTGTGATACCTTGCACATACCCCGAAGGACAGTTGTTTATGAAAATTAGTGTCAACGGAGATGAGTTGCAGGTAAAAATGCCTGAGGCTAAGACTCTTGACGAAGGTACTCACTACACCTTCGACCTCAAGGTGGGTAAGGATAAGGTGACACTGACACCAACTACTACAGATACCGACTTCCCTGGTGGATGGAATAATGATTCAGAAGTGGACTTAAAGTAATCATACTTTGTCATTCTGAACGAAGTGAAGAATCTGAGAACACAAAGTGGATGTATACAGATCCTTCGTTTCACTCAGGATGACACAAAACGAAAAACATTATGAAGAAGATATTTCAATATATATTGATGGCTGTTGCCGTGGTAGCGACAGCATCATGTAGCAATGACATTGACGAAACATTGCAGCCTGCCGGTAACGGTGCGATACAATTCGTGGTAAGCGATTTCCCTGCTTTCGGTGAAAGCGGACTGACTCGTGCTATCGGTACACAAGATGAGGGAAAGACCGCGTGGGAAAATGGTGATCAGATTATTGTCACCCTAACTTCACAGAAGTATGGTGAGCAGGCGGCTGCACTTACCTACGACGGCTCTTCGTGGAGTACAGAAGCAAGCCTCTCATATCTCGAAAACGAGACGCCCACCGTCAGTGTCATCTATGCACCGTGCTATGAAATTACGGAAGAAGGTGTAATGCAGTTAAGAAGCGGTATGCAGTTGGGAATGACAGAATGCTTATCTGGTAATTACGAAATGGGTGATGGAATAATGACCATTACTTTCGAGGATGCCATCCGCGACTATAGCCGTCTGCGTATCGCGGCTATGCCTGAAGCTACGCTCACTGTCTCTACCGAAGGCTTTACTCCGGCTGGAGCAACCTCTGAAGCAACAGAGGCATACCCCCTCACCGCCGACAATAAAGGCAATGCATATCTCTATGGTACTTTTGCAGAGGGTGCAACGGTAAGTGTGAAACAAGGCGATATAACTCTTAAAGATTACACTTTTTCTGCCGAGAAGAACCCTAACGGCACAGAGTACAATAAGAGCTATGCGCTGGATGCTAGACCTGTCATAGACGGTACTTTGGGTGGTAAAACTGAAGCTACCGAAGAAGAACTTGCAGCTATGGTGGAATTACTCAAGAGCTATATTGAAAATGGACTTACCACAATTATCGTAACCGGTAGCCAACCTGCACTGCTCCTTAAGGAGGGATATCTTATTCCGGTAGTATCCCTCGCTTTTGAACAACTAACTTATGCTTATCAGGACGAAAAAATTGACAGCTATTGGGGGGCAGTTGATTTAATTTATCAAGATGTTACGGAAATTGTAGAATATGAATTCTATGTTTGTGATGTGCTTAAAAGCATCACTCTCCCCAAAGTGACAACTGTAGGTGATAGAGGCTTTTGGGCTTGCTATTATTTGGAGACATTAACATTTGGCTCGGTGGTTACTGCCATTAACGACAACAGTGGAGAGGTGTTTTATGATCTCGGATACCAAATTGGCGGTTGTCACCTCGTTCTCAATAAGGATCAGGGAAATGTTGAAGGCCTTGCTCCCGACCTTGCCAACAATACATGGGCAGGATATACTTGGAAGAGCATCACATTGAAATAACCAAAACCGGCGAGTGCGACGTATATAAAGCAAATCAATAATGTCTAGAGTTAGCGGTCTGACCGCTTGCTGGATGATAAGAGGAAGGCCCCATGCTGTCTGATGGCAGCATGGGGTTTTGCTTTGGGAGATCCCCGGTCAGGCCGGGGATGACGTGGAAGAGTTAGCGGGTGAGGTATTCTGTGATGGCTTCTACGTGGGTGTCGATGATGGCTTGTTTGCCGGTTCTGCTTTGCAGATACTCTAGGTCAGAATGATTGTCCATGAAGAAGTTTTCTGTGAGGACTGCGGGGCATAGTGTTTTTCTTAGGATGTAGAAGCTTTCTTCCCAATCAGGATCTCCATCTGATTTGTCTGTTCTGATGCGTTTGCCAGGGAAGTTCTTGATGGCGGCTTCGTATAGGCATTCGGCGAGCTTGTCAGACGCTGTCTGCCCCTTGCAGGCTGTTTGTGGAGACTTCCTAAAGTCACTCCTAAGATTGATGCATCTGAACCTTTCTAAATAACCGTTTGAAAAGAATATAGTCCCCTTATTATTGTATTGAAGAAATGAAAAGTAAAATATAAAAAGCACAAAACCGAAAGGCCTCTGATGTACCGCTTTTAGAAGCGATGTGATCAAGCTGGAAGGAATGGCGAATACCTAATGTGTATGAGGCAGACCTTTTACAGAGTTTTTCTTTTATACCCCGCACCGAAGAGGTTGTGGGGTTTCTTTTTTTGTCCATTTTTCAAGACGGACAAGAAGGGCATAGTAGCCTTATAAATAGAAGATAACTATTTGAATTATAAACAACTAAAACTATAAGATTATGAATAACAAGATTTTATTAACGATTATGATTATCGTTGCTCTTTTGATTGCCATTTATAAATGGATCTTGAGCGACGATACAGAAAATGAAGAAACAGTGCAGGAAACAACAACTGAGAAAGTAAAGGAACCTGCTAGTGAAAAAGAAGAAAACGTCAAAGGTCAGGCTGAGGAAGCAAAGACCGAAGACAAAGTAGAAACCATAAATAAAAAAGTTAATAATACACTTGCCCGTTTGGAGCAGGATACAGGTATAACTCAAAACATGTTCCGATCGGGTATAGACTATGTGTTACAAAAAGGCTATGGCAGAACTATACTATGCCCGTAATCGTCTCAAAAAAGAATGATTAAAAAACAAGTTTTGATTTTTACCCGTATCCTGCAGGTACCAATCGTCTAAATGCACAGGTAGGTCTTCTGACTCATCCCGTTTGTTGCGCCTTCCCAGTATTTTACCAGTGGCAAAGAATGCAACAAACATAAACTTTCCAAATGAAAGTCGAGATACACAGCAACAGGAATTGTTCCGGATTCACACCGGATTCCCTTTTCACTCTTCAGCCAGCAAACGTGGCATCTGAGCTCCATGTGCACCGCAAATGTATTTGTTAATTTTTAATCTACCATACAATATTGAAGATTTTTTTGTGTACCCAACACTTATATCTTTGATATAAATTTCTTAAGAATTGAGTATTCTATCTTTGAGAGTTGTAT
>JAFYQH010000066.1 GCA_017547205.1 Bacteroidaceae bacterium | reverse complement strand
TACAAATTATTCGGTCCTTCGCCATGTATTGCACGAATACGGCTACTTCGACCTCTGCTGACTTCTTGACATTCGTTGTTACTATCCTTGTAAGGACTGACAAGACCTCACGGGATAAATCATACATCTTTCATCGTTTACCTGCCTAATTTACGCATCAAGGTTACGGTTGCCTTTTGGAACTTCACTGTCTTTTGCCAGCTTGTCCGCTTGATGAGCCTTTGTATTAGGTTTCTGTTCGTCAGGCCACGAGTTCGCTATTGCTTCTTCTCTCCCAAACGTCACCATTTGAAACTTGCAAGTCGCTATAGGGTTCGTCGGCAACTACGCCCCGAATGGACTTTCACCACAGATATATGACATGCCCGTCATACAAAAAAACAGGGTGCGCAACTGCGCACCCTCGTTCCTTATTATAATAACCGGATTTACTCCTTGTCACCGCGTGGACGGCGTGGCTCGCGGTCGCGGCGCGGACGGCGCTCACGCTCCTCATAGCCCTCGGGCTTCTCGATGAGAGCCTTGCGTGAGAGCTTGAACTTGCCGGTCTTGGGATCAATCTCCACAAGCTTGACCTGCAGCTTGTCACCCTCGTTGATACCAGCCTCCTCCATTGTCTCGAAACGCTTCCAGTCAATCTCGGAGATGTGGAGCAAGCCATCCTTGCCAGGCATGAACTCTACGAATGCACCATAAGGCATTACGCTACGTACTGTACCCTCGTAAACCTCACCGGCCTCGGGGATAGCCACGATCGCCCTGATCTTTGCAATGGCATCGTTGATGGACTTGCCGTTGTTTGCAGCAATCTCGATAACGCCCTCGCCGTCAACCTCCTCGATAGAGATTGTAGCACCGGTCTCCTCCTGCATACCCTGAATAATCTTTCCACCGGGGCCGATGACAGCACCGATGAACTCCTTGGGTATGCGCATTGTCTCGATGCGCGGAGCATGTGGCTTGAGTTCCTCACGTGGCTCGGCGATGCACTCGGTTATCTTGCCGAGGATGTGCATGCGGCCATCGCGTGCCTGGTTGAGTGCCTTCTCGAGAATCTCGTAAGAAAGACCGTCAACCTTTATATCCATCTGTGTTGCGGTGATACCGTCAACAGTACCTGTCACCTTGAAGTCCATGTCGCCCAGGTGGTCCTCGTCGCCAAGGATATCGCTCAACACGGCATATTTCTCTTCACCTGCGTTCTTGATGAGACCCATGGCAATACCCGATACAGGCTTCTTTATCTTTACACCGGCATCCATGAGAGCGAGTGTACCTGCACATACGGTAGCCATTGAAGAAGAACCGTTTGACTCGAGGATATCTGATACTACGCGCACGCAGTAAGGATAGTCGGCTGGAATCATGTTCTTGAGTGCACGGCAAGCAAGGTTACCGTGACCGATCTCACGACGGCCAACGCCACGCTGCGGACGTGCCTCGCCAGTTGAGAACGGAGGGAAATTATAGTGGAGCAGGAAACGCTCTGTTCCCTGGTTCATTACATCGTCGATAATCTTCTCGTCGCGCTTTGTACCCAGAGTAACTGTTGTGAGTGACTGGGTCTCACCGCGTGTGAAAACAGCCGAACCGTGAGGGCCAGGCAGATAACCGGCCTCGCACCAGATAGGACGTATCTCGGTAGTCTTGCGACCGTCGAGACGCTTGCCCTCGTCGAGGATACAGCGGCGCATTGCCTCCTTCTCTACATCGTGATAGTAGCGGTCGATGAGAGCACCCTTCTCCTCAAGTTCCTCCTCGGTGAACTGTGCCTTGAACTCCTCCTTGATAGCCTCGAAAGCCTCGCCGCGACCATGCTTGTCGTTGTTGCCGCTTGCAGCAACAGCGTATGCCTTGGCATAGCATGCCTCGTGAACCTGGGCACGGAGCTCCTCGTCGTTCACCTCGTGGCAGTATTCGCGCTTAACGGTAGAGCCAACCTCTTCCATGAGCTCCATCTGAGCCTTGCAATGCACCTTGATAGCCTCATGAGCCACCTTCATTGCCTCGAGAAGGTCATTCTCGGAAACCTCCTTCATCTCGCCCTCGACCATCATGATGTTCTCGTATGTAGCGGCAACCATGATGTCCATGTCGGCCTCCTCGAGCTGTGCGAATGTCGGGTTAACCACGAACTCACCACCAATGCGTGCTACACGCACCTCGGAGATAGGACCGCCGAACGGGATATCGGAAACTGCAAGGGCAGCCGAAGCCGCAAGACCTGCAAGTGCGTCGGGCATGTCAACACCGTCGGCCGAGCAGAGCATGATGTTCACATAAACCTCGGCATGATAGTTATCGGGGAAGAGAGGACGAAGAGCGCGGTCAACGAGACGGCAAGTAAGAATCTCATAATCGGAAGCCTTTCCTTCGCGTCTTGTAAAACCACCGGGGAAACGGCCGAAAGCCGCATATTTCTCTTTGTACTCTACCTGTAGAGGCATAAAATCGGTGCCTGGAACAGCGTCCTTCGCTGCACAGACTGTAGCCAAGAGCATCGTATTGCCCAAACGCAGCATGACTGCGCCGTCGGCCTGCTTTGCAAGCTTACCTGTCTCAATGGTAATGACACGACCATCGGGCAAGGCTACATTTTTCGTAACAACATTCATCTTTTTATCGTTTTAAAACAAAATTTTTATTTGTAATTCTTGCAAAGATATACAATTTTCCACATTTTAACTATCTTTGCAGGCGAAAAATCCGACAATTATGAATATTTTGATTTACAAGAAGCTGGCCATGCTGTCAATGGCGGCAATATCGCTTATAGTATCTTCATGCGGAAACAGCTACGACGGACCCACATTCACCATCAAGGGAACCATTGGCAATGCCGACGGCAAGATGCTGTATCTCTCCCACATAGGCATTGACGGGATTACCCCGCTCGACTCGGCAAAACTTGACAAAGAAGGAAACTACGAGTTCACACAGCCGCAGCCCGAAAGCTACGACTTCTACTACCTGGCAATGAAGGGAGCTGTACCCGTAACCGTAGCCATAGACTCTACCGAGACCGTAACGATAAGCGGTGACGCAAAAAACCTGACAGGCACATACACCGTAGAAGGCAGCGAGGAAACCTCAAAAATAAAGGAGATAAGGGAACTGCAGGCTGCACTCGAGAAGCAGGTCAATGCTATGATAACCAGCAAGTCACCTGCTATAATAAAGACAAGGAACGACATATATGCCCTCATTGCCGAGTTCAAGAGGAACATAGCCAGGCAGTACATTGCAAGCAACCCGGGCAAAGCAAGCGCATACTTTGCCCTGTCGCTGACCATGAACGGCGAGCCCATATTCAATCCCATGGCAAACAGGGCCGACAGCAAATGCTTTGCGGCCGTAGCGACCAACATGCAGAACAGGTTCCCGCATGCCAAGCGTACACACAATCTCTACGAGATTGCCGAAAAGGGCATGAAATCAACCACCCCTGCCAAGCAGAAAGAGATAGAGGTGGGCGAGGCCGAGATAAAGACAACAGGACTCTTCGACATAAAATTGCCTGATGAAAAAGGCGACAGCATTGCATTGTCATCACTAGGCGGAAAAGTGGTACTCCTTGACTTCACTATATATGAGGACGCGAAGATAAGCAGCCGTAATATCCTGCTCCGCGATCTCTACAGGAAGTACAGCGACAAGGGATTCGAGATATACCAGATATCATTCGACAGCAGGGAACACTTCTGGCAGCAGTCGGCCAGCAACCTCCCATGGATATGCGTGCGTGACGGACAGGGAGCCGCGTCATCCAACGCCATGCTCTACAACGTACAGAACCTGCCAACCTTCTACCTCATAAACAAGAAGAACGAGATTGTACTGCGCGACAACCAGATAAACGATCTTGAAAAGGAGATAAAATCACTCATGCAGCAATGACAAAGGCATTATCCTTAAAAAGAGTTATAAAAACAGAATAGATAAAAATTCAACGTATAAATTTTGTTTTTATTCCAAAAGGGGCTACCTTTGCGGTAGATATAAGGGAAAATGGGTTCCAGCACTCGTGTTGGAATCCATTGTTTTAGTGTTTTTTTAAAAAGAGAATAAAATGAGCTATATGTCAGAAGACGGCTACAAGAAATTGTTGGCCGATTTGAAGGAACTGGAGGCGAAACGCCCCGAAATAGTACGCCAGATTGCCGAGGCACGCGACAAGGGAGACCTTTCGGAGAACGCCGAATACGATGCGGCAAAAGAGGCACAGGGTTTGCTTGAACTTAAAATAAGCGAGCTGAAGATGGTTATTGCCGATGCCAAGATCATCGACACATCAAAGCTCAGCACCGACACCGTACAGGTTCTCACCAAGGTCGGTCTCAAGAACACAAAGACAGGTGCCACAATGCAGTACTCGATAGTACCCGAGAGCGAGGCCAACCTTCGCGAGGCAAAGATCTCGATAAACACACCAATCGCAAAGGGCCTGCTTGGCAAGAAGGTTGGCGATGTGGCCGAGATCACTGTTCCGCAGGGCAAACTTTATCTTGAAATAACAAGCATCTCATTCTAAGGGGTCATGGCAACAATATTCAGCAGAATAGTCGCTGGCGAGATTCCCAGCTACAAGGTAGCCGAAGATGAGCAGTTCTATGCATTCCTCGACATTAATCCATTGGCAAAGGGACACACACTCGTAATCCCCAAGCGCGAGGTCGACTACTTTTTCGACCTTACCGATGAGGAGATAGGTGCAATGCAGGTATTCGCCAAGAAGGTTGCCGAGGGCATCAAGCGCGCCTTCCCCTGCGTGAAGGTAGGCCAGGCTGTCCTGGGGCTCGAAGTGCCGCACGCCCACATACATCTGGTGCCGATGCAGAGCGAAAAGGACATGCTCTTCACAAACCCCAAACTGCAACTGACACCCGAAGAATTCAAGGAGATTGCCGAGAAAATAAATGGAGAGATTGCTTAACCGCAATCTCTTTTTTTATATATTCGCGAAAACAAGATATACAACATGCGCATACTTATAAGCAACCCGACGATAGTGAACAATGGCGAGCAGTTCCGTGGCTCGATAGTAGTGAACAACGGCAAGATTGTGGAGATACTCAAAGGGGACGGGATACCTCACCTGCCCTGCGACAGGATAGTGGAAGCCACGGGGCTTTACCTTATCCCAGGTGTTATAGACGACCATGTACACTTTCGCGAACCAGGACTCACCAGAAAGGCCAACATGGCAAGCGAGAGCCGTGCGGCAGCAGCCGGCGGCGTGACATCGTTCATGGAGATGCCCAACACCGTCCCGCAGACAACAACCATCGAGGCCATGAACGAGAAATATGCCATTGCCGCAAAGGATAGCCTCATCAACTATTCGTTCTATTTCGGTGCCACTAACAGCAACGTGAACGACTTTGCGAAGCTGAACCCTGGCAAGGTGTGCGGCATAAAGCTCTTCATGGGCTCTAGCACCGGAAACATGCTTGTCGACAAACGCGAGGAGCTTGAGAATATATTCAGTGAGGCGAAAAGGCTGAACATGCCGCTGGCAGTACACTGCGAGGATAGCAGCATCATTTCGGCAAACAGCAAGCGCATCAAGGAAGAGGCAGGCGAAGACCCTGATGTGACATACCATCCCATAATACGCAGCGCCGAAGCGTGCTACGAAAGCACGAAGTGCGCCGTTGAGCTTGCGCGCAGGTTCGGTACGAAGCTCCAGGTAATGCACATAAGCACAGCCAAGGAACTTGAACTGTTCAACAGCAGCGACAGCAACATCACGACAGAGGCAACCCCGGCACACCTCACATTCTGCGACGAGGATTATGCCCGGTTGGGCACAAAGATAAAGTGCAACCCGGCAATCAAGAGCAAGGAGGACCGCGAAGCACTGCGCCGTGCCGTTGCCGACGGCAGGATAGACCTCATAGGAACCGACCATGCCCCGCACCACCCCGACGACAAGGTAGGGGGTGCACTAAAGGCGGCATCGGGCATGCCCAGCATACAGTTCTCGCTGCCAGCGATGCTGGAGCTTGTCGACAAGGGGATACTTACAATTGAAACTCTTGTCGAAAGGATGTGCCATGCTCCGGCAAGGATATTCGGGATTGAAAAGCGTGGATACATCGAGAAAGGCTACCATGCCGACTTCGTGTTGCTGAACCCGGACAAGCCCCACACCATAGAAAAGGATGATATAATAAGCATTTGCGGCTGGAGCCCATTTGAGGGTGAAACGTTCGGCTGGGCAGTTGAACAGACATGGGTCAACGGCGAATGTGCATACAACAACGGCAGTATCAACGAAGATGTGCGCGGCAAGGCACTGCGTTTCAACCGATGAAAAGACACATCTTCCACTACGGCATAAGCGAGCTGGCACCATACATCGACTGGAGTTATTTCCTGCATGCATGGGGGCTTGGCGGCGACAAACAACGCAGCACTACAGCTGACGAATTAGTACGGGAGGCCCGCAGGATGCTCCTGGAACTGGAAGGCAAGTACCGCACTCATGCCGTGTTCGCATTGTGTGCAGCAAGAGGCGACGGCGACAATATAATTGTTGAAGATACTGTAATACCGTTGCTGCGGCAGCAGCATGCGACAGCAGGAAAGCCCAACCTGTGCCTGAGCGACTTTGTATCGCCCCATGGCGACATGATAGGGCTGTTTGCCACAAGCGTAGACCACGATTTCGGCAAGGAGTACGGCCACGATGAATATATGAACATCATGGCAAAGGCCATTGCCGACAGGCTTGCCGAAGCCACGGCAACACTGCTGCACAAGAATGTACGCACAATGAGGGAGCTATGGGGATATTGCCCCAGCGAGGAGCTCACTCCCGAGGAACTGAACCGCGAAACATACCAGGGCATACGCCCGGCAGTAGGCTACCCCTCCCTGCCCGACCAAAGCGTCATGTTCATAATAGACAGACTGCTGCAGATGGAGGATATCGGGATAACGACGACCGCAAACGGCGCCATGTTCCCCCATGCATCGGTATGCGGAATAATGATATCACACCCCGAAGCCCGCTATTTCGCGGTAGGAAAGATAAGCAAGGAACAGTTCCGTGACTACACTGCAAGGAGAGGGCTGCCGGAGGAGACTACAAGGAAGTTCCTTGCGCGTAACCTTTAGGATAGAGAGTTGTCATGGGAACCAAAGAGGGGCGTTATGATAAAAAAACACCCCGGTTTCTTGTCGAATCTGAACAATTATAATATATTTACACATTGAAAGACAAATCAAAAAAAACAAACGATATGCTTAGGAAAATCCTTCACCCGTTTTTTGTACTGTACCAGGTAGTCTTCGCATGGTGGGCTGCAATTCTTCTAACCGCACTTACCTCCATTGCCATTTTGGTATTCGGCCGTTACCTCAGAATAAAGAACGGAGATTACTACCCTGCCATAATATGGTGCAAGCTCACATGTTGGCTGTTCTTTATCCCGGTAAAGGTAGTAGGACGGGACCAACATGTAGAAAAGGACAAGAACTATGTCTTTGTTGCCAACCACCAGGGAATGTTCGATGTTCTTGTAATGTACGGCTATATCGGGAAGAACTTCAAATGGATAATGAAGGACGCACTGCGCAAGGTTCCTCTCCTTGGCAAGGCATGCGCCGAGACCGAACATATTTTTGTAAACCGCACCACACCGCAGAAGGACCTCCTGAGGAAAGCCCTAAAGATACTGAAGGGCGGAAAGTCAATGACAATCTTCGCCGAGGGTACCCGAAGCGATGACGGCAAGCTGGGCAAATTCAAGAAAGGCGCGTTCGTCATAGCCAACATGGCACAGAAGGATATCATACCCATAACCATTCAGGGCTCATACGAGATTCTGCCGAAGGGATGCATGTGTCTCCACTGGTCACCTATAATACTTACCTTCCACGCACCTGTTGTGTGCAAGGGACGTGATAGCGAGAATGCCGAGCGAATGCTCGAGGAGACTCGTGCCGCAATAGCGAAGACACTTGGCGAGGAATAGGCATAGCATGCAATAATTGACCGGCAGAAGAGGTTAGCTGAAAAAGCCTTTTTAGTAATATCTTACAGTGCGGGTGACCCAAAAGTAAAAATGGGTCACCCGCACTCTATTTCAGGCTTCACCTGAACTCCGCAGATTCTCTTTATCATTTATGCCTGAGCGATTCAAGGAAACGGCTTGCGCGGAACTTCACCGGCGACTCGTCATAGAGCCGCTTCATTCTTGCCGGCAACATTCCATAGCTCATGCCGCTGCTGTAGAGGCCGAATAGAAAAGGCCCAAGCACATCGTCATAATGCATGCGCACAAAACTGTCGGTATAAGCCTCGGCGTTCTCCACCGCCTTGCTGAATTCATGCTCTATAACACTGCGCGCCTCGTCAGCAGGAACACCATCCATCAACAGACGCGCCTCCTTGCGAAGAATTTCGGAGAGCACGGTGTCGAAACTGTCCTTCATAACAGCGAAATGCGCCAGTTCGTCATTGAGAGGTGTACCGCCCACCACGGCATTGCCGTTACCAAGAGATACGGTTATCGTACCCGGTTCTATGACAAACGGAGTGACCGGCGTATGGGAAATATACAACGACACAACAAGGGCCGAATCGGCAGTTCCCGACAGTGCGAACTTGCCCCTACCCACAACACCCTGGGCCACGACACGAAGAGAATCCCCTGAGAGTATCTTCACATATACAGAATCCCCGTTGAAGTAACCATGAGCAACTGAACCTTCAATCCTGTATGACCTATTGTCACAAGAAACGAGCAAGATAAAAGATAACAGGAACGGTATAATGGCCTTGTGCATAAGATGACTGTTTTTCATACAGCAAAGATAACACAGAAACGGAACTGCCATACACTGCAGTTTCTTATTAAATATTAAAAAAAGAGAATGCGCCGGAGTCGTTTTTAACAAAATGCGCTCCAATTGCTAAAAATCATTTATACATAAACAGATAAACGCATTTTTTGACGTATCTTCGCAAACGGAAATAATGATTCTATAAACAAAAGAACAATATTATGAGAAAATTATTCGCTACACTGCTCATTGCAGTACTTGCCACCCCGCAGCTCATGGCAGACGAAGGTATGTGGCTCTTGCAGCTGATGCGCCAGCAGAATCTTGAAGACCAGATGCGCAAACAGGGTCTTACAGTATCGGTAGACGAGATTTATTCACCCGACGCACCGTCACTGAAGGATGCGATAGGCATATTCGGTGGTGGTTGTACAGGTGAGGTAATTTCACCGAACGGCCTTGTGATAACAAACCACCACTGCGGTTTCAGTTTCATACAGCAGCTCAGCACGGTAGAGCACAACTACCTGCACAACGGTTTCTGGAGCCAGAGCTACGAAGAAGAACTGCCATGCAAGGACATCGCATTCACATTCGTGGTAAACATCAAGGACGTGACCGATGAGGTGAACAACCGTGTAAAGGAGGGCAAGATGACCGAAGAACAGTCATTCAACCGCCAGGAACTCGCAAAAATAGGCAAGGAACTTTTCGATGCCGACAACATCGAAGGCAAGGAGCACATGTACCCGCAGCTTCTCCCCTATTTCGAGGGCAACAGGTTCTACCTTGTATATTATAAGAAATATACCGATGTGCGCCTTGTAGCCACACCTCCCAACTCAATTGGTAAGTTCGGTGGCGAGACCGACAACTGGATGTGGCCACGCCATACCGGTGACTTCTCGGTGTTCCGTATATACGGTGACAAGAACGGTAACCCCGCGGCATACAGCAAGGAGAACGTGCCCTTGAGCACTCCGAAGCACCTGAGCATATCGCTTGCCGGCTTCGAATACGGCGATTTCGCTATGATAATGGGCTTCCCCGGCAGCACATCGCGCTACCTCACAGGCGACGAGGTAAAGCAGAGGATGTACCAGGGCAACGAGCCACGCATTGCAATGCGCGACGTTACGCTAAAAATCATACGCGAAGAAATGGCAAAGAGCGAGGAAATCGCCATCAAATACGCCAACAAGCAGGCGCGCATAAGCAACTACTGGAAGAATTCGATAGGCATGAACAAGGCCATTGTCGACAACAAGGTAGTTGAGACAAAGCTCGCCGAAGAGGCTGCATTCAAGGCATGGGCGCAGCAGAACGGCAAAACTGAGTATACTGATGTGGTTGAGAAGATAAACGCATGTGTCGAAGAGATGAACCGCACCACTTACCTCATGACACTGACCACAGAGCTTATAAGCAATGTGGAGTTCTTCCAGCGCAACCTGGCCGAGGCCAACAAGAAGATTTTCGACAACTCTGTTGAAATAAAGGTACAGATGGAGGCCATCTACAACTGGTTGCACAACCGCGACTACATACACGAGATTGACCTGCGCATAGCAAAAGAGGTGTTACCACTCTATTTTGAGCTCACCAAGCCCGAGGAACGCAACGAGTACCTCAACGAGATTTATGCAAAGTACAAGGGCAGCCTCGGCAAGTACCTCGAAATGGTATACAGCAAGTCAATCCTCGCAAGCAAGGCCAACTTCGACAAGTTCATGAAGAAGCCCACACTGAAAGCATTCGAGAATGACCCCGCATACAAGTTGCGCTATGCGATATTCACATCGTACATGGAGCTTGCCGAGAAGAGCAAGGAGTTCGCAAAGGTTATGAACCCGCTGCACAAGACATATCTCAAGGGTCTTATGGAGAAGGCTAACGGTGCACCTGTTTATCCCGACGCTAACTTCACGATGCGACTCACATACGGTAACGTCAAGGCATACCAGCCCAAGGACGGTGTTACATTCAACCACTATACAACCCTTAAGGGAGTAATGGAGAAGGAGAACCCCAACAGCAGCGAGTTCATCGTACCAGCACGCCTGAAGGAGCTTTATGAGGCCAAGGATTTCGGCGAGTATGCACTCCCCAACGGCGAGATGCCGGTTGCGTTCCTCACCACCAACGACATCACAGGCGGCAATAGCGGTAGCGGCGTGCTCAACTCACGCGGTGAGCTCATCGGTCTCGCCTTCGACGGCAACTGGGAATCGCTGAGCGGCGACATCAACTTCGACGACAACCTGCAGCGTTGCATCAACGTTGATATACGCTACGTGCTCTTCGTCATCGACAAGCTCGGCGGCTGCAAACGCCTCATCGAAGAGATGAATATTGTAAAATAACAGCACCAATCTTATAAATGACTAAAGGCACGCATTTGCGTGCCTTTAGTCATTTATAAGGTTTCGACCTCAGTCATAATACTCAACCTCCCGCCTGATTATTGAGGCAGAATTGTCAGAATACCTTGTGCCCGTATAAAGGCAACTCGCCCGGCTGCAGGAGCGGAGAATCGAGGCACTTGAGCGATTCCTTGAACTGCTCGGGAGTACGTGCACCCACAAGCACCGATGTCACACCCTCCTGGGCAAGCACCCATGCGAGCGACATCGAAGCAAGCGACTCACCGCGCTGTACTGCTGTAGCATTCATCCGCTTGAGATAGTCAAGCAGTTCAGGTGTCAGTTTGTCGACCGTCAGCGAACCGGCCCGCGACATGCGCGAGCCATCGGGAATTCCGCCCAGATAACGCGAAGTGAGGAGCCCCTGCGCCAAGGCAGAGAAGGAGATAAATCCTATTCCTTCGGCCGCACAATAGGCAGGAATGCCCTCGTCCTGCACCGCCCTGTCGAGCAGGTTAAGACGCCCCTGGAAAATGAGAGGGGGCACACCCTGCGCCCTGAGGAAACGGTTGGCATACTTGAGCGCATCTAACGGCCAGCGGGATATTCCTATATAGACAGCCTTACCGGCCCTCACAATATCCACCAGCGCCTGCAATGTCTCGTCGAGCGGCGTCACCGGGTCGTAGCGGTGTATGTAGAAGAGGTCGACATACTCCAGTCCCAGGCGGCGCAGGCTCTGGTCTAGACTTGCCATGAGGTGTTTGCGTGAGCCCCAACTGCCATATGGGCCCTGCCACATATCATAGCCGGCCTTAGTCGCTATGAAAAGCTCGTCACGGTAGGGAGCGAAATCCTCTTTGAGCATACGCCCCACCATCTCCTCGGCGAACCCGGGAGGTGGCCCGTAGTTGTTGGCTAGGTCGAAATGCGTCACTCCATTATCGAATGCCAACCTTGCAATGGCACGGCAGTTGTCGTACGATGCATCGGCACCGAAGTTCTGCCAGAAACCTAAACTGACCTTCGGCAGCAATACCCCACTATTACCGCAACGGCGGTATATGTTACCTGCAGCTGAATACCTGTCACTTGAAGCAATATATTTTTCCATACCGCCAAATATACTACACATTATGCAAAATATACAAGCTTGGGGAAGGGATTTTTAAGGACAACAGAAAATCACTCTGCACAGCAATCACGGACAATGAAAGGGGTAGCTGTTATACCGCCACTTGCCTGGCTGTAGATTTTGGTGCCGAATATCAATTTCGATTATGGTTTATGACATGCCCGTCATACACAAAAAAATGACCGCGTAATCCGCGGTCATTTTTTATATAAGAGAGACACTTCTTTTTACTTAACAAAAGTCTTCTTGCCGTTAATGACGTAAATACCAGGAGTGGTTATCTTGTTTACCTTACGGCCAAGGATATCATGGATCCCCTTGCCGGTTGCAGCCTCACCCATAACTTCCTCGATACCGGTTTCGTCACTAACTACTGTAATTTCAGTAGTTGCATCGGCAGGACTGACACTTGTCGCATCAGGACGAGCAAGCTCCATATTCTTTATTGAAAGCTTATATACGCTTGGAGCAAGTTCTTCGGATGCAACAACAGTTATTGTATAGATCTCCTTAATCTCTGCCGGAATAGGTTCATTATAGGTTGTATAGCCAAGTATTCTGAGCGAACCGTCATCCATGATGCTGGGCGTACTAGTGTAAGCATATATGTCATTTTCATCCTTCAGAGTCGCATTAAAGTTAACAATAGGCCTACCAGCCTTATTCTGTTTGAATGTTATACCCTCGGGCAAATATACATCGAACTGGTATGAAGTGAAACCATCGCCTTTGCTGTCAAGAAGAATGGCAAATGTCTTTTCCTCGCCCGGCTTGATAGAGAACGGCTCAACATAGAAACTCTGGGCATTCGTAGCAACACCGCACAGCATCATCAATGCCACAAATAGAGATTTGAAAGTAAAAATTTTCATGATACTTTTATTTTTAATTATTATACATTAATCTATTTATCAGAACGGAGATCTACACTCCACCATTTTACTAAAGTTATTGCAAAGATAACAATTTTTACAAAAAAAAGCAATATAAAGAAAAAAATAAGAGTCTATTCTTTGCATGGAAGCAACCATACAATACCCCGCCCCTCTTTTATTGGACAGAGGGATACGGGGATATTGCACAAACGCATGTGTTATTTTACCAAAGTCTTCTTGCCGTCGATTACGTAGACACCGGGCGCTGTTATCTTCTCTATCCTGCGGCCCATGAGATCATAGATACCACTAACCTCACTGCCTGCTGGCATGCTCACAATATTGGTAAAGCCAGAACCTACAGTGATTGTAGATGAGGTAGCACCCTGGCGACAGGCTGTAGCATTGGCCCTCGCAAGCTCGGCATTACCGATGGACAGGTCATAAAGGCCGTCGGCAATATCATCGGCTGCCCGAACGGCTATGCTCATGACACCGCCGCTTTTGCCTATGAAGTTATCGCCATTGCCCGAATAGCATATCACACGCAACGAGCCGTCGGCGAGCATGGCAGCCACAGGGACATTATGTCTGCCGTATGTAGTACGGCTTCCCAAGCCTATATCGAAACCCTCGTCATCACAAACGACCTCTATACCATCGGGGAGACGAAGGTCGAACTGTATTGCCGAGAACTCATCCCCCGGATTGTCGAGAATGACGTCTATGGTTTTCTTTTCACCGGGGTTGATGGAGAACGGTTCAATGTAGAGGCGACTGTCCGCTGCCCCCTGTGCACCGGCACGCGAAGCACTGCGTGCAGCAGCCGTATTCCCCACATTAAGTATGCGGTTCACGACGATTTGTATATCGGAAATGCTTATTCTTCCGTCACCATTGAGATCGGCTGCAGGGTTATCGCTTGCCGTTGCATCGGCAAGAATCAAGTTCACGAGAACCTGTATGTCGCTGACACTGACGCGGCCGTCACCGTTGATGTCACCATCCAAGGCATCATCGCCCGAACCGTCGAGAATGGCAGTGAGATCAGAGAAGCGCACCTCGGAGTTGCCGGCATTTACGGCATAGGTGTTCTTTACATTGACCTGACCGGACACCTCACCCATTGGTACCAATATTATGTCGAGCTGTATGCTGCTGGCATCGACAGCCGAGTTGTCTTCGTTATAGGCAATTACACGATAGTTGTTCATTGCAGTCTCGCAAAGCTCTATGTTATAACCGGCAAGGGACGAAGCCGCTTCAATATCGAAGAGGAAACTGTTGTCGGGCACCTCGAACTCAAACTGGAATGCCTTTAACTGACAGCCCGAAGCTGTTGTGAACTTCAATGGCAGACGGATATTGCCGTCGGTATCGGAGACAGCCCTGCCGGCACTCATATTGCCTGCCAGAGGTGTCTTGTGCCAGTACATTGCCGACGGGGCATCACTTTCGAAAAGCAGCTCGGCTATGCCCGATGCATCGTCAAGATTTATCGTACCGTCGGCATCTAAATCGGCCTTCGCCTCGTTGAACGATTCATGGATATCGTTCTTCAGATAAGCGACAACGAGAGCGACATCGTGCACGGTCAACTGGTTGTTGCGGTTTACATCGCCACGCAATGCATAGATGAATTCATCGAGGTTATACTCTGCGAGATTGTTATATATATGGTTCATTCGCTCGGCGAGCCACTGCTTTGCGCGGGTCGCATCACTTTCGGTAAAACCATTAGAATAGCCCCATTCATTGGCATTGTTCTGGAACGAGTTCTTAGCGAAATTGTAGTAACTGTCGATATAGTCATTCAACTCGGCCATGGAGTTCTTGTCCACGAACTCCTTCCACACCTTGTAGTAATGTTTTCTGAACACCTCTAACGAAGTCATATCCTGCCAGAAATCGTACGACTCCATACTCGTCTTTATAAGGTTACCTGTTGAATTGTAATAGCAATAGCTGCTTGAGCTTTCATAGCCGAAAGCCCAGTCGAAATCCCACAACGGGCCGAATGTCAGCCTACCGGCTTCACCTTCATTCCTATAAAGGAATGTACTCTTGGGGTGGTTTATCTCCTGGTTCAACACAAGGTCGTTAGCAAGATAGAAGCGGGCAGTACCATCCACATCGAGCACACTTTCCAGGTCGCCGCCGTAATATATTTCGGATGACATCGCCTTGACATCGTTGAGCATTGCGGTACGACGGGCTTCTTTCACATCGGCCGTGTAATCCTCAAGGTCTGGTTCGGCAATCTTAACAGGGAGCGAATACAAGCCTGTCCTGTATATCGGTTCATCGGTACTTCCATATGTGTCCAATTCAAGCAGATAGCCAAGTTCCTCGTCTATATCGACACTGTTGTTGGCCATACCCACCTTCTCGGTAAACATGTAACTTCCCATATACTGCCCGTTCATATAAAGTTCGACCGGAATTATATGGTTGGTATAATGGGCACCTGCCATCTGACCGATTTTCATTGCAATGGCGTTGGCCATAAGCGAGCCACTCTGTGCATTGGCAAGCAGCACCCAGCTCTTGCCCTTGGTAAGGCCGAAGGGCTTTACCTTTTCGGCGAACTTCAAGCGGTAAGGTTTCTTTGAATATGACCAGGTTGAATTGCCGCGGCCCTTTATCTGTACCGAATCCTCGAAATTGTCATAGACCCCATAACCTGTTATGCGGAAATTTGCATCGAGGTAAGTAGTCTTGCTTGTGACGAACTTGCCGCCTTCAATGTCAATATCTATACGCGGTACGGAAACAGCATTGTCGGTAAGCCACTCGATATCGACATTGTATTCACGACCGAAAGGCCTGTAACGGTTCTCATAGATGGCATCCTGAATCTTTTCGGACTCACCGGTACTACCTTCGGTAACCTTATAGACACGCAACTCGGATAGCACAAAGTGGTTCTTTGAATACTCTCCGCTTGTCTGCAGGATTCTCAGTTTGGAATAACTGCCGCCCAAAGAGATTGTCGGTGAAGTATATTCCTGACCAGCTCCGCCCGAAGGCATACTATCCTGCCTGTAATCGAGTGTGCGGACAAGTGTCCACATGTTGCCG
>JAFYQH010000065.1 GCA_017547205.1 Bacteroidaceae bacterium | reverse complement strand
TAGTTGCTTGGATTATTATTTGATTAGACACTCTTTGAAAACAAGTTAAACCGCCGTATGCCGAACGGCACGTACGGTGGTGTGAGAGGAAAGGAAACGAAAATAGGTCAGAAAACCTTCGTTTCCCGACCTACTCGATTACATATCAGCTCTGTTGTTGTCCTATTTCGCGGTTGTATTTGGGTTATTGGAAATAAAACATTTACATTTGTTTCAAAATCAAATATAATATATGGATAAAGTTTTGAGCTTTGATACGGACCGCGTGATGCTTGTTGATATAAAGGAACGCCCCCATAATATAGTACCGACGAAATGCAATTGCCATTTCATTATTCTATGCGAGGAGGGTGAATGCGATATAGAACTGAACTATACCCAATACAAGTTGAGGAAAGACGGCATGCTGACAATCTTTCCGTTCGATATCATTACAATAACCGGCTTTACTGAAACGTTCAACTGTTCGGTACTGATATTGCCGACAAGCACATTTGCCCCGATAATGCAGGAGATTAATTTCTCGCAGGCCGATTTCATTAGGCGTAATCCGGTGCAATACTATGACGAGAAGAGCCTGTCGCTGACCAGAAGAATGTTTGCCATGCTTAAGGATGCCGGCGGTATCCTTGATTACGAACAATTTGAGATAGTTGCCATCAAGATGGTTGCTTCCCTGTATATAATACAGAAGAACTACAACCAGAAGAATCATGCCGGTGGCAACGAAAAGAGTATATATATATCACGTAAAAGAGAACTCTTCCGTAATTTTATAAAGGAACTGATAACTTCCCATTCTGCTTCGCGCGAAGTGCTGTTCTATGCCAATGAACTGGGTATGAGCAGCGGTTACCTTAACGAGATATGCAATGAGGTGTCGGGCCATTCGGCGAAATATATAATAGACTCGGCAGTCGTGGCACGTCTGAAATATGAACTGTCCTATACTTCGAAGAGCATACAGGAACTTTCCGATGAGTATAATTTCCCCAGCCAGTCCTACTTCAGCCGTTATTACAGGCGCTTGACAGGCTTGACTCCCAGTGAGTTCCGTAAAAAACGCTGAAAAACAGTTTGAATTCTTGCTGCAACATGCAGTTGCGTGGCTTGCCGTTTTTGTGTATCTTCGCGCCGTATGCACGAAGATACCTTTTATTATAATGAGTTCGGTGCGTACCTGCAATCTCTGTTCGGGTGCAAGGTACAGAAGATAACTCTCGATGCCGGCTTTACCTGTCCCAACCGTGACGGCAAGGTTGGACGGGGTGGTTGTACCTATTGCAACAACCAGACCTTTAATCCTGCCTACTGTCATCGTGGCAGGCCCGTAGCTGAGCAGATGAAGGAGGGTATCTCATTTTTCTCCCGCAAATACCCGGCCATGCGCTATCTGGCCTACTTTCAGGCCTATACCAATACATACGACTCTCTGGATAATCTTAAGAGACGGTACGAGGAGGCATTGGCTGTGGACGGCTGTGTGGGTATTGTGATTGGCACACGTCCCGACTGCATGCCCGACGAGTTGCTCGACTATCTTGTGTCACTGAAGGAGCGTACATTCGTGCTTGTCGAGTATGGTATTGAGAGTACCTGCGATGAAACCCTGCTCCGCATAAACCGCGGGCATGACTTCGCATGTGCTGTCGATGCTGTCGGGCGTACAGCAACACGTGGCATACCGGTCGGTGCGCATATAATTCTGGGCCTGCCCGGTGAAGACCGTACAATGCTCATGAATCAGGCCACAGAACTGTCGCGCTTGCCGCTGACAACCCTCAAACTTCATCAGCTGCAGCTTATTCGCGGTACGCGTATGGCACAGGAATATGCCGACGACCCTTCCGATTTCAATCTCTTTGAGATAGAGGAGTATATAGAAACTGTAATAGACTATGTCGAGAGGTTGCGTCCCGACATTGTGCTGGAACGTTTTGCCTCGCAGTCGCCCAAAGAACTGCTAATCGCACCCGATTGGGGATTGAAGAACCATGAACTTGTCGACAGAATAAAACGCCGCATGCGTGAGCGTGGTGCCTGGCAGGGGCGTCTCTATCGCACCGTGTAAAAATGTTCTATCTTGCCGTTATTCCGCATTCCAAATCTCCCACGAAGCGAGTGCCTGCAGATACCACATCTCGTATCCGCTCTTGGTAGATGCTCCCTGTGCTGCACCGCGCTGCAGGAACAGTGTATTCTCTGGATTGTAGACAACGTCGTACAGCAGGTGTCCCTCACTGAGCAGTTCGTATGGAATGTCGGGGCACTGGTCTATGCCGTGGCCAACCATGCCCAAAGGTGTGCAGTTCACTATAAGTGTGTGGCTTTCCATTATTCCGGGTGTAAGGTCGCTGTATGCAATGGCCTTTTCATTGGCTTTGCGCGATACATAAAGGAAATCGATGCCCAGTTTCTTCAAGGAACATGCAACAGCCTTCGATACACCGCCCGTGCCCAGTATGAGAGCCTTGCTGTGCTTGCCTCTTGTCAAAGGCTCCAGTGAGCGTGTGAAACCAATGACATCGCTGTTATGGCCGCGAAGATGTGGCTTGCCATCGGCATCCCTCGTTACTTTTACCACATTGACCGCGTCAATCTCCCTTGCCTCGTCGCTCATACCCTCGAGGTACTTCATTACGTCGATTTTGTATGGGATGGTGACGTTGAACCCTTGCAGGTCGGGGTGCTCTTCGAGAATGCGCGGCAGTTCGTCAATGTCCGTAATCTCGAAAGACAGATACTGTGCATCTATGCCCTCATCGGCGAACTTGCCGTTGAAGAATGCCGGTGATGCCGACTGTGCCAAGGGGTATCCTATAATTCCGTATTCTTTCATTTTTCTGCTATGTATAATGTGCATATTCCGCCCGTAAAGCGACGGAACTCAACCTTGCTGAACCCGGTCCTCTCAAGAATTCCCTTCATAACCTCTCCTTGCGGGAACGCAGCCATTGACTCGGGCAAGTATTTGTATGCTTTCGCATCCTTCGAGAATATACGTCCCAGTGTCGGCATAATGTATTTGGCATATACCGGGAACAGCTGTTTCATCGGGAATTTTACCGGTGACGACAGCTCCAGAATAATAAGGTGTCCTCCCTTGCATAGTACACGGTGCATTTCGCCGAGTGCCTTTTCAAGTTCCTGGAAGTTGCGCACTCCAAACGACGATGTAACAGCGTCGAAGCTCCCGTCGGGGTAGGAGAGTGCTGTACAGTCCTCCTTCTCGAATGTAATGTTAGTTACTCCGCGTCTGTGGCATTTTTCGCGTGCCACCTCCATCATACCCTCCGAAATGTCGCAGCCGATGATTGTCTCGGGCTGCAGAATCCTGTTTATGAGCAGTGCCAGGTCTCCGGTGCCGGTTGCAATATCAAGTACTTTGCGTGGGGCATATGGCTTTAAAGAGGATATGGCGCGTTTGCGCCATATCCTGTCTATGTTCATTGATGCAAGGTAGTTGAACCTGTCATATTCGTGGGCTATGTTGTTGAACATCTCCTCGACCTGTTCGCTCTTCTTGCCCTTGTCGCTATAAGGCTTTATCTCCTCATGCCTGTATGCCATCTTTTATCCAAGGTATTTGCTTATGTTCTGCTCAATGCGTGCGTGGATGTCCTCGCACTCTTCCTTTACAAACTTCTCGCCGGTGATGTTCTCGTACAGCTCGATGTAGCGGTTGCTTATGCTCTCTACAATCTCGTCCGTCATCTCCGGAACCTGCTGTCCCTCCTTGCCCTGGAAACCATTGTCCATGAGCCATTCGCGTACGAACTCTTTCGAAAGCTGCTTCTGCGGCTCGCCGTTGTTGAACTTCTCCTCGTAACCGTCGGCATAGAAGTAGCGGCTGCTGTCGGGAGTATGAATCTCGTCCATCAGGTAGATGGTGCCATTGTGCTTACCGAACTCATACTTTGTGTCAACGAGTATAAGACCGCGCTCGGCTGCAATCTCTGTGCCTCTCTTGAAGAGTGCAAGGGTGTACTTCTCGAGCAGTGCATACTCCTCGGGTGTAGCCAGTCCCTGTGCAAGAATCTCCTCTTTGGAGATGTCGGCATCGTGCTCGCCTATTTCGGCCTTTGTAGTAGGGGTGATTATGGGCTCGGGAAACTTCTGGTTCTCCTTCATGCCCTCGGGGAGCTTCACACCGCAAATTTCGCGTACTCCGCTCTTGTATGCACGCCATGCCGAGCCGCAAAGGTATCCGCGTACAATCATCTCTACAGGGAATCCATCGCACATTACACCTACCGTTACCATAGGGTCGGGTGTAGCCAGTTTCCAGTTGGGGCATATGTCGGTTGTTGCGTCGAGGAACTTCGCTGCAATCTGGTTCAGCATCTGTCCCTTGAAGGGGATACCCTTGGGAAGTACGACGTCGAATGCCGATATGCGGTCAGTCGCTACCATTACCAGTTTGTCGTCTCCTACTGTGTACACGTCACGTACCTTGCCGTGATAAACATTCTTCTGGTTCTTGAAATTGAATTCGGTGTTTGTCAATGCTTTTGCCATTTCTCTCTATTTTTATTGTTTGTTCTTTTCGTTCCTGTTCTCTTTTTCGTGTGCCTCGTATGCCTCTACAATACGTGTAACCAGTTTGTGGCGCACGATGTCCTTCTTGCCCAGCTTTACGAACCCTATACCTTTCACTCCGTCGAGTATGCGCAGTGCATGCAGCAGGCCCGAATTGCTGTTCTGCGGCAGGTCGACCTGCGTGAGGTCGCCCGTTATTATCATCTTGGTGTTTGTTCCCATGCGTGTGAGGAACATTTTTATCTGCTGCGGAGTAGTGTTCTGCGCCTCGTCGAGTATCACGACAGCATCGTTCAGTGTGCGTCCGCGCATGAATGCAAGCGGAGCAATCTGTATCACGTTGTTGTCCATGTGCTCTTTCAGCTTGGCCATTGGAATCATGTCTTCAAGCGCATCGTACAGCGGCTGCAGGTACGGGTCAATCTTGTCGCGCATGTCTCCGGGCAGGAATCCCAGTTTCTCGCCGGCTTCCACTGCCGGGCGGCTCAGGATAATCTTCCTTATCTCGCGGTTCTTCAGTGCCTTCACGGCAAGCGCGATGGCGGTGTATGTTTTTCCTGTTCCTGCGGGGCCCACGGCAAACACCATGTCATTGTTCCTGTACTCCTCTACCAGGCGGCACTGGTTCTCGGTACGCGGGTAGATGGGGCGTCCGTTTATGTTGTATACAATCACGTTGCTGTCGCTGCCCTTGTCGCCCCTTTTGCCATTCACGGCATCAATTATAGCCTCCTCGTTGAGGCTGTTGTATCTGTTGCAGTACTCCTTGAGCAGTTCTATTACCCTGTGGAAACGTTCAAGCTCGTCATCGTCACCCATTGCTTTTATGACATTGTCACGTGCGACGATGCGCAGCTTGGGATGCAGCTTCTTGAGCATCTGCAGGTGAATGTTCCCTGCACCGTAGAATCCTACGGGGTCAATTCCGTCAAGGATAAAATGTCTTTCAATCATCTATGCCTGTTTCTCTCTTTTCATTTCTTCTTAACCTCGGCCTCGAAGCGGCGCGAAGCCTCACCTCCCTGGCTGCAGGCGCATGGTCCTGTTATACAGCCTCCGGGGCACGACATTACCTCAATAAGCTTGCCCGGGCATTTGCCGGTCTTGGCATATCCCTTGAGCATGGCAATGTTCTTCTTGTTAAGGTCGGCTATAACCACACCCTCGAGATTCTCTTCGCCTATATGGTTCTTTACGGCAGTGAACACGCCTGTTGTCTTTGCAAAGTTATGCGCATCGCGCGATGCCGTCTCGGCCGGAGTATATGGCATTGTGCTTTCAATGTCTATTCTCATGCCCTGTATCACGGCGTCAAGTTCGCGGAAAGTCCATACGAAGTCGACATTCGCATCGGCTGCGCCTTCGGCCTTCTTCGATGCGCACGGCGCTATG
Source organism: Bacteroidaceae bacterium (assembly GCA_017547205.1). Classification (GTDB taxonomy): domain Bacteria; phylum Bacteroidota; class Bacteroidia; order Bacteroidales; family Bacteroidaceae; genus HGM04593. The sequence goes on along the minus strand of JAFYQH010000065.1, from coordinate 5,623 downwards.
AATACTGTTCGGCAGTCCGGGAATTTTTCCTTGGCATATGCGGCCGTATAGTGCATGGGCGACCCTGTCGAAGATACATACTTCACAAGTTCGGGGATATGTTTCCTTGCAAGGTTCACATATGCAGGGCAACAGCTTGTTGTCATGAACGGCTGTCCTTCCTCTATTTTTTCCTTCAGTTCCTCGGCCTCGCGGCGTATGGTCTCTTCGGCACCGTATGCCACCTCTATTATGTCGCTGAACCCGACTGCCCTCAAGGCACCGTATACGTGCTCCATAGGCTTGCCGAACTGTGCTAGTACGGCCGGTGCTACCATGGCGACAACCTTCTCGCCGTCGCGCATGCGGTTGAGCACATCGAACACTTCGCATTTGTCGAATATCGCGCCGAACGGGCATGCGTTGAGGCACTTGCCGCAGTAGATACATTTCTCTGGGTCAATGTGCTCCACACCATATTCATCCTTTGATATGGCCTTTACCGGGCATGCTTCCTCGCATGGTACCGGCATGTATATGATAGCGTGGTAAGGACACACCTGATGGCACTTGCCGCAGCTTATGCACTTGTCGTGGTCGATGTGGGCCTTGCCCTCCTTGTCGTAATATATCGCATCCTTGGGACAGTTGGTGTAGCAAGGGCGTGCGACGCAGCCGCGGCAAAGGTTCGAAACCTCGTAGTTTATCTTCACGCACGATGAGCAGGCCTCGTCCATTACATGCAGCACTGCACCGTTCTGCAGGTCTACATCCTTGCGTTCGAGCATGCGTTTGGCGTACATGCTCAGGCTGTCCATCTCGTTCACCTCGTCATTCATTGTGAAACCGAGCATGGCCATGCTCTTGTACTTTACTACTGCACGTTCCTTGTGTATGCAGCATCGCCCCTTGGGCTTTTGGTTGCGCGGGTACATTTCATACGGCATGCTGTCGATTTTTTCGACCAACTCGCCTCTCTTCCACATGGCAACCATGTTCGATAAAAGTTTATAACGTACAAACATTACATTATTATTATAACCCATCCGGTGTTAATTTTGCTGTAAATGTAGCTAAAAAACCTCGAATTCAACTATTTTTGCGACAATGTTTCGTCAATGCAGGCAAAAATAATGGGATTCGACGATTTGGATGCGGTGCTTGCACTGCTTTCGGGAAAGGAAACAGTCAAGGAAAAAGTCTGGGAGATGCTTCTCCTCTCCCTTGACAAAGAGGAATGGGAATATCTTTCCGTTCGTGCCCGCGAGGTGGCCCAGGCCCGCTTCGGTAAGAGTGTCTATGTCCGTGCCCTTGTCGAGATAAGTTCCTACTGCCGTAACAACTGCCGTTATTGCGGTTTGCGCTGCGGGAATAGTGGTGCGGTGCGCTACCGTTTGGACATGCAGCAGATACTCGATTGTTGCCGTGAGGCCGCTGCTCTCGGGTTCAACACCTTTGTGTTGCAGGGCGGCGAGGATTCCCGGCAGAGCGATGAATGGCTTGCAGGTGTAGTGGCTGCCATAAAATCGGAGTTCCCCGAAAAGGCCGTGACCCTCTCTGTGGGTGAACGTTCGTCCATGGGGTATGCTCTTTTGCGTAGTGCCGGGGCCGACAGGTATCTCTTGAGGCACGAGACTGCCGATGAGGCCCATTATGCGTTCTTGCATCCGCAGACGATGAGTGTGGCAAACCGCAAGCAATGCCTGTACGAACTAAAAAGGCTCGGCTACCAGGTCGGCAGCGGCATTATGGTCGGTTCTCCCGGGCAGGGGGTGCGGCATCTTGTTGCCGACCTCATGTTCCTCGATGAATTGCAGCCGCAGATGATCGGTATCGGGCCGTTCATCCCGGCAACCGGCACACCTTTCGCCGGCGAGGAAAAAGGAAGTGTGGAGATGACCCTGCGCCTCATCACATTGCTCAGGCTGCGTTTCCCCAACGCGTTGATACCGGCAACGACGGCGCTTGCGACATTGTGTGACGGCGGTACTGAACGTGGCATCCTTGCCGGGGCGAATGTCGTGATGCCTAATGTTACACCTTTGGATTTAAGAGACAAATATACTATATACGATAACAAGAAAAGCAACGGGAGCGAGTCGGTCGAACAGCTTTCTCTGCTCGAAGAGAAGTTAAGGGGCATTGGCTATCATATTGATTATGGCCGTGGCGATTATAAAGGACTTTGAAAAACTGAGATATGTATAATCCCAAATCTAAAACAGCGACAGAGTTCATCAGTGACAGTGAAATTCTTTCAACGATAGAGTATGCGCGTGAGAATGCCGGCGACCGTGCCTTGGTGGAATCGGTCCTTGAGAAGGCGCGTGCATTCAAGGGACTGACACACCGCGAGGCTGCTCTGTTGCTCGAGTGCGACGACCCCGATGTTGTTGAGCGTATATACTCGCTTGCCAATGAAATAAAGCACCGTTTCTATGGCAACCGCATAGTAATGTTCGCCCCTCTCTACCTGTCGAACTATTGTGTAAATGGCTGTGTCTATTGTCCTTATCATGCAAAGAACAAGACAATCCATCGCAAGAAACTGACGCAGGATGAGATACGTGCCGAGGTCATTGCCTTGCAGGATATGGGGCACAAACGTCTTGCCCTTGAGGCGGGCGAGCATCCTCTCAAGAATCCAATTGAATATATCCTTGAGAGCATAGAAACTATCTACAGTATAAAGCACAAGAACGGTGCCATACGCCGTGTAAATGTGAATATAGCTGCGACGACGGTCGAGAATTACCGCCGTCTGCGCGATGCAGGAATAGGTACTTACATACTTTTTCAGGAGACCTACAACAAGGAGAACTACGAGGTACTGCACCCTACAGGTCCCAAGAGCGACTATGCGTGGCATACCGAGGCTATGGACCGCGCCATGCAGGGCGGCATAGATGATGTTGGTATAGGCGTGCTCTTCGGCCTTGAGACCTACCGTTACGATTTTGTCGGCCTTCTGATGCATGCCGAGCATCTTGAGGCAACATACGGGGTAGGGCCGCATACGATAAGCGTGCCCCGTCTCTGCAAGGCCGATGATGTCGATACCGCCGATTTTGAGAATGCCGTCCCCGATGACATCTTCTATAAGATAGTGGCAATAATACGCATAGCAGTGCCGTATACAGGAATGATAATATCTACCCGTGAAAGCAAGAAAAGCCGCGAAAGGCTTCTCAAACTCGGCATCTCGCAGATAAGCGGTGGCTCGCGTACAAGTGTAGGAGGATATGTCTGCCCGGAACCCGAAGAAGAGAACTCGGCGCAGTTCGATATAGCCGACCACCGTTCGCTCGATGAGGTGGTAGGGTGGTTGCTCGACCTTGACCACATCCCCAGTTTCTGTACGGCATGCTACCGCGAGGGCCGCACCGGCGACCGTTTCATGACACTGCTCAAGAACGGTCAGATATCGAACTGTTGCCTGCCCAACGCGCTGCTTACGCTCAAGGAGTATATACGCGACTATGCATCCTCTGCCACTCGCGAAAAGGGCGAGGCTATGATAAGACGCCTGCTTGATGATGTTCCTAACGAACGTGTACGCAACAAGGCGAGTGAATACCTTTCGAGAATAGATAACGGAGATAGGGATTTCAGGTTCTGATATCATAGTAAAAAACAGGCATAAGAGACGGCTTCTTATGCCTGTTTTTTACTATTTATCTATCAATTAAATTATTTATATCGAGGTAAACTCGAATATTTACTTTGGGGCCGCGAGCGGCACTCCTTGGTAAACCTAAAGGTTGCAGCCGTAGCAAGCAACGCTCCCCCGCGTTGGCATCGCCACTTTTATAGAAAAGGACATCTCAAAAGGATGTCCTTTTTTGTCATATAAGGCCCAAAAGGGTGGAAAGGACGGTTGGGGGGATTCTCCTCCTGTCGTTATTTTTTCTAACGATTTATCTTTTTTATATTATTATTTAATAAATTCAAGAAAAATGAATATATTTGCCGATGTAACCTCATTGTGGGGTTATGACATATTAAAAACATAGCGCATTAGCTTTACTATCTTACTGATGGGGGCATTTTGCCCCGGCGGGATTTTTCTCCTGTCAAACTTGGCGGTTAAATCAATAGGAAGATTAGTAGCAAAGTTGATGTCCGCGCTCTATGCAGCGTGGGCAACTTGCTTATCTATCTTCCAGGTAACGCCAAGACCTCATCAGTGGATAATGTAAGATTGTCCACGTTTTTTTTGTGTCTGTGCGGAGAGTAATCTCCTAATTATAACTTGATTTACAGAGTTTTTGTTCTGGAATATATTGATTTGATACTAATTAATTTTAAATAATATTTTATGAGAAAATTTACTCTATTTATCGCATCATTGTTCCTTGCTTTAGGTGCAATGGCGCAGAATGCAACCACTCACGAAGATGGTGCTTACAAGATTTTTTGGCAGTGGAACGGTCGTGGATATTTGACATATCATGCCGATTATCCCAATGATCCTCAGTTGGCGGGCGTAACACTCAGTGGCTATCAGAATTCACACTATGCATTGAGTGATGCTGGCATTCAGCTTTCTTGGTACTTGTACACATCTCCAAAAACTGGCAAGAGCTATCTTTTTGAGGCTACAACGGGTAAGTTTATCACAATCAATACAGGTGTTACCGTAGGTAATGGTAAGAAGTGTACTTTGTCAACAGAGGTTACTGCGCAGGCCCAGCTTGATTTGAAGGCAACAACAAACACTGCAGGTTATATGTTGAGTTATGGAAACTATAATTTCTGTAGCGGTTGCGGTAGCGCAAAGGGTCAAAACCCAGTACGTTTTGCATCCGATGGTCAGACCGACGGTGGTATTCCTTTTGTATTCGTTAGTGAGGGCGCGTCAATCACTGACGAGGTAAAGAATGCTGCTATTGCAAAGATTAAGGCGTTTGAGGGTGTTGATGCTAGCTACAAGCTTATAGACCAGGCTGGTAATATTTACGAGGGTAACTTTACATACAACGGCAGCAATACTCCTGGCATTTCAGGTGCGTACGGCTATTCTTTAACAAGCGCAGAGTGGGATGAAACAAAGTTACTTTATACTGCAACAATCAACTTTACTTATCCTGTTTCAAAGGTTGGTGGTGCTACAAATGAGACATTATTGTCACAATTTGATAGTAATAAATTCTGGCACGCAGATGGCAATAGTGTCAAGGTGCAGACAGTTGGTGTTAAGGCAATTGATGCAAACTGCTTGTGGGCAATTTATCCTTCATTCAATGATGGCGCGTTCAAATTTGCCATTATGAATGTTGCAACAGGCAAGTATATTCATACAGATGCAACTGAAGCAGCTCACAACACAGAGAATACAATCACTTTGAGCGACACTCCTACAATGTTTACAATAGCGAGCGAAAAGGATTGGAAAGTTGATGGTAAGAATCTTTATATCTCTATCAATAGCTCTGGTGATACCAATGTTTGGCTTGGTGTTTATGGAAATGCTCACGGTGGAACAAATGTAACTCCAATTGAATTGCCACAGTACGAGGTAGCAGTGACCGCTGCAAAGTACGCTACATTCTACGCTCCTGTAGCAGTTACAGTTCCTACAGGCGTTACAGCTCACACGGTTACAATCAATGGTGAATGGGCTTCTTTGAGCGAGGCTTTGACT
>JAFYQH010000064.1 GCA_017547205.1 Bacteroidaceae bacterium | reverse complement strand
GAACATCTGTAACATACAAAACAGAGATGTCTCGCATTCGCTCGACATGACAGGAATGGCTGTGTTTTAACTCCCTCCGAAACTGCCGCTTAGCCATACGGCACTCCTTCGTAAACCTAAAGGTTCAGTCGTCGCAAGCAACGCTCCCCCGCGTTGCCGTCCCCCTTTGAAAAGGAGGACAGTTGGAAAGTCCTGCATCGTGTTCCAAGAAAACTCTCCCGCTTTTAACCCTACTACTGTTGTCTTGTGTTTATTTTGTTGCTGTCGTTCTTTACCAACTTTTTGGCGGCCAAAAAGTTGCAAAAAGCCCCGGCACACGGGAAGTCCTGTCTTTCTTTGTTCACAAGAGGCCGGGGCAAAAACACTTTTTGACCCGGCCTCTTTATCCATATACTATGGAGTATTGTATCAGTTCTTCAGCAGATTCTCCTTGATGATTTTCTCGAGATTATCTTTTGTGGTCATTCCCACCTCGGTCTTGGGCTCTCCCTGCATGGGGATGAAAAGAAGAGTAGGGATGGCACTTATCTTGAATGCATCGGCAATGGTCTTATTCTCGTCAACATTCACTTTATAAACATACAATTTTCCGTCATACTCCTTCGCAATTTCTTCAAGTATCGGGGCAATCTGCTTGCAGGGACCGCACCAGTCGGCATAAAAGTCAACAATGGCAGGCTTGTCACCAAGATATTTCCACTCGGGATTGTTGAAATCGGCAACGTTCTTTATGAATGTGTCGGTGTCAATCTTTATACTGCCGGTTTTGGCTTCACTCGCGTGTTTTGTGCATCCTTCGTGGCCACCGGTGCATTCCTCATGGTCGCCCGTGCATCCTTCGTGGTCACCGGTGCATCCCTCATGGTTGCCTGTGCAGTTCTCGTGGTCACCGGTGCATCCTTCGTGGTTACCGCTACACCCCTCGTGCTGCTCTGTGCAATGTCCATTATCTCCGTTGCAGCTTTCCTGCTTTGCCTTGTTCCCGCCACATGACAGCATTACAGCTGCGCAAAGAATGGTATAAAAAATCTTTTTCATGGTTATTGTATTTTTTCGGTTCATATGTGCAAAGTTATTCATTTGTCATAAACGGGAAAGAGATTATAATTTTTTTTAATATAAAAAGTGTTATTGCCTTTTGTCTGCAATAATCTTGTTACATTTGCAATATATTATAATTCAAAACACTGGTTATGAAAAGAATCTACTTTCTGTTGCTGTCGATGCTGTTTGTGCTGCTTGCCCCTGCAGAGGCACAGGTGTCGGGCATTGCCGATTTCTACGGCAAGTACAAGTTTACGGCTGATGTTGAGTTCACGGCTGCCGGCAATAGCTACAAGAGCGTGCTCAAGGCTGAGTCTGATGTTGAGATAAGGAGTGGTGCCAACTCCAACTGCCTTGCCGAAATCATCGGTTTTGCAGGCTCGCTGACCGCGCATAAAATATCGGGCATTGATACCGGAGGCAATATCCTGCAGGTCGATAACCCGAACAACCCTCAGCTGTGGAACGATATTGTGCTTGCCAATATAAACGGCGACAATCCTTATGGCGTTTTTGCTGACGGTGGGTGGAAAATTCCATTCTATGGTTCGTTGAAGTATAGCTACGACCCTGAGACCAAGGTTATTTCTGTCCCCGATTTCTCGGTTGTGAGGGTGACCGATTATAATGCTGAAAAGGCAACGATAATTGCAAAATATACCAATGTGGAGATTGCTCCTGTTACCGATGCCGGTGACGAAGGTTTTGATTGGGCCGGTGTATATAGCCTCTCATCCAAGGTTACCTCGTACAGCGGTGACGAATATCCCTCTTCTTTTGATGTAAAGGTGGAGTACAATGCTGCGGGCGATGTCTATCTGGTTACCGAATTCATGGGCAATGATATTTCCGCCTTGAACTATGGAGGCATTCTGCTCTCTCCCGGCAATAACGGAATGACAGCGGCACTAGGGGCCGGTGGCTATCTGCAGACGCTTTCGGAGGGAACATCATATATGATGATGATGGACATGAATGCCAGCACCTCGGATATTAATCTGGTAGTGAATGCCAACGGTACAATATCTGTAGACAATTTCTCGTTGATACTTTCTGGCCCCGAAGGGAACAAGACTCTCGCATATTATGAGAATGTCGTTCTGCGCAAGGCGCTTCCCGAGGGTACAAAGGTCTACCGCATAAAGGATGTGAATAGCGGCAAGTTCCTGCATATAAATTCATACAATGCCAATAATACTACAGGTCCTACCGGTTCGGTAATAATGTCGGCAAAGCGTGAGTCTGCCGACCAGATATTCATGATGGAGGAGGCTGCAGGCGGCTCATGCTATCTCCTGTCGCAGAGCGGCTATTACATTGTCTGCCGCCCATGGAATGTCGATGCATGCAACGATGGGCAGAAAAGTGCTCTGACATTTAATTATATTGACGATACACGCTTCCGAATAACCAATGCAAACGGCTATTTCAAGGTCGAGAATGTAGGCGGTGTAGTTTATCCTTTCTGCGATGCACCTGCATCGGCTGCCGCGACATGGGTCCTCGAGGAAGTCGCCAATGAAACAGGAATTGGTGATGTGACTCCCGATGACGTAAAGGCAAAGGGTATATACGATCTAACCGGCCGCAGGATTAATGAGATAACCGCACCCGGTATCTACATCGTTGATGGCAAGAAAGTACTTGTCAAGTAACGAACTGATATTTAGCGACAATATCATTAAGGGTGGCCCGATTTTTCTTTGGGCCACCCTGCTTTTATATTCTTATTTAGCGAAATTTAAGGAACAATCCTTTGCTTTTCTTCATTTATTCTCTACTTTCACTCTCGTAAATGTCGAATCCTAAAATATTACGACTATGATTATCGGTGTTCCAAAAGAGATTAAGAACAATGAGAACCGTGTCGGAATGACACCCTCAGGTGTTCAGGAGATGACCCGTCGCGGTCATGTTGTCTATGTGCAGTCTTCTGCCGGTGCGAACAGCGGTTTTACCGATAAGGTGTATACCGCTGCCGGTGCAAAGATTCTGCCAACAATAGAGGAGGTATATGCCATTGCCGATATGATTGTAAAGGTAAAGGAACCTATCTCAAGCGAGTATGCCCTTGTGCGCAAGGGGCAGTTGGTATTTACCTATTTCCATTTTGCTTCGAGCGAGCCTCTAACAAAAGCGATGATAGATAGCGGGGCTGTCTGTTGTGCCTATGAGACGGTGGAGCGCAAGGACCGCTCATTGCCGTTGCTTACTCCTATGTCCGAAGTTGCCGGCCGCATGGCGACCCAGGAGGGATGTTACTTCCTTGAGCGTCCGCGTGGCGGAAAGGGAAAGCTCATGGGTGGTGTTCCAGGGGTGAAACCTGCCAAGGTCTTTGTCATAGGCGCAGGTGTCGTGGGTACGGCTGCGGCGCGTACGGCTGCGGGCATGGGTGCCGATGTTACAATATGTGACATATCCCTGCCGCGACTGGCTTATCTTGCCGATGTCATGCCGCGCAACGTAAAGACTCTTATGTCATCGGAGTACAATATACGCGAGGAACTGAAAACCGCAGACCTTGTAGTGGGTTCGGTTCTTGTGCCAGGAGCCAAGGCTCCGAAGCTTGTCACACGCGAGATGCTTTCGCTCATGGAACCGGGCAGCGTGCTTGTTGATGTTGCAATTGACCAGGGCGGCTGTTTCGAGACCTCGCATGCCACAACGCACGAGGAGCCTACATACTATGTCGACGGCATTCTGCACTACTGCGTAGCCAACATTCCCGGTGCCGTACCTTATACATCGACCCTCGCGCTTACCAATGCAACATTGCCGTATGCCATTCAGCTTGCCGACAAGGGCTGGCGCAAGGCGTGTGCCGAGAGTGAGGAACTCCGCAAGGGACTCAACGTTGTCGAGGGCAAGGTGGTTTATAAAGAGGTGGCCGAGGCATGGGATTTACCGTTCGAGCCGTTGGAGTGGTAAATGTCAATGCAATATTCAATTAAAAAAGGTGGCCACGGCCACCTTTTTTATTGAAGTAACACTCCCTGTATCTTTAAAATCTTTTGAAGGAAAGAAGATAGTTGTATCTCTGCCATATGTGGTCGGGGCCGTAGTAAGGGCTGCTGTCACCACTCTGCATTATAGAACCTAAAAGGTTTGCTCCTATGTGCCATCTGCTATAATTCTCGCTTATCAATCTTTTTTTCTCTACACGCACCTGTTCGTTTCTCTTTCTCTGTACGTTATACCGGTATTCATAGTCCCAATACTTCTGGAAATTATAAGTCCACAACATCCCTAATCTGCACATTCTGCCGTGGAACTTCTCCCTGGTTGTGCTGTGCAGGTTAAGCGGGTAGAAATATCTGTATCCTTCGCTTGCCGATTTCTCATTTAGTGAATCGGCATATTCCTTGGATAGGCTGATTCTCTCCTTGTACATGTATATTTCATTCCAACCTCCCAAGAACCATCCTTCTCCCAATGATTGTACCCAGGCGTGTTCCGGGAAATATGTCTTCATGTCAATATTGTTCTGTTCGCAATATCCTGCAATTATTTTTTGGACCTCTTCTCCTGAATTTGAAGTCAGGCGCTCAAGGACCGGCTCAACGTATTTTTCTTCTTCTTTCTTTTTCAGGTCGGCCATAAGAACACAATAGAATCTTTTTCTCTCAAAAAAACTCATGGGGTCCTGTGACTTGTCCTTTGCCTTGAATTTTTTTAAAACGAACTTTTGCGGTGAATACTTCTTGTTATCGTACAAAGCGACTGGTGGGCCTGCTGCCAGGCCATGTTCGCCAGTGCTGTCAACATCCACGACTACGCAGTTGAGTCCATCAATCGTGACTATTTGTCCGGTCTCATATTTTTGAGCCGATGCTATGGCTGGAATGCACATCGCAATGGCCAATGCCAAAAAGATCCTGTTCAGTGTTGTCATGTTATTGTACGGTTGATAATGCGTTTGTAAAAATGGAATGTATAACTCCTGTAGCTGTATATTACTGTATTGCGAATGTCAGTCGTTGTTCATCTCCTTTATGTCGACTTCGCTTTCCTTTGCATCACCCAGCAGGTGCTTGCTGAAGAAGTCGGCCATCTTCCAGAAGAAGTACTCGTCCTTGGTCTCGAATCCATGACGGTCGCCGGGCAGTATCAGCATTTCAAAACGCTTGTTGGCGCGTATCAGGGCATCTACCACGCGTGTGGTATTTGCCGGGTGCACGTTGTTGTCCATATCACCGGTAACGAGCAGCAGGTGTCCTTTCAGACGCTTTGCAAGCTCCTGGTTGGTGCTTATGCTGTATGAGAATGTAGTGTCGCATTCAACAACCCCGTCCTTGCCGCTCTTCTCATTGATGTTCTCCTTGATACCATGGTGCTTCTCGCTCCACCAGTTGTTGTATATGCGGTTGTCGTGGTTGCCGGCGCATGATACGGCAGCCTTGAAGAAGTCGTTGTAGGTGAGTATGGCTGCTGTTGACATGAATCCTCCGCCCGAGTGTCCGTGGATACCTACGTTGTTCCCGTCGATGAACTTGTGGCGTGCGATGAGCTGCTGGGCTGCAACCTTCTTGTCGGCAAGTCCGTAGTCGCGCAGGTTGCCGTAGCCGAAGTTGTGGTACCATTTCGAGCGGTTGGGATGTCCGCCGCGGTTGCCCACTGTCACGACTATGAATCCCATCTGGGCCAGGCGATCGATGCGGTTCATGCCGCTCGACCAGCTCTCGTTTACGGCTTCGGTCTGCGGACCGGGGTATACATATTCTATAAGAGGATAGCACTTTGTCGAGTCAAAGTCGAAAGGCTTATACATTACTCCGTACAGGTCGGTTACACCGTCGGCAGCCTTTACTGTAAAACGCTCCGGGTACTTGTAGCCGGCAGCAAATAGCTGTGAAAGGTCGGTTGTGCCAAGTTCTATGCTTTTCTTGCCATTCTTGCTGTAAACATAGTTAACGGGAGCCGTATCTACACGTGATGATGTCACAATGAATGCCTCTCCGTCGGCTGCGGGGAGGAATGAGCTGTTCATGTCGCTCTCATCAATCTGTTTTAATCCGCTTCCGTCGAAGTTTACGCTATACATGTGCATGTAGTATGGGTTCTCGTTCTTATTGTAGCCGCAAGCAGTGAAGTATATCTTATTCTCCTTGTTGTTTACAGCTATTACATCCTCAACGTGATATGCTCCATCAGTGATAGGGTTGACGAGTGTGCCGTCGGCATTGTAAAGGTAGAGCATTGCCCAACCTGTTCGCTCCGACCACTGGATGAACTGCTTGCCGTTGTTGACTATGCGTATAGGCTTGCTCTCGATGCTTGTATTCATCTCCTCGTGTACAAGCATCTTTGTTGAGTCAAGGCTCAAGTCGTAATAGCATACCTCAATCTTCTTCATGTCGCGACTGATGCGCTCGAAGTAGAATCCGTTGTCGTCGCCAAGCCAAACAGTTTTTCGTGGGTTCTCGTATCGTGTGAGGTGTGTGGCGGACTTACTGAACATGCCTATGCGTTGCTGCTTGAACCGCTCTACATTGATAGTCTTGCTTGTCTTGTTCTCAAAATCGAACAGTTCGACAGTAGTCTTGGGTGTCTCCTCACCCGGCATCTGGTAGTAGTATGTCTCAAGTTTTGGACGTGGAGTGCTCAATGAGTTGATGACCCACATTTTTGAGAGGATAGAGTCGGCGCGATGTGTCATTACGAAATGACGGGAGTCGGGGCTCCAGAGCGCGTATACGCGATGCCTTTTTGTGCTGTCGGGCTTCTCATCTAACGAATGGCGTGCATAGCACCAGTTGGGGCGCCCATTGAAAGTAAGCTGGTGCTCCACCACGGTGCTGTCCTTGTCCCAAAGGCGCAACTTTTCAAGTTCCTCGCGTGACATGTACCATAGGTTGTAGTTCTTTTCATATATCGCGTACTTGCCGTCAGGCGAAACGTTTGCCCATGCGGGGTAAGTGGGGTAGAGGTCTTCCATTTCGTCCTTGGTACGCTCAAGCAGTTTGCCACTCACAATGTCATACTCGAAATAGAAGGTCTTTTCCATCTTCTTGCCCTTGTTCGCTTTTATCTTGGTGCTGTCGTTGCGCTCGTGACGCGGCAGTTCGCGCGGAACCTCCTTCTTCGACGCTACATCGAACCTTACATAGCGGTCTTCGCGTATGTTCTTGTTTATCTTTATGGGTGCGTGGTCGGCATCATAAGGGTCGCCGGTTCGCAGCGTAATCTCCTTGGCAATCCAGTCCATGTCCCATAGCTCTCTTTTGCTGCCTTTGACAGCATCTACAAGGTAGAACTTTGTTCCGTCGGTATCTTTCCATGAGTATATGAACCGCTTGCCATCGGCAAACCAGGTGGGCTGCACCTTTGTCTGTTTTACCATTCTTGCAATCTTGTTTGGCGAGAAGCGCTCGGCAAGTGCATAGTTCGGTTTTATACTGTTTTCATTCTCCTGTGCAAAGCCTGTCACGATGAGAAGTAAAGAGAGAATTGTGAGTGAAAGTAAATTTTTCATACATTTTTGTGTTTGTTGAAATTTAACGGCTCCTGGTATGGGAGCCGTCAGATTGCCGGTTTATTCCTTTTTCTTTTTTATGTGCAACGTGTCGAGTATCTTACGGAATCCACGCCGTTTGCTTATGTCAATTTTTGCTATTCCGCCGGTAGAGGTCTCTTTGTAGAGGCTGGGCAGGTCGTGTCCGGTCTCTTTCATTACCTCAACTATACGGTCGTAGTCTATCTTGTGCTTGCCGTCCGACAATGCCGAATATGTGCATGCGTCAAGGGCGCGCGATGCGGCAATGGCATTGCGTTCTATACATGGTACCTGTACCAGTCCGCAAAGGGGGTCACATGTAAGTCCCAGATGGTGCTCAAGCCCCATCTCTGCGGCATATTCTATCTGGTTTATGGTTCCGCCGAACAACTGGCAGGCTGCCGCTGCGGCCATGGCGCATGCAACGCCTATCTCGCCTTGGCAACCTACATCAGCTCCCGAAATCGATGCGTGTTCCTTGGCTACGTTGCCGAACAATCCGGCTGTGGCAAGGGCGCGCAGAATGCGTATGTCGGAGCAGTTGTGTGATGTGTGAAGGTGGTACAGCACTGCCGGCAGTACGCCGCTCGAGCCGCATGTGGGTGCTGTTACAATGGTACTTCCGCTCGCATTCTCTTCCGATGTGGCAAGGGCATAGGCATATACCTTTGCCTTGCTGCTGACAGCCGCGCTGTACGACATTGACTTGTTGAGGTAGGTGTTGGCCTTTCGCTGCAGTCCAAGTCCTCCGGGGAGGACGCCTTCGTTCTCAAGTCCACGGCTTATAGTGCTTTTCATGGTCTCCCATACTTCTGTAAGGAAGTCCCACACGCCAGGGCCTTCGTACTTTTCGACATACTCCCAGAATGTACATCCCGTCTCGTCGCACCAATCCATTATTTCATGTATGGTCGTAAGCGGGTATATGTCCTCTTCGTTCTTTGTTGTCTCCTCGTTGGCAAGTTCGCCTCCACCAATGCTGTATATTGTCCACTTGTCAATGACCTTGCCCTCCTTTATGCCCTCGAAGAGCATACCGTTGGGGTGGAACGGCAGGAATGTGTCAGGCTTCCATACAAGTTCAGTCTTGGCAATAGGCTCAAGAACCGACAATATTGCCTTGTCGGTCATGTGGCCCTCGCCTGTTGCTGCAAGGCTACCGTAAAGTGTTACGCGGTATGAATCTGTATTAGGACATCGCTCTGCAAATATGTTTGCTGCCCGGTTAGGGCCCATAGTGTGGCTGCTGGAAGGGCCAAGGCCAATCCTAAAGAGTGAACGTAATGATTTCATCTGTTTATGGTTCTTTTTTTGTTTTTCCGCTTGTGGAACATGCTGTTGCTCTGTTCTCGGCCTGTTCCGAATGCGAAAATAATGCTTTAAAGTGAATTAAGCTAATCTTTGGCACATGGTTATTCACAAATAACCATAAATATGCAACAGTGCTGTAAGTGATGTCTTTGCAATCAGTTTAATCAAGAATGTTAAAATTAGTTTTCTGTTAACATAAATTGTGTATGCAAAAAATGAGTTTTTTGAGATCTTTATGTAAAATTGCAAAAACAATATGGAAAAAACTAAAATTGGGGAGACTCCCACTGACTATGAAACTAAGAAAATTTTTATTTGTGGCAGGATTATTCTCGTTCCTGTCCATTCATGCGCAGGATACGGCCGTGTCTGCAATCGGCACTGCATCGGGTGCGATTAGGAATCAAAGAGTGTTATATGACCCTTACATGGCAGAGCCGCTTCCTCTTACGGCTCCGGAATGGATGAAGCGTATTTCGGATAATCCTTCTGGTGTCAATTTTTATGAGATGCAGCTGCTTTTCAATGATTGGAAAGCAAGTGATGTGAATGTCCGTGTAAAGACGGTGGAGCATAAGCCTGCATATAATTTCTATCGCCGTTGGATGGCTGCATACCGTGATTTTGTTGCCGAAGACGGTACAATAGAACTGCCGTCAATGGAACTGTATGCGGCAAGGGTGGATTCTATGAACCGCAAGGTTGCGGCAGCGTGGGCTGCCGACACTGAACCCGTTTGGCGCAATATAGGCCCTAACCGCACATATTCAAACGAGAATGGCGAGTTGAAACGCAAGGATTCACAAGTATGCGTATTTCGCATTGCTGTTGCACTCAGTGACAGCGCAACACTTTATTGCGGAACAGAGTCGGGTGTGGTCTTCAAGACTACCGACCACGGAATGAGTTGGCAGCCCTGTGCACCGCAACACAATTTCGGCGGTTCTATATTCAGTATCGCTGTGCATCCCACTGACAAGAATACCGTTTATGTAGGTGGCGGCCCGTGGCTTTGGAAAAGTACTGATGGCGGTGAAACCTGGAACAGATGCGGTGGCATCAGTAATCGCGTGAATTCAATAAGAATAAATCCCGACAATACCGATTACATTACCGCCTCGGTTGGCAGCAAAAATGAGGGAACTTCGGCAGCAGGTTTCTTTATCTCATCCGATGGTGGCACTAGCTTTTCATGTACCCTACGCGGGATATGCTTCGACCACGAACTGCAACCAGGCAATCCAGACAGGATATATCTTGTGCGTCGCGAGGCCGGGCCTTGGGCGGGTATATATCTCTCGGACAATGCCGGAATGAGTTGGAGACAGCAGGAACTCCCTGTCGACATGATGATTTGCGGCCGTTTGGCAGTGAGCGAGGCACCAGGTGGAGAGGATTACATCTATGCTCTTGTGACCTGTGACTCATGGGGATATGATGCCGGGCCACAGGGTGGAAAAGGAACACCTCATATTCTTATGTCAAAGGATGCCGGTATCACTTGGGAAGACCAGACCGATAAAGGTGGTAAATACTATGATGTTACATTCTCGCCAATTATGGATGCTGCCGGCGGGCAGGGTTTCTTTGATATGATGATTGGTGCATCTGCGCAGAACCCCGCGC
Organism: Bacteroidaceae bacterium; assembly: GCA_017547205.1. Taxonomy (GTDB): domain Bacteria; phylum Bacteroidota; class Bacteroidia; order Bacteroidales; family Bacteroidaceae; genus HGM04593. Next base: position 32,731 of record JAFYQH010000064.1, on the reverse strand, counting down.
ATGTACTCTTTGGCCTCACTTCGCTTTACCGTTCAACGGCAGAGGGTGTGGCAAACTACCGTAACCATGCCATCGGCGGTTATCAGCGTAGCGATTGGATGCACTGCGATATACAGGATATCGCCATACATCCTTGTGGCGATACTTGGATTTGCAATGACGGTGGTATAAAGTATTCTAGCGATTTCTTTGAGACAAAGGGTGAGGATAGGCACGATGGCGTTTATGCGTCGGATTATCAGGGGCTTGGAGTGGGTTGGAATGAGGACGTTATGGCGGCAGGCCGTTGGCATAACGGTGATGTGGTACACGCGGCTACGTATGGCGAGGGTAACTCTGTACACGTTGGCGGTGTAGAAATTGCAACAGGTTATGTGATGAAAAGTAATCCTTGGAAGGTCTACTTTACTGATGCCTCTACGCGCATAATGCCACGCGAGATGGACGGCACGATAGGCGAGGATTTCCGCACCTGGTTCTCGGACAAGAAACCATACGAAGCGTTGCGCATAAACGGCGAGATTGCAACCGACCCACGCTATGCCCTCAAGGTGTTCCTGCAGGATATGACAGATACCTGGGGCGGCTATCTATCGTATGACGAGGGAGCTTCGTTCCAGAAAGTGTTCGACAGTGATGGCGAGGAGTTCTACAGTTATGAGTTTGCGCGCTCTAACCCCGACAGGGTGTATATATCGGGCTGTTGGAATGTGTGGCGCTCCGACGATGGAGGCCTGACATTTTACGAATGTACGCAACCGTTCCCCATTACCGATGACTACATACATTATACAAAGGTTGTTGTTGACCCCAACGACGAGAATCACCTGCTTGTGATATGCAACGACCGTTACGGTGCTGTGAGCGAGAGCTTTGACGGCGGTAGCAGTTGGAGTGCGTATGACCTTGCAAACATCGCTGATAAACGTGTACACCAGATTATCCTTGTGGGAGATGAATATAATAGCACCTATGTCACAAGCTACGATGGTGCGAGTGTCTACTTCCGCGACAATACGATGAGTGAGTTCATTGATTATTCAAGTGGCTTGAGTCCCGGTGCGCGCATCTCAAAGGTAGTGCCTTTCTACAAAGGTGGCGTGTTGCGTATGGCTACTGACCAGGGATTGTGGGAAGCACCCCTATATCACCAGGACTTTATTCCTGTAGCACAGCCGATGGCATTGAATCTTGGCAGTGGAGACCTGACTTCAAACCCTCAAAAGAGTGTTCAGCTCGACAGTTACAGCATTGTACGTCAGGATGAGAATACACGTTGGCAGTGGAGTTTCTCGCCTCAACCGCAATATGTAAGTGATGCAACGGTGCGCAACCCGGTTGTGGTCTTTGGTAACCCTGGGGACTACGATGTTACATTGACAGTGACTACACCGGCAGGCACATCATCGCGCACAATCAGAGATATGATAACCATTGATAACGCTACAGCCATTGATGAAACCAAGGTGGGCGAAGTGGGAATTGAACGCGCACTGCTTGCTGCCGGCGAACCGCTTGTGGTGCTTGCTTCCGGTCTTGCCGAGAATGCCACTTTTACTGTGCACGGGATGAAGGGCGAATTGCTGCATAGTGCACAACTATCTGCAGGTGAGGAACGTGTGACGGTGGCGGTGAATGACCTTACCCCCGGAGTATACATCTACTCTATAAGGAGTGCTACACAAAAATTCTTTGGACAATTCATAATAAAATAACAGCTATGAAAAAAATAATACTTTCACTGCTTTGCGCATCGTTGCTTTTTTGCGTGACAGCGCAGGAGAATGTCGAAAATGACAAATATTTTACACCCTACAAATTGAACTATCTGCCGGCCGGTTCGCCAGTCTGGATGGCGCAACTGGCCAATCCGCAAGGGCTCGACTACAATGCAATGGTCGATAGTTTCGAGGTATATCTCAGCAAAACTCCCGGTGCGCGATACAAATCGCGCGACACAAAACAGGTGGTCAACCACTTCCGTCGCTTTCAAAAAGCCTATCTTCCATTTGTGCAGGTAGATGGTATAATCAGATTACCTTTGGCAAGTGTGTATCACAATGACGTTGATAATGCATCCGAGGAGGTGCGTCAGGAGCGTGCACGCAAACGTGCTGCCAGCCGCGATGTCGCAACGCCAGTGGAGTGGAACGTGATTTCTCCAATAATTACATACGATTATCTCACAAAAAAGATCTCTCCGGCGCAGTCGAATATACAGCGTTTGAGGGCATCCCGTTCCAACCCAAATGTACTCTATTGCGGTTCGGAGACAGGTCTTGTTTTCCGCTCAACGGACAAGGGAGAGTCGTGGCAACCGTGCAACGATGGAGAGTGGATGGCGGGTGAAATCACAACCATAGATATAAGCAACGCCAATCCTGACCGTGTGCTTGTTGGTGCCGGTGGTGTCTTTTGGATAAGCAATGACGGTGGTGAGAATTGGGATAACATCACCCCGGCAAAGGCGACATACGCACGCACCAGTGCTGCCTATTTCCATCCGGCCAACGATAATATAATCCTTGCGGGCGATCGTGCCCAGTTGTGGCGCTCAACCGATGGTGGCAAGTCATGGGAGTGGATGCTTGGCGGTATGGTGTTCGATATAAAATATTCGGTGCATAACCCCGATGTCTGTTATGTAGCCATTGAGCAGGAGAACACTGTGAAGATGTACAAGAGTACGGATGGTGGCGCATCATGGAATTTGCTTACGCTCGACGGGCAGCCGCTCATCAGTGCCCGTATAGGTTTGAGCGAAGCTCCCGGTGGTGAGGATTATGTTTATCTTTGGGCATGTCGCCGAAATCATCTTTCACAGCCCGGTCCTCTCTATTTCAGTGGCCCTGCATTGCTCTATAAGAGTACCGATGGAGGTGCAACATTCACAGTCACCGACCCGACACCGCAGATGGAGGCTGTCGACAGGAACGGCGGCCAGGGATATTATGACCTCGTATGCACGGCGTCGGCAACCGATCCCGAGGTTCTGCTGGTGGGTATAATACAACTTTATCGTTCGACCGATGGTGGCAAGACGTTTGAGAATATAGGCGGTTACTATGGCCGTTTCGACCTGCATTGCGATATGCAGTCCATCCAGACTAATGGAGCCGGTGATACTTGGCTTTCGACCGATGGCGGTGTCATATACAGCAACGACTTCTTCCTTGCCGATGCGCAACCAAAGCTCAACGGCCTCTATGCAAGTGAGATGTGGGGCTTTGACCAAGGATGGAACGAGGATGTAATGGTTGGCGGGCGCAATCATAATGGCAATATGTCACAAATTGACCGCTACAATGGTGTGACGCTCTCGATGCGTGGCTCGGAGCGCCCTACAGGTTATGTATTCCTCTCTAACCCGCGTAAGATTGCCTTCAGTGATTCCGAGAATGTGATAATGCCCGATGATTGGCGCGATGAGTTTGTACCGTTCCTCGACTTCTGGACCTATCCTAAAGAGTCGTCACAGCATGGTTTCTATTTTGAGTTCGACCCGCGTTATGCACAGTGTTTCTACATCGTGCAGGAGAGCGACCGTGTAGATGCCAACATACTATGGCGTACACGCGATGATGGTGCTTCATTCTCTTCGGTATATACATTCGATGACCCTATCAGCGCAATTGCAGTGTCGCGTTCAAACCCTGATAAGATTGTGGCAGCTACTTGGGGACGTATATACTATTCACTCGATGCCGGAGCAACCTTTGAAGAGTATCTTATCCCCGACGAAATGACCTATAGCATCAGTTACAAGATTGCAATACATCCTACCAATGAGAACGAGATTTGGGTGAGCGATGGCAATGCCGGCGGTTTTTGGCGAACTATAAACAATGGAGAGAGTTGGGAAAAACTGGATGATGGTCTCACTATCCTGAACTGGGAAGGCAAGATGGTGCCACACAGCGTGGGGCGTTTCTTCCTCACCGGTAACGAGAAGAATGCTGCCTATGCTATTGCTTTTACATTGGGCTATCTGAATGAGAGTTATAGTACTACGCGCGGTAGGGTACTTTATCGTGATGATACGACCGATGGTTGGATAAACATCAGTGATGGCTTGCCAAAGGTGGTGAACCTGAACCGTATGTTGCCGTTCTACAAGGAGGGTGTGATACGCCTTGCAACTAACAATGGTATTTGGGAACGCGAACTTGTTGACCCGCATTTCGAGCCTATCGCACAGCCAATGATTCTCAATGCAGGCTCGGGTGATAATACTCAAAGCAATTATCCGCGTGAAATAAAACTCGACAGTTACAGTATCGTCAACCAGAACGGGGCTGAGTGGAAATGGGAGATAACTCCCGCACCGCTGTCAATGAGTGCTGCCGATGTACGAAATCCGGTGATAACGATTGAACCCGACCAGACATATGACGTATCACTTACTGTAAAAACCCCGAGCGGAAGCAATACTAAACTCGTACGTGGAATGATAAAGGGTAGCAAGTCTGTTTTCGAGACCTCTGTCGAAGCGTTGCCGTTAGGCAAGGATGTTATGCTTACGTCGGGCAATATGGTCGCGGCCGGTGAGGATTTTGTCTTTGTGCCGCGTGGCATTGCGGGCTGTATGGACATCAAACTCTACAGCTCGAACGGAACTGTTGTGTTCCATGCTGTCAGCACTGCAGCTGTCAATGTTTCTACAAACGGTTTTGCTCCGGGTGTATACTTCTACATGCTTGTTGATGAGGCCGGGTATAAGAAGACAGGCAAGTTGCTGGTGAAGTAATACTGCTTTATAAATGATGCTATGAAAAACATTCCTCTGCTATTGTTGCTTGCCATAGCCTTGTCCAGAGCGAATGCCCAGAATACCCTATCGGTTGATCTTCATGAAATTGTCATCTCCTCCAGCCGTTGGTGTCAGGAGAGGGAGATGCAGCCGGTAAAGATTGCGCGCATTGAGTTTGAGGAGTCTAATGTTTACAATCCGCAGACTGCAGCCGACTTGCTGGGGCTTACAGGTGAGGTGTTCATCCAGAAAAGCCAGTATGGAGGCGGCAGTCCGATGATACGCGGGTTCGCTACGAACAGGCTGCTCTACAGCATTGACGGCGTGCGCATGAACAGTGCAATCTTCCGTGCCGGAAATATACAGAATGTGATTTCTATAGACCCTTTTGCTGTTAGCGGTACCGAGGTCCTGTTCGGTCCCGGCGCAGTGAGCTATGGCAGCGACGCTATCGGGGGCGCGATGGTCTTTACCACGCTATCCCCAAGGCTCTCCTCTTCGGGCAAGCCTGTTCTCTACGGCTCGGTAACGGCCCGTACGGCAACGGCGTCAAATGAGATGACCCTGCATGCGCATGCCGGTGCAGGTTGGGGACGATGGGGACTGCTTACGAGTTTTTCCAGGTCTTCTTTTGATGATCTTGAGCAGGGCAGGCATGGCCCGGCAAAATATATCATGCCATACATGGTAGTTTCCGACTATAATAAGGAGGGTGTTTTTGACCGTGTGGTTGAGAATGGTGATGTGCGCCGGCAGTCACCGAGCGGCTATTCGCAAATGAATTTCATGCAGAAGCTGCGCTATGCACCCGGCGGCGGGTGGAATCTCGAATATGCCTTTCATTTTAGCCGCACGTCGGAATATGCGCGTTACGACCGTCACCAGCGCATGCGCGACGGCATGCCCCGATATGCCGAGTGGAACTACGGTCCTCAGAAATGGATTATGAACCATTTGAGTGTGGAGCATGCCTACGGTGGCTTCATATATGATTCCCTTCGTGTGAACCTTGCCCTGCAGCGTTTTGAGGAGAGCCGTATCAGCCGCGACCTCGGAAAGCCCGTGCGCGAGACCCAGAGAGAGAAGGTCGATGCCTGTAGTGTGAATGTGGACCTGCTGAAGAGTCTGACAGACGGTATGGTCCTTACTTATGGTGCCGAATATGTGCAGAACAATGTGCATTCTAAGGGTAGCGGTCTTAATGTGGTTACTGGTGAGAGGTCGGTAGTGGCATCGCGCTATCCGACTGCAGAATGGTACAGCATTGGGCTTTATGCACAGGCCGAATGGCATGTGACCAGGAGACTCAATCTGTCGGCCGGTCTGCGCTACAATCATTACCGTATAGAGAGCGATTTTTCCACAGCCGGTTACGAAGTTCCCTTTGCTCCCCGGCAGAGTGCGGCAGCCGGTAGTGTAAGCGGCAATGTGGGGCTCAACTGGCGGCCTGTATCAGGATGGCTTTTCCGTATCAACTACGCCCGAGGCTTCCGTGCACCGAATGTTGATGACATGGGCAAGCTCTTCGACAGCGTTGACGGCTGCGTGACGGTGCCGAACCCGTCACTCGAACCCGAATATGCCGACAATATCGAGGTCGGTGTCGCAAAGCACTTCGGCAGTTTTCTTGAGGCTAGCGTGACAGCATACTATACACGTCTTGACAATGCAATCGTAAGGCGTGACTGGCTGTTCAACGGTAAACCGACGATGCCGTACCAAGGAACTGAATGCAGGGTACAGGCCCTACAGAATGCAGCAGTTGCAAATGTGTGGGGCGTACAGGTGACGGCCGATGCACGGTTAGCGCGGTCTCTCTATGCCAAGGCGCGTGCAAGCTGGCAACGCGGCCGCGAGGAACTTGACAATGGCGGGACATCGCCTTCGCGCCATGCAGCTCCCATGTTCGGCACGTTCTCTTTGGGTTATGACAATGGCAGGCTATGTGTCGAGGCCTACAGCTCATTCCAGGCGGAGTGCAGTGCCGGGGATATGCCCGAGGAGGAGAAAGAGAAAACCGAAATTTATGCGCTCGACGCCAACGGCAATGCATATTCTCCGGCATGGGCGACGTTCAATCTCCGCGCATCATACAAGTTCGCGAGGGGTCTCTTCATTAATGTGACACTGGAGAATGTTGCTGATAGGCGTTATCGCCCCTACAGCTGCGGCATAAGTGCTCCCGGACGGAATTTTACGGCAAGCATGACATATATCTTTTGATTTTGTGGGCTTTTTGGCTATATTCGCATGAAAATGCCCGATTTTATGCAGAAGATACTTGTAACAGGAGCGAGCGGTTTTGTAGGCAGCCGCTTCGTGGAAAGATGGAGGAACGAATACACAGTTCTTGCCCCCTCGCATGCCGAAATGGATATTACCGATGCTGTGTCGGTTGAACGTTATGTGCTTGAAAATTCACCGCAGGTGATAGTTCATCTTGCCGCGCTCTCCAATACGTGGTATTGCGAGCAGCATCCCGACGAGAGCTACAGCGTGAATGTCATAGGTGTCTGCAATCTTGCATCTGCGGCATCGCGTAACGGAATAAAATTTGTCTTCTTTTCAAGTGACCAGGTCTATAACGGTAACTGCGAGAGCGGTCTGCTGGCCGAGGATATTGCTGTTTCACCCGAGAATGTGTACGGTCGCCACAAGCTAGAGGCCGAGCAACGCGCTCTTGAGATATGTCCCACGGCTGTTGCATTGCGTGCGTCCTGGATGTATGACAATGAACGCCCGGGAATGCCGACGCATGCCAATTTTGTCATTAATATCGCGAAGGCCATAAAGGAACGTGCTCCATTGATCCTGCCCGTGCGCGAATATCGTGGAATTACGTGGGTGCGTGAGGCTGTCGAGTTCCTTCCGGCCACTTTCAACCTTGCCGGCGGGGTGTACAACTATGGAGCACCGAACGATAAGGATACATATGAGACGGCATGCTGTTATTGCGAGATGCTGGTAGGTCTGCAATCCGGTCCTCTGCTTCACCCCGATTATGAACGTTACCCGGTGCATGAGAGGAACCTTTCGATGTTGCCAGACAAGATATTTCGCGCATCAGGCGGTACAATCTGTTTCAGCACTACTATGGATGGGCTCAGGATATTTGCCGAGATTGGCGGTTCGGTTCATATGTAGTCTGTAGCCTGGAATATCTGTACTGAAAAATGTTCTAATTTTTTTACAAAAAATATGTAAAGAAAAGAAAAATATCATAAATTTGCGGAACACGCGTTGTTCTGCAGCAATGTGCTGCCGGGTTTCCCTGGTTGGTATTGTGCGGGAACATAGTGGGTGTATTGATTGGATTTTAAAAGAAAGCATGAGTCCCGTTTGTGGGATTGTCGGCACCATGCCTGTTTTTTTAACTCCATACTGTGGTGCGGGTATGGTAAACAATTTCATTATGTATTGTAAGAATTGTGGTAGCGAAATCAACAACAATGCTGTTGTTTGTGTTAAATGTGGTGTAAAGGCCGGTACCGGAAATCGTTTCTGTCCCTCTTGCGGGGCACCTTCAAATCCCGATGCTGTAGTATGTGTGAAATGTGGATGCTCTTTGGGCAAGGCTCCTTCCGCTTCAGATCCGGTAGATTCGTTCGGTGGTGCAATCGCAGCATGCTTCAAGAAATATGCGACGTTCAGCGGACGTGCCAACAGAAGCGAATACTGGTGGTGGTGGCTTTTCACATTCCTGTTGGGCATGATTCCGGTCGTGAATCTCTTCTCATGGCTCGTAACGCTCATACCGTCATTGGCAGTACTTGTAAGACGTCTGCATGATACCGGAAGAAGCGGCTTCTGGTTCTTTATAACTCTTATACCTATTGTGGGTGCAATATGGCTCCTTGTCCTGCTTTGTCAGAGAAGTCAGGAGGGTGATAACGAATATGGCGCAAACCCCAACTGAAAATAATAAAGGGCAGTTGTCCGTTGCTGATGCATGATGCCGGCAACTGCTGTCACGAATGAAAATAAAGCAGATCCTTGCGGGTCTGCTTTATTCTGTTATAATGTTCCGGTTACCAGAACTTATTGTATTTTTCGCTGTACTCAAAGCCTGCCTGCAGCAGTTTTTCTTCGAGTTTCCTGCGGTCAATGCCTAAGTCGGCGCACAATTCGTCAAGCGATCCGTATCGGTCGCGAAGGTACATGTTTACGGTGCTGAACAGCATCATTGGGTCATTTGGGAGTTCCATGATATTTATAAATTATATAGCAAAGAGGGTGTTGTAAGTCGTGAAACTTATCATCACCCTCTTTGCTATAGGAGTTGTCTAAATTACTTATTACTTCACTTCCTCGAACTCAGCATCCTGTACGTCGCTGTTGTCCTGCTGGTTGTTGCTCTGCTGCTGGCCGCCCTGTGCGCCCTGAGCACCGCTCTGTGCATACATTTCAGCGCTTGCTGCCTGCCATGCGTTGTTGAGCTCGGCTGTTGCGGCGTCGATACCTGCGAGGTCCTGAGCCTTGTGTGCCTCCTCGAGCTTCTGTACCGCTGCTTCGATAGGAGCCTTCTTGTCGGCGGGAATCTTGTCTCCAAGCTCGTTCAGCTGGTTCTTGGTCTGGAATACCATTGAGTCGGCCTGGTTGAGCTTGTCAATCTTCTCGCGCTCTTTCTTGTCTGCATCGGCATTAGCCTCGGCCTCGGCCTTCATGCGCTCGATCTCGTCCTTGCTCAAGCCCGATGATGCCTCGATGCGTATAGCCTGCTCCTTGCCGGTAGCCTTGTCCTTGGCCGACACCTTGAGGATACCGTTCGCGTCGATATCGAATGTAACCTCAATCTGCGGTATGCCGCGGCGTGCAGGTGCGATGCCTGTAAGGTTGAACTGGCCGATAGACTTGTTCTGGTTTGCCATGGGGCGCTCGCCCTGGAGAACGTGGATTGTAACCTCTGTCTGGTTGTCAGCTGCAGTAGAGAATGTCTCGCTCTTCTTGCATGGGATAGTAGTGTTCGCGTCGATGAGCTTTGTCATTACGCCGCCGAGTGTCTCGATACCCATTGACAATGGAGTTACGTCGAGCAGCACGATGTCGCCTACGCCGCCCTCCTTGTTAAGGATGGCACCCTGGATGGCTGCACCAACTGCAACAACCTCGTCGGGATTAACGCCCTTTGAAGGTGCCTTGCCGAAGAACTCCTCAACAATCTGCTGTACTGCAGGGATACGTGTTGAACCGCCCACGAGGATAACCTCGTCGATGTCGGCGTTGCTGAGACCTGCGTCGCTCATAGCCTTCTTGCAAGGCTCGAGGCACGCCTGGATGAGGTTGTGTGCAAGTGACTCGAACTTCGCACGTGTCAAAGTCTTCACAAGGTGCTTTGGCATGCCGTTCACAGCAGTGATGTAAGGGAGGTTGATCTCGGTAGATGTTGTTGATGACAACTCTATCTTTGCTTTCTCTGCAGCCTCCTTCAGACGCTGCAATGCCATCGGGTCAGCCTTGAGGTCTGCACCTTCCTCGGCCTTGAACTCGTTGGCGAGCCAGTCGATGATAACCTGGTCAAAGTCGTCACCTCCGAGGTGAGTGTCACCGTTGGTAGAAAGAACCTCGAATACTCCGCCACCGAACTCGAGAATAGAAATATCGAATGTACCGCCACCGAGGTCGAATACGGCAATCTTCATATCCTTGTTGGCCTTGTCAACACCATATGCGAGTGCTGCTGCTGTAGGCTCGTTGACGATACGCTTTACCTCAAGACCTGCAATCTGGCCGGCCTCCTTTGTTGCCTGGCGCTGTGAGTCGCTGAAGTATGCAGGAACTGTGATGACAGCCTCTGTCACCTCCTGTCCAAGGAAATCCTCGGCTGTCTTCTTCATTTTCTGGAGAATCATTGCTGAAATCTCCTGCGGAGTGTACTTGCGACCGTCGATGTCGACGCGTGGCATGTTGTTCTCGTCAACAACCTTGTACGGTACGCGTGAAATTTCCTTGCTTACCTGCGCCCAGTTCTCTCCCATGAAACGCTTGATTGAGAAAATCGTGCGCTGCGGGTTTGTTACAGCCTGACGCTTTGCGGGGTCACCTACCTTGCGCTCTCCGTTGTTGTCGAATGCGACAATCGAAGGTGTAGTGCGCTTGCCTTCGCTGTTTGTGATAACCACGGGCTCGTTGCCCTCAAAAACCGATACACATGAGTTTGTTGTACCCAAGTCAATACCAATAATCTTTCCCATAATTCTATCTTTTTTTATTTGTTATTGTCGAAAATGTAAGTCTGGAGAATTTGCGTCTCCGCAAGATATAGAACAAAGTGTGTGCCAAAGGGTTTTTGAAGCATGCCACTTTGCCAAATCATGCGTTATTGTCGGTTTTGTGCCACTGTGATGTGACAAAATGTCGGACATTGTGTCATGCGTGTTGTCTTTGTGACTGTTGTGTTTGCGCTGTTTGGATTTTTTTTGTTGTTTGTAAATGCTAGCTTCCGTTGCATTTCTCTTTTTTTTATATTACTTTTGTAAAACGTATGCTGCGCGGTTTGTGCTGTGTGGTGTGCTTGTGGTCAAAATAAAAATATAAGATATTTATCAACTTTTAATCGTTTTAAGAGAATGGGAAAAGTTCTGATTATAGGAGCCGGAGGCGTGGCTACTGTTGCGGCACATAAGGTGTGCCAGAATACGGATGTGTTTACCGAAATAATGATTGCCAGCCGCACAAAAAAGAAGTGCGATGCATTGGCTGAGGTGCTGAACAAGAAGTACGGAACAAACGTACAGACGGCACAGGTGGATGCTGATAGTGTGGAACAGCTTGTGGAACTGCTTGGCGCATACAAGCCCGATATTGTGATGAACCTAGCCTTGCCTTATCAGGATCTCACCATCATGGAGGCCTGTCTGCAAACCGGTTGCAACTATATGGATACCGCCAACTATGAGCCAAAGGATGAGGCACATTTCGAATACAGTTGGCAGTGGGCTTATCGTGAGCGCTTCGAGAAGGCCGGTCTTTGTGCCATTCTGGGTTGCGGATTCGACCCGGGTGTGACCAGTGTGTTTACAGCTTATGCTGCAAAGCATTATTTCGATGAGATACACTATCTCGATATTGTTGACTGCAACGCGGGTAATCACCACAAGGCGTTCGCGACCAACTTTAATCCCGAAATCAATATCCGTGAAATCACACAGAAGGGACTTTACTACGAGAATGGAAAGTATATTGAGACTGAACCGATGGAGATTCATCAGCCATTGAACTATCCCAATATAGGCCCTCGTGAAAGCTATCTCTTGCATCACGAGGAGATTGAAAGTCTTGTAATTAACTTCCCGACCATTAAGCGTGCCCGTTTTTGGATGACTTTCGGTCAGCAGTATCTGACCTATCTGGATGTAATTCAGAATATCGGCATGAGCCGTATCGACGAGGTGGAGTATAAGGCTCCCAAGGCTGACGGTACTGGTGAAGAGGTGGTAAAGATTGTTCCTCTGCAGTTCCTCAAGGCGGTTCTTCCCAATCCACAGGATTTGGGCGAGAACTACGAGGGCGAGACTTCAATCGGTTGCCGCATCCGTGGTATCAAGGATGGTCAGGAGCATACATACTACGTTTACAACAACTGTAGTCATCAGGAGGCATACAAGGAAACTGGTATGCAGGGTGTAAGCTACACAACAGGTGTCCCGGCTATGATTGGTGCAATGATGTTCCTCAAGGGAATATGGAGCAAACCGGGCGTGTGGAACGTGGAGCAGTTCGATCCCGATCCGTTCATGGAGCAGCTCAACAAGCATGGTCTGCCATGGCACGAGGAGTTTGACAAGGATTTGGAGCTTTGATTGTAGCTTCTGTTATTGCGTCAACTTAGTAACCGTAGTAATCTTAGTTACCCTAGTTATCCTAGTAATTTAAAAATTTAAATGGCAAAGAAAGAAGAATTGGATAATATCGCCGGCAGTGAGAAACTGCGTGCTTTGCAGGCGGCGATGGACAAGATAGAGAAAAGTTTCGGCAAGGGCTCCATTATGAAGCTCGGTGATGACAACTTCGAGGATGTCGATGTAATTCCTACAGGTTCTGTAGGCTTGAACGCTGCTCTTGGTGTCGGAGGTTTTCCTCGTGGCCGAATAATTGAGATATATGGTCCCGAGTCTTCGGGAAAGACTACACTTGCGATACACGCTATTGCCGAGGCACAGAAAATGGGTGGCATTGCTGCCATTATCGATGCCGAGCATGCTTTTGATCGCTTCTATGCACAGAAGCTTGGCGTGGATATCGACAATCTGCTCATTTCACAGCCCGACTGTGGTGAACAGGCGCTTGAGATAGCCGAGCAGCTTATCCGCTCGTCGGCCATCGATATAATCGTTATCGACTCTGTGGCTGCGCTTACGCCGAAGGCCGAGATAGAGGGCGAAATGGGTGACAATAAGGTAGGCCTGCAGGCGCGTCTTATGTCACAGGCATTGCGCAAGCTTACATCGGCAATAAGCAAGACAAAGACGACATGTATCTTCATCAACCAGTTGCGTGAGAAGATTGGTGTTATGTTCGGCAATCCCGAGACGACGACCGGTGGTAACGCGCTCAAGTTCTATGCATCGGTACGTCTCGACATCCGTCGTGTGAGTCAGCTCAAGGACGGTGAGGAGGCTATCGGTAACCAAGTTCGTGTGAAGGTGGTGAAGAACAAGGTCGCTCCTCCGTTCCGCAAGGCCGAGTTCGACATCATGTTCGGCGAGGGAATATCCCGTACGGGCGAAATCGTCGATTTGGGTGTTCAGTATGGCATTATCAAGAAGAGCGGTTCGTTCTTCAGTTACAACGATACCAAGCTCGCGCAGGGACGTGACCGTACAAAGGCTCTCATTGCCGACAATCCCGAACTGGCCGAGGAACTCGAGGCTAGAATATTCGAGGCTATGAAGGGTGATGCCCAGGAGGGTGCCGAGTAACCCCGCGCCCGTCAGTTTTTTGTGTAAAGACAATGTTAAATTAAATACTATGAAGAAATCAATTTTGTTTGCAGCGCTGGCCTTCGTAAGCCTTGGCGCTTTCGCTCAGGAGCAGGCTGCTGCGGCTCCCGATTTTACAGTCGTGAAGGAGAATCCTATTACAAGTATCAAGAACCAGAACCGTGCCGGTACATGCTGGTGCTACTCTTCACTCGCATTCATCGAGTCAGAGCTCATCCGTATGGGCAAGGGCGAGTATGATCTTTCTGAGATGTTCATCGTTCATAATACATATCTCGATCGCGCAGACAAGGCTGTCCGTACTCACGGAGATGTCTCTTTCTCACAGGGAGGCTCATTCTATGATGTTCTCTATGGTATGGAGAAGTTCGGTCTTGTTCCCGAGGCCGAGATGCGTCCGGGTGTGATGTATGGTGAGACTTTGAGCAACCACAACGAACTTACAGCAGTCAGCGAGGCTGTTGTAAAGGCTATTGCCGAGGGCAAGCACCGCAGTCTGCAGGTTGGTACAGACGGCCAGCCTCTTTGGAAAAAGGCTATAGCTTCTATCCACGACATCTATCTTGGCGTACGTCCCGAGAAGTTTACTTACAATGGCAAGGAGTATACTCCGCAGTCATTCTATGAGTCACTTGGCCTGAATGCAGATGACTATGTATCATTGACATCATATACACATCATCCTTTCTATGAGTCGTTTGTTCTTGAGATTCAGGACAACTGGCGTTGGGCAAAATCATATAACCTGCCTATCGACGAGTTTATGAAGGTTTTTGACAACGCTATCATGGAGGGTTACACCATTGCATGGGGAAGTGACGTCAGCGAGACAGGCTTCGATCGCAAGGGTAAGGCTGTGATGACCGACGAGAAGAAGGGCGACCTTCAGGGTTCCGACATGGCTAAGTGGCTCAAGTTGAGCGAAGAGGAGAAGAAGAACACTCCGAAGCCTTCAACCGAGAAGTGGTGCACTCAGGAGGAGCGTCAACAGGCTTATGACAACTGGGAGACTACAGACGACCATGGCATGCAGATCTATGGTATCGCAAAGGACAAGGACGGCGTAGAGTACTACATGGTGAAGAACTCATGGGGTGAGGCCGGTGATTACAAGGGTATTTGGTATGCGTCAAAGGCATTTGCACGTTACAAGACAATGAATATCGTTGTTCATAAGGACGCTCTCCCCAAGGATATCCGCAAGAAACTTGGTATCAAGTAATGATATTACTCGAAAATAGCGCGGGTGGCCATTGGTCACCCGCGTTTTTTATATATCAATCTGTCTGGTGACGGTTCTTCAGGTTGTCAACTTTGTACGTGTTTCTGCGTAAAAGCGTGTTTGGCATGTTTGTGTATACTTTTCTTTATACATCTGTTGTTTCTATCTATCGCTTTTTGAGTTTTGTTGTTCTTCTCCGGAATTTTTTACAAAAATTCCAAGAGTAGTGTTTTGATTTGTCTTTTAATCCTAAAAAAGACTATATTTGCAAATTAATAATATAATAACGAATGACTACATATGAGTATAAACGATAATTTTAAGACACACAAAGTGTATATAGACTATTCCTTGAATGCTTCAGGCCTCAAGGAACTGGAAGGAAGCCTAGGGTCGTTGGAGCTTGCTGTAGGCGATGTTGTGGTTGTGGATTGCACGGGTATGGAGTATATCTGCAGCTCAGGGCTCCGCTTCTTCCTTAAGCTTTACCATGATACTGCAGCAAAAGGCTGTAAGATGATTATCAGAGGTCTGCATCCGCTTGTGAAGAGCGTGTTCGACATGTCCGGTTTCAGTCATATTTTCAATATAGAGGAGTGATTGGTTTTTCTCATGTCTAAATTGCGTGATATATTACAGGTTCTGCTCCTTTGTGTGTTTTGTAGTGGAGTGCTGTCGGCGTGTTCCGATAAAGAACTCTATAGTACACCCGAAGATCTCGCCGCTGCTAACGTGGGGTTGCTGAATGTAGAACTACCACGGGATTCGCTTCTTGATATAATGCCTGGTGCTGAGTTTAAGGAGTACGGGAAGTTTATGCAATTGTTTCTTGACCTGAGTGCCGGTAGATGTGATGCTGCCGTTGTTGACAGTGTCATGGCCGCCGAGGCTACTGGCAAGAACTCGGAATATGTACTTATCGGAAATGTCTGCGGTACATGCTACTATGCAGTTGTTCACGAAAGCAGATGTGGGCACAGTGAGCAATATGGCATTACTTCTCTTGGTTGGTGGAGAAACTGGAAAATGAGGCTCGAGAGGGGATTGCTGAATAGTGATGCTGCGGCTCTTTTGCTAAAAGGTCTTTATACAACAATAGTAATATTCTTTTTTGCTGCGATATTTGCTGTGCTGCTTGCTGCCTTACTCACCTACATGGCGATAAAGCACAAGTGGCTGTGTGTATATAAGCCGTTGAGTTGGATGGTATCTGTGTTGCACGATATTCCTCCCGTTGTGCTCATGATGTTCTTTTACTACGTTGTGTTTGTTTCATCGGGGCTCAGTGGAGTAGTAGTTTCCATAATAGCTCTTGGTATATATACTTCGGGGAGTCTTTATAAGATTTTCAAGATACATATAATGCAGGTGGGTAAGGAGCAACGCGAATCGGCATTCATGCTTGGTCTAAAGGAGAGGCAGGCCTACCATTATGTGATACTCCCTCAGGCTCTCAAGAGTTCTATGCCTTTGATGGCCGGTGAACTCAAACTGCTTCTCCGTTCCACATCTTATGCAGGCTACATTGCGCAGAAGGATCTTGTAAAGGCTGCCGATGCCATTCAAACTGATACTTTGGAGGCCTTTATACCATTGTTTGTGGTTTCGCTACTATATCTGTTCCTTTCATGGGCAATAACAGAATTGTTGTATTGGTTGTACAAAAAACTATTTGTTCATGGTTGAAGTATCGAATCTGAAAAAAACATTCGGTGGCAGAATTGTTCTCAACGGTGTCTCCTTTACCTTGAAGGAACACGATACGCTATGTGTGGTCGGTCCTACGGGGTGTGGAAAGAGTACCTTGTTGCGTTGTATCGCAGGTCTTGAGGAGCCCGATTCGGGTAGTGTGAACATAGATGGCGACCCTCGCAGACTCCTGTCCAAAGGGGGCAGACATAGTATAGGCATGGTTTTTCAGTCCTATAATCTTTTTCCGCATCTCAATGTTCTGAATAATGTGATGCTTGCTCCTGTACGTGTCCTTGGCTTGTCGAAAAAGAGTGCTGAGGAACTGGCTGTTGAAAAACTTGAACAGGTTGGTCTTGCTGAGAAGGCTTCGGCTAATGTAGAGAGTCTTTCTGCCGGGCAACGCCAGCGTGTTGCTATAGCCCGTTGTCTTGCAATGGAACCATCGTTGTTACTTTTAGATGAACCGACATCGGCTCTTGATCCAGTGATGGTGAGTGAGATGCAATGTCTTGTGCGAGATCTTTCCAAGAGGGGGATGGCAATGATTATTGTAACACACGATCTTCAATTTGCACGTGAGGTCGCAAGTCATGTGATTTTTATGAACGAAGGTGTTGTCTATGAGCAGGGAACGCCTGAGGAGGTTTTCGATTCTCCCAAGAAGGAACAGACAAATATTTTTGTAAATACAATTCTCGACTATAGTTATCGGATACATTCACGTAGGTATGACCTTTATGAACTGCAGGCTGGAATGATACAGTTCTGCAAGCGTCATTCTCTTGGCAAGGAGGTACAGTTTCGCGTCCAGTTGCTAGCCGAAGAGGTCTTGAATATTGTTCCATTGGATCTCGGCACAGTGGAACTTTCTTTGCGTTACTCCAGGAAGAATGGTTCTATATCTCTTGAACTGCTCATGCCGCAAGGGGTAACTGCTATATTCGGTGCATCGGAATTTGAACCGGATGAGATAGGCATGAGTATTGTAAGAGGCTTGTGTGATGGAGTCGATGAATTGTTGGAGGGGGATCCCTCATCACTCCGTTTACGTGTCCGTTTCCAACTTAAAGAAATGAATTGACGATTGTTATGAGGCTATTTTTAAGATTCTTGCTGCTCCTGTTGCCTTTACAAATTTCGGCTCAGACCCGCATGGTGTTCACTCCGCAATGGACAGCCCAAAGCCAGTTCGCGGGCTATTATGTCGCTCTTGAGAAAGGGTTTTATAAAGGTGCCGGTCTTGATGTGGAGATTGTCCACCCGTCGGTATCGTCTCCGGCTGTGAATCGTATAAAGGATGGTTCAAGCGACATCGTTTCAATGCAACTCCTGAATGCTATGTCCGAAGTTAGCAATGGCCTTGAACTCGTGAATCTCATGCAGACATCACAACACTCAGGTTTGCAGGTTGTTTCAAAGGATAAGAATATCCGTACATTCGCCGATTTGCGTGGAAAACGTGTCGGTATATGGAAGGGTGGCTATGGTGAACTTGCGAAGATGCCCAATTTCGACATGAATCTTGGAATCGAGTGGGTACCGTTCATACAGAATATCAATCTCTTCATATCAGGGGCTATTGATGCTACTTTGGCCATGAGCTACGGTGAAGCTCTCAAAATAAAGGCTGCGGGTTTTGATGATGTGTCTGTTATTTCTTTTGCGGGTACTGTCTATGACTTCCCCGATGATGGGTTGTATGCGACACGTAGCTATTATGAAAAGAACAAAGAGAGTGTCGATGCTTTTATAGAAGCATCGCGTCGCGGTTGGGAGTGGGCGCGGGAAAATGTTGATGAAACTGTTGATATAGTGCTCAAATATACCAAAAAAGAGAATATTGCAACCAGTTATATAATGCAGAAATGGATGTTGGAAGAGATTCTGAAATTGCAATGTCCCGACGGCTGCGATGCTCCTACTTTCAAGTTGGACAAAAAGGATTTCCAACGTCTCGATTCCGTTGCTTTTGAAAAAGGCATTCTTAGGAGAAGTGTTGGTTATGAAGAGATGAAAGGAGGCCCAAGATGAAGATTCGCTTAGGTAAATATATACATTCGTTCTCTACAAAACTTAGTTTGTATATACTGCTTGTAGTGGTGTTAGTTTTTGTGACTGGTTTTGTGTGGAATTACAGGACTTCCCGCGATTTTGTTTCCAACGAGGCTGTTGAGCGTGTCCAGGCATCTATCGATGGGGCTGTTATGAAAATTGACAATGTCCTCAACTCCGTAGAGACAGCTGTGAAGAATATGTCATGGGTGGTTTCTGAAGGCTGTGATGACCCTGAGAGCATGTATAAACTCACGAGAATGATGCTCGTTGACAATCCCTTCATCAGTGGAAGTGCTGTGGCATTCGAGCCGAACTATTTTAAAGAAAAGGGACTATATTTCTCTCCTTACTCTTATCGTGTCGGTGATAGTATTCATAACAAGCAATTGGGGCGTGAGGAGTATGATTATCATTACGATGATTGGTATCAGATTCCAAAGATTCTTGGAAAGCCATATTGGAGTGAACCTTATTTCGACGAAGGCGGTGCAGATATCATGATGACTACATATTCTTTCCCGCTATTTGACGCTGAAGGAAAACTGTTTGCCATCTTTACTGCCGATGTCTCTTTGGAGTGGTTTGCCGAGCAGGTGAACTGTATTCGCCCCTATGAGAATTCTGTTAACATAATGATAAGCCGAGGAGGAACATTTATTGTTCATTATGACAAGGATGCCGTGCTTAATGAAACCATCTTTACCTCATATTCAGCCATTAACGTCAGCCGCTTCAAGGAAGTCGGACATAAGATGCAGGCCGGTGAGAGTGGTGTCGCTACATTCGAACGTGATGGGCATGAGTTCTATTTCGTCTATGCTCCAATAAAGACTACCGGTTGGTCT
Organism: Bacteroidaceae bacterium; assembly: GCA_017547205.1. Classification (GTDB taxonomy): domain Bacteria; phylum Bacteroidota; class Bacteroidia; order Bacteroidales; family Bacteroidaceae; genus HGM04593. The sequence goes on along the minus strand of JAFYQH010000064.1, from coordinate 13,228 downwards.
GTTGCTGTATCATGCCTTTACTCCGAAGTGTTTGCCGGTGTTGACAGTATGAGGAGCAATATGTTTTGGATTGCATTCTTTGTGTTGCTGATAATGGCTGTTCTCTGTTATGTGACAATATACCGGCTTACATCTCCATTGGTACAGTTTGCCCAATCTGCCAATGATATTGCACATGGAAATTTCTCGGCACGCCTTCCGCGTGTGAGGAGTCGGAACGAAATGAGAATGCTCAGGGACTCTTTCTACTATATGCAGAGGTCTTTGGTTAAATATACCGAGGAGTTGAAGACAACCGTTGCAAACAACGAACGTATCGAGAGCGAACTTCGTATTGCGCGTGAAATACAGATGGGGATGATTCCCAAGATGTTTCCCCCTTTCCCTGACAGAAAAGACGTTGACCTTTATGCCATGCTTGTTCCTGCAAAAGAGGTAGGTGGCGACCTGTACGATTTTTTCATTGAGAATGAGAAACTCTATTTTATTATAGGCGACGTCTCTGGCAAGGGCATACCGGCATCACTTGTGATGGCTGTAACCTGTCGACTATTCAGGACTGTTGCATCGCATGTCAGTGATCCGTCAGAGATTGTTGCTTCTCTCAACAATGCATTGGCCGAGTCTAACGAAAGCAACATGTTCTGTACATTCTTTCTCGGAATACTTGATTTGCCGAGCGGTGAGCTGCACTATTGCAACGCCGGACACAATGCGCCGTTGCTTGTTGCCCCGGATGGTGGTGTTAAACCTCTCGATGTGAATCCCAATCTGCCATTGGGCGTCATCGGCGGTTTCCCGTATGTGGCTCAGAAGATTATTGTTGAGATGGGGACAATGCTGTTCCTATACACCGATGGCGTGACCGAGGCCGAGAATCCGTCAAAAGAACTCTATTCCGATGCGCGTCTTAAGGATGTGCTTGCAATTGCTTGTGGTAATGCAAGAGATGTTGTCGAGGGTGTCAAGTCCAGTGTCGATACCTATGCTGCCGGTACAGAACAGAGTGATGATATCACAATCTTGTGTCTGAAATATAATGCTACGGATAATTGCGTAAATGAGGTCGAAAAGGAACTTCATTTGGTAAACGAATTGTCCGAAATAGCTAAACTGCCTCTCCTGGTAGGTGAATTCGCGTCGGAATTCAATTTCTCCGAAGAGTCTGTTTTTAACTTTAATTTAGTACTCGAGGAGGCAGTTACCAATGTCGTGATGTATGCTTATCCCGAAGGCAAGTGCGGTTCCATAGAAATTGTTGCCAAGTGTGACGGCAGTAGTGTTACGTTTGTTATTTCCGATTCCGGTAAGCCTTTCGATCCGACTATGGTGCCCGATGTTGATGTAACATTGCCGGCAGAGGAGAGGCGTATAGGAGGGCTTGGAATATTCCTCATAAGGCAGATTATGGATTCTGTTGAATATCGACGCAATGGAGGGAAAAACATTCTTGTTATGAGTAAAAAAATCTGAAAAATAAATAATTATGGTAGTCAATATGTTGAATGAGGGTGATGCCCAGGTGATTGTGATTGATGGTCGCCTTGATACGGTTACCGCACCTGAGCTAGAAAGGAGTATTGCTCCTTTGCTTGCCGAAAAATCCCAGACTGTTATCTTCGAATGTAAAGGTATGGAATACGTCAGCAGCTCGGGGCTCCGTGTTATTCTTTCATCTTATAAATCTGTTGTTTCCAATGGCGGCAAGTTTGTGCTTCGTAATCTTTCCAAAGATGTACGTTCAGTCTTTGATTTAACAGGTTTTTCCCGAATTCTTACAATAGAATAGTCATGTGACCGCTTCGGCTGGTTCATTTGTATCGCGCAAGTGCGGTACAAATTTCGCGTCCCCTTTGCAGTATGGATAAATGCAGGAAAAATGTGTGCGTTTGACCCTTTTGTGAAGATGAAGTTGTGGATTGGTGTCTGTTTGTATGATTGACGGACAGTTGTCAACTTTGTTGTTTGGCTCATGTGCAGATACAATGGCATGTAATACTTAAAAAACATTGATTCCATGAAAATTTTTCTGGAATCAATGTTTTTTATAACACTTTTCTGTATCTTTACAAATTGAGAGAATTATCTTGCATCAAATATGGCATGTTTGCATCGCCCTTTCTCGTTTTGTCGTTTTGCGATAGATGTTTAGTGCGGTATGTTGATGAACGGGATTGGTGTTGCTTTTGTTAATGAAGGTGATTCTCGCTTGCCTATGCAAAAATAAAAAATAATATATAATGGGACAGAAATGGAAATTTCAGCCTCCCACAAACGAACAGGCTATAACCGCCAATACTCTGTCGGCTGAACTCGACATGAGCCCGGTGCTGTGCGGTCTGTTGGTGAAGCGAGGTATAACTTCTGTTGCAGAAGCCAGGAACTTCTTCCGCCCCAAACTGAGCCATCTCCATAATCCGTTCCTCATGAAGGACATGGACATTGCCGTGAAACGTCTGAACAAGGCGCTGGGCAAGAAGGAGCGCATACTGGTGTATGGCGATTACGATGTTGACGGCACAACAGCCGTTGCTTTGGTCTATAAGTTTCTGCAACACTTCTCGTCGAATATAGACTACTATATTCCCGACCGTAACGAGGATGGATACGGCATCTCCAAAAGAGGTGTCGACTATGCCTATTCCACAGGCGTTAAATTGATAATTGTGCTCGATTGCGGCATAAAGGCAATAGAGGAGATAGCCTATGCCAAGTCTTTGGGAATCGATTTCATCGTGTGCGACCACCATATGCCAGATGAAGAGCTCCCGTGTGCTGTTGCTATCCTCAATCCCAAGCGTGCCGATTCTACCTATCCTTATCCGCATCTTTCGGGTTGCGGTGTAGGTTTCAAGTTCATGCAGGCCTTTGCCATGGACAATGCCATACCGCCGGAACAGCTCTATCCGTTGCTCGACCTTGTTGCGGTGAGCATCGCATCGGACCTTGTTCCCATCATGGGCGAGAACCGCATATTGGCATATCATGGCATAAAGCAGATAAACCATAGCCCAAGTACAGGTCTCAAGGCAATCATACAGGTCTGCGGTCTCGAGGAGAAGGAGGTCGGTATAAATGACATAATATTCAAGATAGGCCCCCGCATCAACGCTTCGGGTCGTGTCATGCAGGGAAAGGTCGCTGTAGACCTTCTCATCGAGAACGAGTTGCCTGCAGCTCTTGAACTCAGCCACAGAATCAACGAGATGAACGAGACCCGCAAGGAACTTGACAAGAGCATGACCGAGGAGGCCAACACCATTGTCGAAGGTCTTGAGAGCTTCGACGAACGTCGTGCCATAGTAATCTTCAACCCCGACTGGCACCGCGGTGTCATAGGCATAGTCGCATCGCGTCTCACCGAGGTCTATCACCGTCCCGCAGTGGTCATAACCTGTACAGGTGACATAGCGACAGGCTCCGCGCGTTCCGTAACCGGTTTCGACGTATACAAGGCCATGGAAAGCTGCCGTGATTTGCTCGACAATTTCGGCGGTCACACCTATGCTGCCGGATTCTCCATGAAGGTTGAGAATGTCGAAGCCTTTGCTGCACGTTTCGAGGAGTTCGTTACCGAGAACATACTTCCAGAGCAGACAGCCCCTGTAATTGAAATCGATGCCGAGATTGACTTTCACCAGATAAGCCGCAAGTTCTTCAGCGATCTCAAGAGGTTCGCTCCTCATGGTCCCGACAACCCCAAGCCGGTCTTCTGCACGCATAACGTGTGCGATTACGGTGCCAGCAAGGTCGTAGGCCGCCGTCAGGAGCATATTAAGCTCGAGTTGGTCGACAACATGTCGAACACGATACTCAACGGTATAGCCTTCGGTCAGAGCCGTCAGGCAAAGTACATAAAGTCTAAGCAGCTGTTCGACATATGCTATACCCTTGAGGACAATGTTTACAAGCATGGCGAGGTGCAGCTCCTGATAGAGAGCATACACACCAGGCATAGCCGTTAGAGCATATGGTCTACCGCGGTATTCTAAAGGAGTATTGGGGATTCGATGACTTTCGCGGCATACAGCGCGAAATAATAGATAGTATCGGCAGCGGGCGCGATACTCTCGGTCTCATGCCCACCGGTGGCGGTAAAAGCATAACATTCCAGGTTCCTACGCTTGCCGGTGACGGCCTATGCATAGTCGTTACCCCTCTGATAGCCCTGATGAAGGACCAGGTTGCCAACCTGCGCTCTCGCGGTATCAAGGCCACTGCTGTATATTCCGGCATGCGCACAAGCGAAATTGTTACCGCTCTCGAGAATTGCATCTTTGGCGACTACAAGTTCCTCTACATTTCTCCAGAGCGCATCTCATCCGACCTATTCCTAAAGAAGATACAGCGTGTAAAGGTCAGGCTCATAACCGTTGACGAGGCCCATTGCATCTCCCAGTGGGGGCACGACTTCCGTCCCGCATACCGCCAGATATGCAATCTGCGCAGCATGTTCCCGACAGTTCCGGTGCTGGCACTGACGGCAACCGCCACCCCCGAGGTGGTAAAGGACATACAGCAGCAGCTTGCCTTCCGCGAGGAGAACTGCTACAGCATGAGCTTTAGGCGCAGCAACCTTGTCTATGTAGTGCGCCGTACCGAAAACAAGGCCAAGGAACTGCTTCACATCCTGAACCGCATTGGCGGTTCAGCCATAATATACACTCTCAACCGCAACAGGACAAAAGAGGTTGCCGACTTCCTCATTTCCAACGGCATTACCGCTGAATACTACCATGCAGGTCTCTCGCCCGATGTCAAGGACGCCAAGGAACAGGCCTGGAAGAGCGGCATCTCACGTGTCATGGTATCAACCAATGCCTTCGGGATGGGAATCGACAAGCCCGATGTCCGTCTTGTAGTCCATGTCGACCTGCCGAGTTCTGTCGAGGCCTATTTTCAGGAAGCCGGCCGTGCAGGCCGCGACGGCAACAAGGCCTACGCTGTTACGCTTTTCGGTAATGGCGACAGCAGGGTGGTATCGCGCCGCCTGTCCGACAATTTTCCGCCACAGGATTTTATACGTGGGGTCTACGACGAGGTGTGCTACTATTACAGCATGGCACTAGGCGACGGTCTTGACTGCACCTTCGAGTTCTCTTTAGGCGATTTCTGCAAGAAATACCACCGTCCCACACTGCAGACCGACAGTGCGTTGAGAATACTCACACGCATGGGCTACCTCGAGTATGTCGAGGAGATGGAGTACGCCTCCCGTGTTCGTTTCATCGTCGACAAGGATGCCCTTTACCGTTTCCGTGGCCTCCCGGCCGACTACGAACTGCTTGTAAACGCCATATTGCGCAACTACAGCGGTCTCTTCACCGACAATGTCTTCATCGACGAGCGTTACCTGTCCCGCATAACCAAGCTCACCCGTCACCGCATGTACGAGATACTCGTTTCGCTTGCCAGCAAGGGGCTTGTAGCATATGCCCCGTCGAAGAAATGTCCCATAATAACATTCACCCGCCATCGCGTGCTGGGCAGCGAGCTCCGTTTTGCAAGCGAGGTCTACGATGAGCGCAAGGCTATTTTTGCCGACCGTCTCAATGCCATGTTGGGCTATGCGACACGCGAGGACAAATGCCGCAGCTCCATCCTGCTCGAGTATTTCGGCGAGAAGGGCACTGCACCATGCGGCAGCTGCGACGTTTGTGTCGCTGTGCGTGCTGCCGGCAAGCAGCCCGATGTCACAGCCCCTGCCTCGTGGGTCATGCAGCTCCTTTCCGACGGCAAGCCTCATTCCCTCGATGAACTCGATGCCATGAAACTGACCCGCAAGGCCATGTCGGCCCTTTTGCGCTCTCTCTGCGATGAGGAGAAAATAACAATTGTAGACAGTAAGATAGTAATAAACAAAAGATAATGCTATGATAACATTCCTTTTATGCCTTGCCGCACTTGTCGCGGCATATTTTACCTATGGAAAATACCTTGAGAAGGTCTGTGGCATAGATGCCTCAAACCCGGTGCCGTCAAACACCATGTACGACGGGGTCGACTACATACCCATGCCGCGCTGGAAGGTCTTTCTCATACAGTTGCTTAACATCGCCGGTCTCGGTCCCATCTTCGGTGCTCTTCTCGGTGCTGCCTACGGCCCGGTCGCTTTTCTTTGGATAACGCTGGGCGGTATCTTCATGGGTGCCATGCACGACTTTGTAGCCGGTGTCATATCGCTTAAGGAGAACGGTACGAGCCTCCCAGAAATCATAGGCAAGTACCTTGGTGGCGGAACAAGAGCTTTCATGCGTGTTTTCTCGGTCCTGCTCATGGTACTTGTAGGTGCGGTGTTCATGTCCCAGCCGGCCGAGCTTGTAGCAGCAAACGTCACACTTCCTGCTCTCGAGTCAGTCGCATTCGGTAACACCACATGGGAACTGCTTCTTGTCCTTGGTGTTATACTAGTGTATTACATACTGGCAACCCTGTTACCCATTGACAAAATTATCGGACGCTTCTATCCGATATTCGGCTTTGCGTTGCTGATTATGGCATTCAGCATCCTCTATATTCTTCTTTTCCATAGCAGTACCTATGTTATTCCCGAACTAACCTCCTTGAGGAACTGCATTGCCGACCCCGAAAAGTTCCCGATAGTTCCCATGCTCTTTACCACCATTGCCTGCGGGGCCATATCGGGCTTCCATGCAACGCAGTCGCCCATGATGGCACGCTGCATGACATCCGAAAGCCAGTCGCGCAGCATCTTCTACGGCGCAATGATAGCCGAGAGCATCATAGCCCTCATTTGGGCAGCCATAGGCATGGCCTTCTGGGGTGGCGTAGAGGGGCTCAACGATGCCATAGCCCAGTATGGCGGCAGTACTGCAAGAATGGTAAATGTGATAACGGAGACGACTCTTGGTCCAGTTGTCGCAGCATGTGTACTCGTTGGTGTGATAGGATGTGCCGTAACGTCGGGCGATACAGCATTCCGTTGTGCAAGACTCATTGTCTCCGATATGTTCGCTATAGGGCAGAAGCGGTTCATCAAGAGAGTGGCGGTTTCGGTGCCCCTCTTCGCCATTGCGCTGTTCATTATCTTCGGCTTGCCTTTCCAGACAATATGGAGCTACTTCGCATGGTGTAACCAGACGTTGGCCGTTATAACCCTGTGGTGCATAACCAGCTACCTGTTCCGTATGAATAAACCGATTGTGATAGGTCTTGTTCCCGCACTGTTCATGACATATGTCTGCTCGTCATATATATTCGTGTCGCCCATGATGTGCGGGATGGATAACCGCATTTTGGCCTATGTGCTGGGTGGAGTGCTGACACTTGTTATAGCAGTCGCAGTTCACTTCAAGGCAAGGAATTTTGAATGATGGAATCGCTTGATTGTTTTGCAAGCCATGAACTCCTTTTCCATGTTAATATAAAGAGTATGGCGGCCATTTGGCCGCCATACTCTTTATGTATCCTTTTACCTTTTACGAAAAAGTCTTTTTCTCATTATTGCTCCAACGGCCACGAGTGAAGTCCGGGATCTCAACAGGAACTCCGCCACCTCTTGCCGATGTGTCCGTAAGCTCCACAAGGCAACTCCATAGTGCAGCATCATACACATTCGTGTCAAGCGGCAGGCCGTTGTTGAGGCAATGTATCAGGCGGCTGTCCATGGCATAGTCGATCCATCGTCTGCCACACAACTCCATTCCACGTTTCCTGTACTCCGCAACGAACGGGTGGCACTGTTCGTCCATCATGACGCGGCATTCATCTCCCATTATCGCATTGTCGCTGTCCGGTGCGAACGCATACATTGGAACGGGGTATTTCTGCGCGAACCCTTCCGTACCACTTACGAGGAACGAGCGGCTGTAAGGGCGCGGCAATGTCATGCAGTGTTGCACAAGTATGGTATGCCCTTTCTCCGTCGTTATAATAGAACTATTCATGTTACCACGCAGTGTACCGTTGCCAACAGGCTTCGACGAGCACGAAACAATGCTCTTCATCCTGTCACCGCGGTTTATGCCCATTGCGAGTGCAATAGGTCCAAGCCCGTGTGTGGGGTAGGGGTTCCCGTTGTGGCTGTTCATGAACTCCACCTGCCAGTTGCTCCATTTGCGTCCCCCTTCATCGTTGGTCTCTATACGCTCGCGCAGGTCGTGCAGGTACGAGCCCTCGGCATGTACAATCTCTCCCAACATGCCTTTCTGCACCATATTCAGTGTGCACAGTTCAAACTCATCGTAGCAGCAGTTCTCGAGCATAATGCAATGGCGGCGGGTAGTCTCTGCCGTATCTACCAGTCTCCAGCAGTCGGCCACGGTTGTAGCAGCAGGTACTTCTGTTGCCACATGCTTCCCTTGTTCCATCGCATACACGGCAATGCCGGCATGGCTGGTCCAGTCAGTGCAAATGTATACAAGGTCTACATTCTCCTTGCAGCAAAGCTCTTTCCAACCACTCTCGCCGGTAAAACACTCCGGTAATTCACCTCCTGCATCTGTGACAATTCTTACAGCTTCGTCAATGTTTTCACAGACAAGGTCACACAAGGCTGTTATGCGGCATCCTTCAATGTGCATCATGCGGTGCACGGCACGCTTGGCACGCACTCCCAGGCCCACAAAGCCTATGCGTACGCATCCTATAGGTTCACACTGCAACTGCAGTGCACATCCATTAGCCTCTATCTCCTTTGTTCTCTCCATCGGCTTACTGCTATTGTCATTGCAAAATAACAAAAAAACAATCTCCTTTCAAAGAGCATCAAGCCCAATTATAGATATTTCAGAATTTTTGTAGCCTCTTCGTTTCCTGCGTTTGCAGCCTCGCGGTAGAGGTCCCTTGCCAACTGTTTGTCGCGTCCCACGCCTTTGCCATCGTAGTAGTAGTCGGCCATGCGCTTTGTACCATTATGGTTGCCTTTCATGGACAGTTCCTTGGCATATTCGTAAGCCACCTTGAAGTTACCTGCATTGTGCTCATGTTCGAGCATATACAGCATTGCATCCTCCAGTTTTTGCTGTGCTGCGGCCCTTATGTACTCAACACCCTCTTTGCCGTTCTCAATCATGTACAGGCCATAGGCATGCAACCCTTCGGGATATTGGAGCTCTGCAGCTTCTGTCAGAAGCTTTTCGCATTCGGCCATATCCTTGTTTACAATGTAGCCATTCTTGTAGCGCCGTGCCATCTCCACCATTGCACGCGGCTCCTTCTGCAGGGCAGCACGGCGGAACCATGCATGTGCCTCAGCCGTGTCACGTTCCACAATAGCACCCTCGTCGAGCATAACGGCAAGGTCATGCTGTGCCTTTGCGTCACCATTCCTGGCAGCCTCCATGAAGAACTTTACCGCAAGTCCGTTGTTTACGGCCAGTCCGGTTCCGTCCCTGTAGCACATTCCCACATAATACATCGCAGGGGCATACTTGTACTGTACAAGTTCGGCAAAAATTGTAATGGCGTTCCTGTACTTCTTCTGGTTGTAGTATATGACACCCTTCTCATGCTCGTGTGCGCATTGAGCCTTTAGTGTCGGGTCCATCTCCACGTTAATATACTGTCCGTCGCTGTCAGGGTCAGTTTTGTCCGCTCCGGCAGTGTTGCCGGGCTGCTGCGGTGCATTGGCCCTCTTCTCCTTGTGCAGTCGTGTGGCAAACCCCTCGTCGTTGCTGTATATCGCCTCTCCGTCACGTCCGGCAACAGTAACGTTTATGTTGCGGCAGTTGCTGCTGTTGTAAAGTTCGATTGTCGCCTCACCCTCCTTTATCTCAATCTCGGGAACCCACAGCAACGTGCGGCGGTAATCCTTTTCCTGCGGCTTCATGCTGCTGTAGTCGGGCGAGTAGAACTTCTTGCTTTCGCTGTATCCCTGCACCGATGTATAGCGCATAGAACTGCCCGTAGCCGCAAACTCGGGAACAACGCCGCTGGCGCGTTCTTCGGCGGTATAAGGTATCATGCATGCCACGTAGTTAGGGTTCATGGGGTATGCCAGTCCGTTCCTCATCTCTATGCGGTCATAGAATATGCGGCTGCTCGGGCAGTCGTCCACATCCTCTCCTGCAAATAGGTAGCTCTGTGACAGGAAACCCTTGTAGAACTTTTGTACAGGAATCTTGTTGTCCATCATTCGTCCCAGCGGTGTCCAGTGTATATCCCTGTTCTCGAACTGCAGTCGTGTCTTCTCGTCGCTCCTTATCACAAACTCCTTGAAGTTCGTCATCTTGTCCACATCGGGTATTCCTCTCAGGTACTCCATGTCGGGAGCAGGCACTCCGTCCGGGCTGTAGTTGCCCAGCACCACCATCAGTTGCACCCAGTAAGCCCAACCGTAATTGTGGCGTCTCATCGCGCTCAGCACTACATCGTTTGCGGTGAGCGTGTGGTCATACTCATGCTTTACAGTGAGTGTCCTGCTCTCGTTGCTTACTCGCATGCTACCGATATACTTTATCACCTCGTAGTTCATGGTCGAGTCTTTCAGCGGAACCGACATTATCTCGCCATTCTCGATAATCTCATTCACGTCAAAGGCTCCGTTTGCCACCTGGTCGGTAGTCCCGCTCTCCATGTCGGTGTCACCTACATTGTTCTCCAGTATATGCATGTCATCCACTGCATCCCTGAACAGCTGGTCCTCGTATGTGTTGAACTGGTCAAGGTATGTCACATCCTGCGCATACTCCCACTCGTCCAGGTAGTTGAACCGCATTTCGCTATGTGGTGGTCGTCCGTTCATCTCCTTCTTCCTGTCGGCCACCACCTCCAGCGACGACAGCATATACTCGAACGGGTTCATTTTCACAAGGCTGTCGGCCATGCTCTGGCTCATTGGTTCGCCGAGGTGACGTTCCCAATAGTCGTATAGGCGGAACCCCGGCGAGTAGTAGCGGTCGAGCGCGAACTGGTATGAGATGTTCGCGCTATGCTTGAATGTTGTCTGCGGGCGCATCGATGCGATACGTGTGCCGTAGAAATCGTCAAGTTCAAGCACGAACGAGCCGGTGCTGTCGGTGCGGAACGTAGTTGTTGTCACATTCTTCCCGTCCGTAGCTATGTCAAGGCGTGTGAGGTTGTATTTCTGCGGTACTACACTGGTTTTCTTGTCCCCATTTACCGTTTTCCTGTGCTTCTGGAAGAACTTGCCCTTTACAGTGATGCCGCGCTCTATGGGCTGCATGTCCTCAATCTCCTTGCGCGCAAGCATGTGCCAGTCATACGAGGTCCATCCGTGCGTCAGCATCAGCAAGTCGAGCTGCTCCTTGCGGCTTGTGTTCTCCGGGTCAAAATATTGTGCAGCATCGGGTATATATCCCTTCAGCTCCGACCCGAGCAACAGGTAACTGTACATATTGTACTTGTACGACGTGCTCTGCGTGCCCATGGCATCACCAATGGTCAGTGACAGGTCGCTGCCGTCGGGGATTGGTTTCCCGTCTTCGCGTGTTAGTTTCAGTGTAATCTTCTCGTTGGCTTTGGCATCAAGGTTATGCACGTGGTAGCCGTTTGCCGTCACATGCAGCTTCACTGTCCCTCTACCGTTGTTCTGTAGCTCCTCATGCTGCACAAAGAACTGCCTCTCGGCCAGCGGCAATGTCTCATCGGCAAAGAGTACGGCTCGGTTCACACCCTCGGGCAGGCTGTTCCTTGCAATCGCATAGCGAGTAACCTGTGTTCCGGTCTCCAGTTTCTTGTAGAATCCCATGGTGCCACGGTAGAGTATGGCAAATCCAAGAGTACTATCCTTCTCAATATTGTTTGTTATAGTCACGTGAATGCTGTCGCCACGTTCGTCAATGCTCATCACCACACCCTCGTCCTCCACTTCGGGCAGCTTGAACGTGAACTTCTCAATCTTGCCTTTGCTGTTCTTCATGCTGGTTTCGGCACGGTATTCGGCACCCTTCTTCGGGGTGATGGTGAATACCCCCTTTCCCATGTGTGCAGGTTTGCTCTCGAGCAGCACATTCCCGTTCTCGTAGACCGTAATTTTCTCCTCGCCGAACAGGCCGTCATTCCCGCGCAGTTCATATGCTACTTTGCTCTCCAACCCGGCCACCAGGTTACCACCCTCGGGGAAGAAGTCAAGTGTAGCCTCCGGCAGTTCGGCCGATACCCATTTGCCCTTCTCGTTGAATCCTCTCCTGCGGTCGAGCATGTTCTTGAAGTCCCAGTTGTCGGCATTCACCTTGTCGAACACCGGGAATACTCTGCTGAACACCGCATCCTTGCCCCAGTTGAGCATGTAGCGTGTGTATGCACGCACTTCGTAGTATCCCGACAGCAACAACGGGTTCAGTTCGAACTCTCCGTGGCAGCTTCCCTTCTCGTCGAGTTTGTATTTCTTTGTTTCAACAACGTATCCTTCGGGAGCCACCAACTCCACATACAGCACCTTGCTGAGCGTGCTCGGCCTGTCGTTAAGACCGAACGACACATAGGCCTTGAACCATAAAGTCTCGCCAAGGTAATATGCCGTATTGTCGAAGTGCAGGTAAACACGCTCCTGCTGCATCACTTTTCCCACCTGCAGCGCACGGTATGCAACGCTGTCAATCCTGCTCTGCGCAATGGCTGTTGTAACGAAAGCTGCAATGAGCACAAACAAGGTCGCTATTCTTCTCATATGAATGCTTTTAGTATTGTATTTTCGTTCTTGGTTTTCCATCCCCATATTTATAGGACGCAAAAAAAACGTGAACGTTACATCTTTTAATATTTTTTAGCAATAATATAGATGTTGACCCAGCAATGTCATCCCGACAGAGCAAAGCGACGAGGGATCTCTAGCAACAATATACGAGATATCTCACGTTCGTTCGATATGACATCAACGCGTTTTTAGTATGTGGGTCAATTGCTATATTATTACCTATTTTTTTTGCTAAGATACAAAAAAAATAGGTCTACATCAGCGATGTAGACCTATTAAGAATGCAAATGTGTTTATTTAACTAAAACTTTTTTACCGTTGATTATGTAGATACCGGAATCTGTAATTGTCTCTATCTTGCGACCCTGTAAATCGTAAATGCCTTTTACTTTAACGTTTTCACATTCTACATTGTCATCTACATTCTCAATGCCGGTTTCGTTCTCAACAGGTTCCAATGTCCAAAGTTCAGCCATGCTCAATGGAGCGTCGCAGTATGGATAATAGCTATCCGCGTCACCGTCAACAGGGCCAACCTTGAAGTACTGTGAACCGTTCAAAATGTAGAACTCTGTATCGTTCTTGTACTCAATGCCAAGAGGTGATTTT